>CAYWUY010000018.1:0-47982 GCA_964461535.1 uncultured Flavipsychrobacter sp.
AAGGCTATCCGGTAAATATAGCCTATCACGGAGGTGTGACGATGGAACAAGAAGCCAGTTGGGTGGGCCTAGGCTGGAATATTAATCCGGGAGAAATTAATAGAACAGTACGAGGTATTCCAGATGATTTTGATGGAGAAGTATTAGGAAAAGAGTACAATATAAAAGAAAACATTGTTGATAAATATGGAATTGGGGTAGGGAAAGAATTCGTTGGAAATGGAGATCCAAAACCTAATATATCTATTACACCAGAGATTGGTTTTGCGATAACTTTTGATAATTACAAAGGTGTAAGCTGTGATCTTGGCATATCTGCTAATTTAAGATATAAAAAAACATATTCATTTGGACTCAATATTGGCGTTGGTTCTAGTTCTGGAGCAGATATAGACTATAGTTTCAACTATACAATGCCTTTAGCAGAAAAAGCTAATCAAACAGAATTAGGCTTTGATTTTGGCTTCAGTAATGGATTTAATTCTAGATCTGGAGTAAAGAATGTAAATTTTGATATAGGAATTACAGCAAATAAAGTTAGCGAAAAACAAAAAGAATATAAAGCTAAGGACGGAACAACTCAAACGGCAAAATCAAAATATAGCAATAGAATAGGTAAATCGTATCACACATCAATACCAATAGGTCTACAGAACTATGTTCCAATTCAAACTAACTCCAGTATTGCGAGATCATTTTATGCAAGAGTTAAGCTTGGGCCTGAAGCTAAATGGAACTATTTATATGTGAGGGGTAATATGGCGAGAACAATACAAGAAGTTAATAATGATGGAACAAGAGATGCTTATGGGTATTTATATCTGCAAGATGGTTTAAAGGATCACCCAGGATGTGATTTTATACAAGATTTTTCAAGAGATAAGGATGGAAATTTTAATAAAACTATGAGATACCTACCCTCCTCATCTGCCTCTTACGATATATACAATGTAAGTGGGCAAGGCACCGGAGGAGTATTTAGACCTGTTAGAAATGATTATGGATCATTTTTTGACTCTCGTGTGGAATCAGATAACGAATCTAATTCCTTTGCGACTGAGTTTGGTATTTTTGATTTATTCAGTATAGGTGCAGATTATAATAATACAACTACAAAAATTGCAACACAGCCTTGGGATAATTATAAGAAGAAATTTACAAAATCTGATACCGGTAGCATTTATGAAAATGTATATTTCAAGGAGGGTGGCGAACTAACAAGTGTAGACGAAGATTGGTTCAATCAAGTAAACAAGTTACGACCAGTTTCCGTTGATCAATACAATGGATTAGGACCTAAAAAAATACATTCAACTGAAAGAAGAACACCTAGAGCAAATGTTGTTTATTTCAAAACTGCAGCTGAAATGCAGATGAGTGGCATAGGGGTCACTACACCACTTTATAACTATACCAGCATCAATGGATTTCAAGATGGGCCAAATGCAGCTAAAGAATCTGTTCCACGCATAAGTACTGGCTTACTGGGGAAAAAAGAAAATAGTATATCTGAGATCACACAAATTAAAAAAGATGGAAAAAAATATATTTATGGAATACCTGCAACAAACAATGTTCAAAAAGAGGTGACATTCAGTGTGTCTACACCAATGGATGACGCAAGCATTAGACCTACTCCTTCTAATGGTCTAGTTTCCTACAGCAGCTCTGATGACTCAAGATCAAACAATAAGGGTGTTGACAATTACTATAGTGCAGTTGTTACCCCATCATACACTCACTCCTATCTGCTAACATCAATATTATCTGAGGACTATCTGGATGTTACAGGAAATGGTATATCAGATGATGATCTTGGATCATACACTAAATTTAATTATTCCTTAAAGGAAAAAGATTTCAGATGGCGTGCTCCTTACCAAAACGGACAGGCACAGCATAGTTTCGGATTTGTTTCGGATGATAGAGATGATAAAGCAATGTACTCAATAGGGTCTAGGGAACAGTGGTACTTACACTCAATTGAAACTAAAAACTATGTAGCAGAATTTTTTACGTCACCTAGATTTGATGCTTGTGGTTCTACCAGTGCTATTATTACTGATGGGGTATATTCTGGAGAAGGACCTTATAACTCATCTTTATCGGGGCCTTCTAAATCATATAAATTAGATTCTATAAAATTATACAACAAACATGAAAGATTTATTCATAGAAATATTGCTGTTCCTATAAAAACAATCATTTTTTCATATGATTATATGCTATGTAAAGGTATTCCTAATAAAACTACAACAGCAGATAGCGGAAAGCTTACTTTAAAGAGGATATATACAAAATATGGAAACTCTCAAATATCAATGATGAGCCCATATAGTTTTCAATATGACTATAATCCTAATTATGATTATGCAAGTAAAGATAGATGGGGATACTACAAGCCTAATAGCTCGGAGACTCCATTTAATTGTGAATATCCTTACGTAAATCAAAAGGATGAAAACCTTGATAATTATGCTAGTGCTTGGTCACTAACAAAAATACAATTACCCTCAGGAGGGCAAATCGAAGCTTCTTACGAAATGGATGATTATGCCTATGTACAGGATAAACAAGCTTGCGAAATGTTCAAGGTAGTAGGTATTGGAAATACAGAAAGTTATAATACAGGTAATAGATTATATAATGGTAAACGCTCTGTGAATCAGTATATTTATTTCGAACGGAATATAGGTAAAGAAGTTACCGGCACAATAAAGGACTATGTACCAGATGGAGGTATGCTCTATTATAACTTCTATATTAACACGAGACCTACCTACAAATATGAATATGTAAAAGGCTTTGCGAAAATAATTGATACCGGTTTTTGCACTGATGGTATACATGGCTTTTTTAAAGTCGATGAAGTTGACCCAGAAGGGGGGACAGAATGTAGAGTCCATCCGGCAACGTACACACTTATAAATATGGGTAGATATTATTCGCCGGCTATGGTCTATAAATATTCTGCTCCTACAGCAAATGTTGCAGAAGCAATAGGACATATGTTAGCCAATTTTGCAGAGCTAACAACTCTTTTTAGAAATCCAATAGTGAAAATGGTAAATAGAGATATAGGCAAATCTATTCTTCTTAGTAAATCATGGGTAAGATTGAAAAGCCCTACTATGAAAAAGAAAGGCGGAGGGCAACGAGTAAAAAAACTAGTTTTTAGTGACTCCTGGAATAGTATAGCAGGATATAATGAATCTAGTGCAACATATGGAAAAGAATATAAATATTCTGAAAACGGAGTAAGTACTGGAGTTGCTTCTTACGAACCTATATTAGGTGGTGATGAAAATCCTTTTAGAATGCCAGCCCCATATATTGCTGCGGAAGGCAGAAGATGGCCACCGATGGATCCTATTGGATTGTATCAAGAGTTACCAATGGGAGAATCGTACTTTCCTGCTGCAGGTGTTGGATATTCTAAGGTATTTGTGACTAGCATACATAAAGATGAGGGTAGATCATCAAAGCTATTAGACATCTATGAATTTTACACTGCAAAAGATTTTCCGATTAGCTCTGAAATAACACCTATAAGTCCTACCAGTAACGATGTTAACTTATTTTTCTATCGTTCAAGTTATTATGCTGCAAGTCAATCATTTGCATTTGTCATGAATGATATGCATGGAAAAATGAAGTCAGTATCTAATGGATACTATGACAATACTGGTGAGTTCAAAAGCAAGGCAAGAGAAGAGTACATCTACAATTTAGATGCAGATGGAAAATTAAATAATACGGTTGATTGTTTTGTGTACAATAGGACCCTCAATAGATATGAAGTACAACCTAAAATTGTAGGTGTAGATGTTGACTTGTCTATGGATACGAGGGAAAAAACAGAAGAATCAATAGAATCAAACTTTAATGTAAATCTGAATGTATCTCAAATTGCATTTTTCCCAATTCCAATTCCTCTTATGTTCCCATGGATATCTACAAGTAAAACACAGTTTAGATCAGCCACTTGTACTAAAATAGTTCAGCAATATGGAATTTTAAAGCAAGTAAAAAGCTTCAAGGATGGTGCTAATTATACACAAACTAATGAAGTCTTTGACGGTGAAACCGGTGAAATATTGTTAACGTCTTTGACTGATGAGTACAGAGAAAAAGAATACGACATTAAGGTGCCTGCTTACTGGAGTTATCTTGGTTTGGGGCCATCATATCAGAATATAAACTATAAAGGAATCATTCCCGCTGCGAAAACAGATAGTAATAGAATATTAAGATTCTTAAATCCGGATCCAAATTTGATAGTTGGAGATCAACTCTACTTAAATTATTCAGGCACGTTTACTACAATTGCATGGTATATGGGTGAGGTATATGTACCCCCACACTATGTTATAAACATAGAAGTAGCTGGCCCAGATTCGTCAAAGTTCCCTCCTATTATTTGGGGTACTTCAACAGATCCTTACCCAGATACATTCTTTACTTACATACCAGGTCACTGTGAAGGTATGATATTACCTAGGTTCCCTAAAAACACAGAACTATGGGATACTAACGTAGTGTATAGCAATGTCTTTTTTCAAGTAATAAGTTCAGGCGCAAAAAATCTACTTCAATCAAATACTGAAGTTTATAAAACAAGTACTAGACCAATAGAAAGTGATGGTTCTATAATGTATTACATGAATAACAATGTAATTAATTCCAACGCTATCAGCTATTCTGACTCCAATACGGTTAGCGATTATAACTATCTATTAAATGCTGATACCATTAATCCATATTCAATAGGACAAAGAGGTATTTATAGACCACAATCTCAATATAGTATGCTAACGGACAGAATGTATACAGGATTTACAGGTGGTAGAGGAGAAGGTTTATATTCATTACTAAGGTTATTCTTTTATCCCGCATACCCTGACCATTGTAATGCGTTCCCATACAGTAGGTATAGCATGTATCAAGGAGATTGGGTAGAATCTACTACTCAAACCAAATGGTCTCCTTCAGGTATTCAGATAGAAGAAAGAAATGCATTAGGAATATATAGCACTGCTTTATTAGGCTATAATGAAGATATTCCTATTGCCGTTGCAAATAATGCCAGACAAGGTGATATCCTATTTGATGGATTTGAAGATTATCAAGTACTCCATACTAAGCAGTCAATTATAAACCATAAACCATCTTTTATAAAGACTGAATTCAATAATGTAGATGCAGTATATCTAAATCCCATATATGACATTATGAATCTTGCCAATCCTTCTGGGTTATTGATATCAAATAATTTTGCTCACTCGGGATACAATTCGTTATTAATCAGCTACAGCACACCTCCATCGTCTGCAGATAATTACAGATTCTCTATCCCTATTTACTTAGATAATCGTTATGAAGGACTCACATCTAGGTATAACACCTATAATAGGGAAAGTGGTAGGGGATTTGGAAGAAACAATGAGTATTTGCCGTTTGTTGTAAGCAAAGGTAAAAAGTATATACTGTCTTGCTGGATGAAACGTGCCAATGTTCCAACGTCTGAAGTTGTTACTACATACGATATACCTGAAACTTCCGGTGTACAATTTGGTTCTCTCTATAAATTCAAAAAACAATCAGAAATCATTGAAGGGTGGCAACAATATGAAGTTACGTTTGATGTACCTGACGCAGATTACGAATGTTACTTGCATTTACCCGTAGGCTATTACATTGATGATATTAGAATATTCCCGGTAGAGTCAAATATGAAATCGTTTGTTTATAACCCACAGAACCAAAAATTAATGGCTACGCTAGATGAAAACAATTTCGGAAAATTCTACGAATATGACCAAGAAGGTAAACTAGTGAGAGTTAAAGTAGAAACTGCTAATGGAATAATGACCGTATCGGAATCTAGAATGAGTAATCATAAATAATGTAGCATATGAAGAATAAATTAATCACATTATCATTGAGCTTCTTATCACTACATTCCGCCGCTCAAGTCATAAGTAAAGAAGAAATTAGAGAAGTGTATTCTAATATACTGAATAAGAATGTTGTACAATATAAGTACACTCTAGATATTAGTTATCCCAATTCAAATAAAGAAAAACTTGAAGGGTTTGCTTACAATAATAAAGTACAGCATTTTAGTATGAATACTTCTAAGTCTCATGCTTATATCTACAGTAAAGATTGGTATATAAAAGCTAATCATGTTAATAAAACAGTAGCAGTTATAAATCTACACAAACGATATTCCAAAGAGTATAAAGCCGGTTTAGAAGACGAACTTTTTAACAGTAAAATTTTAGGCGCATATACCGACTCTTTCATCATGAAGCATGGATATGTAGCTAATAGCAAAATAAACGCAGATACTGTTTCAGTAAAAATGGGCTTCAAAGATGATATAATTATCGATTATATCAACCTCGTGTATTTAAAATCTGACAAGAAACTTTTGCGTTACGAAATGAAAATAAGCATGCCGGAAAATGACATACAGCCTGGAAAAAAACTTAGTTATATCCATGAAATCAAATGCACAGACTTCAGGTATGAAACAGATTTGGAAATAGAAGATATTGGGCAATACTTCACAATAAATAATGGTTCGGTAGAACTAAAAAAATATAAAAACTATAAACTATACTCTAAGCTGTAAAAAAATGTATCATGAAGGCTAATAAGTTTATCCGTAATATTCTCGGCTTAATGCTATTGTTGCTATTGCATTCTTCTGCAAGCGCACAGCGATTTCAGTTTCCAACAACTGAAGCCTCGAACATAAAAAGTGGTTACGACATCAGGCATCATGGGTTTCCTGATACAATAACTACTTGGTGTAACGAGTGGACAGAAATGCTTACACTAGGCTTAACAAGCTGGCAGCCGGAGTTTAAGTTTAAGTCTAAAACTTCTATCATCAAACTAATGATAGACAACACTTATCCGAAAACTCAAGACGGATTTATTCATAAGATAACTTATGAATTTAGAGGGTATAAAACCTTAGCTGATACTACTCTATATGATGTATTTTACGACACCTTAACTGTTGCTAATATAACTCAATCAGATTACCATACAGCCTATCAGGATCAGAATATAGCCCGATTCAGTAATTATTATAAAACAATGCTTATAGTAACTGGAGCTTACAAATGGGATGTATCTCCTACAGGTAGTGTTACTCCTATTAGTCTATTAGATTCTACCAAAGACTGTTGGGCAGTTGAAAATACTATAATCACGCAGCGATATGACAAACGATTAAGCGGAACTGACTATTACGGAGCTTCCGGAGGAATTTTCACCACACCAGTACCTCATGAAGAAGAAAATAGGCTAAAAATATTTATTGGGACTACTATGTGGGATACTACTCCTGTTGTTGTAAAGCCTGCAAATTATGAGTTGGAGTGGACTTACGTAGATGATTATAAGGTTGACCCAATTACTGGATCTACAACATATGAAACAGACCTAAACAAACTTAAATTTGACTTCAAGCACAATAGCTCTAGAGTTTGGCTAACAGAAAATTATTATAACATACCTCTTGTGTATCCTCATGGATACGTTGTATTTAGAGCTAGAATGGTAAGACCAGACTCAAACACATACAAATATCCCATATACAGCTCATGGTCTAATGGCGATGTAGACTATGGAAGTATAAATGATTTAGGATCAGATGGATACTACGAACTATCAAGCGCATTCATGCATGACAGTATGAATTGGAGTTATAATATCAATTTTGCTGAAGGTGGAAAATACAAGCATGTTATCAGCTATTTTGATGGTATGCTGAAAAATAGGGAGAGCGTTACAAGATTTAATTCAGATCGAAATTATGTGATTGCAACAAAAAGCGTGTATGATTATGAGGGGAGACCTTGTATAAACTTTTTGCCTGTGCCTGTGATTCAACCTAAGATTAACTATGTATATAATTTTGACTTAAACGACGCCACAGTACTACCTTATAAAGCTGCAGATTTTGATACTATACCCGGGTCTTGTCCTAGTGATTACTTTATTTCTCCTGTACATAAAACAGCAAAGTCTGGTATTTATTTTTCTCCTGACAATCCGGATATGAGCGGTGTACAACAATATGTACCTGACGCAGAAGGCTATCCATTTACGTATTCAATATTAGCTCCGGCTTATGAAGATAGAATTCAGGTTATTAGTGGTTTAGGTTCAAGCTTACAAATTAAAGACTCTAATGTAGCAAAGTTCAATTACGTAAGTGCCAGTCAGTTTAATATTAATAGGTTACTTGGCCTTGGTGGAGGATATGCAGAATACTATAGAGAAACCATACAAAAAGACCCTAACGGACAGCTGAGTAGTGAAATAAAAGATTATAAAGGAAGAATAATTGCGAGCTCATTTATAGGTACCGGAGGAGACTCAGCACGAATTGCTATAGATCCAATGTCTGTACCGGAACCCACTGTTTATAATGAAGATATGCTTAATGGTGCTCCTCAAATGAAAGATGGGAATACCAAAATTGCAGATTTAGATTTCTTTAATGATGCAGCTGGTTCAGTCAATTTCCAGTATGCTTATGATTTTAGACCTCTTGAACTTTGCCCGGGTCTTTACTTAGGTACTAAAGTGCGCTACTATTATGAGGTATCTGATGTATGTGATAATGTAGTTTACAGAGAAGATTCCACAATAGGTACTAATGGACTAACTACCTCTTACACACCGTTTGAAGGTCCTATAAATGCTGTTTACCTAAATCAGGGTCAGTATAATATTCATAAAGAGCTAACTGTAGAGCCGATTGATATTGAATCTGTTTTAGACTCATTTTTTGCAATAGGCAGCTGTGTAAAAAAACAACCTGAATTTATAAGAGAGGCTGTTGAGAAAAGACAATTTCCATGTCCCGGAGCAATATCGAGCCCATGTGGACAAAAAAGGTGGGAAATGATGCAAGAATTGCACCCCAATGCAAAGTATGGCAAATATCATGACTCTTTAGGACACGTTGTAGGTACTTTCAATTCTATATTTACCATTCGTATTGATACGAATGGTGCTCATCTAGATTCAAATATAGTTGCAGGCGGAGCTTACTGGTCGGACTATATAAAATACCGGTATCAAGATACTTGTACTCGATATACACTCAGCGACACAATGACCATCAATGGTGTTACATATACCAATATGAGGACGATGTCTATAGATTCTTTTATTAACTTATACAACTTATCAATTGCTACCGAACCAAGTGACCCTATAGCCGCAGCATTATTGCCTTTGCATCCTGAATACTGTTACCTGAATGCATGTTTTGAAGATACGTTTAAACAAGCACTAGAAGTACTGCCAAACTTTTCTATGGCAGAGACACAACATTTGTTATTGCTTGATAGTATTATAGCTAAAGATCCTGCAGTGCCGTACCTAACTGCTAGTGGACTATCTTCTGCGGTTGACTCATTAAGTACTTTCATGGGTGGTACTATCAGGTTAGATTTCCCTATATTCCAAGCCGCTTATTGTGGATGTGGTGACTCTATTATGGATCTGGTATGTACCGAAGAATTATATGCTTACGAAATATCTCATCGCTTACTTGTAAACGACTATGTAAAACAAAAATACTTCTCTAACCTGATTAGCTTATACTTAACCAACAGACAGCGATTTATAGACAGAGTTGTTTTTAGTGGTGGTAATGGTTGCCCTCACTGTGCAGATAACAGAATGCTATTAGAGCCTGTGGGTATTTTTGGAGGTATATCGGCCACTGGAGGTGCACCCGATATCTATGATATTATTAGCGATACTTCTTGGGCTGGCGTAGATCATGCTGCATGGCTTATGTCATCTATTACTGCTCTGGCTTCCGGTGGTGCAATTGCCGACAGTGTTTTATCTTCATTATACGATAGTACTTCAAGTCTGTATAGTGCATCAGATTCACTATTATGTAATTCTCAGGTCAACTATATTGTAGGTAAGCTTATTAATTGTGCTGTACTAGATACGTCGGTTTTGTCTGATGTTAGACATACACTAGATAGTATGTGTCATGCAGGTATAGTTATTAATGGTACATATACTCCTGAGATGGTAAGATTTGCCATAGTAAGAAATGGCCTTGCTCTTACAGACTTATGTAATCCTTACATAGTAAGCTATATGCCGGCTCTGCCAGACCTAACAGAAGGACAGAATTGCAAAAGTGACTCTTTCTATGCTGCCATGAAACTCTACTTTAATGATACTCAGTTTGTAAACGCATTGCGCTATCCCGGAACACTCAGAAAAGACACTTTAAGATATACTACCAATGAGTTTGAATCTAGGATGTATACTATACTAGGAACTGATAAAGTAGAATATAAATCTGCTTGGAATAGCTCTGATACAGTGTACAAGCTTAATGTATTCAGAGACCACAGCCTTCCTATGCCTCCTGGAGATACAGTAAGAATATATTTCAGAGCCAGTAATTACTGTGGCAATGCCTTCTCAAGAGGCGATAGTGTAAGTATTTATGCAGTATCCTGCGTCAATACTTTATCAGGGAGAGTGGCCATGGGTTACATGAATGTTTTCAGCTTTGTTACAGATGTGGCTATATACGACACTACAGGCACTGCTACGCTTAGTCATATATGTCCTATGCTTTGTTGGAATGATACAATAGCTACCATGAACCTAGCCAATAATAGTATAGCATCTTGTGTGCCATGTACCGAGATGCGTAAAATATACCAAGACTTTTCCGATACTATGGCTGCATATAACCTAAAGGGTAGTGACCACCCTCTATGGCAAAATATGATGATGAACTTTACTAACCTCAGGTTGAAACGTACTTTCGATGGTGAGCAATATGAAAATTTCATACACAGCTGTGCCCTTGCTGATTCTATGAAAATGCCGCTATATTTTGGTTACAGTAATATTAGCTTCAATAATAAAGAAAATGCTGATACTTTTTTGGCCAGATATGGCAGAGTAGCCGGCACTATATTACTTGATGGTATTTACATGGATAGCAGCAGTCTGGGTGGTATTAGGGTAGCTATAAATAATGCAGGATACGATTTTGATAAACTTGGCATTTATAAAAATTTTGTAGACACCTACTCTGCACCTTACATTATTAAGCATAATGCTGATAGATTCTTAAAAATGAATGATACACTGTCTATTGGCAACTTATATGTGCCTGTAGGTACTGTAATGCCAAGTGCTACAGATATTTTTGGTGCAGGTACTCCATTTACCATTCACCATATAAGCGATATTAAAGCGGTATGGAACGGTACAGAATTCTTCCCCGCAGACTATTATGAGGTATTACGGACCACAAGTACACCTAACTATCAAATATCTCGTGCTGCATACCAAATGTTTAAGTACAGTTCTGAACATTCTTCTTTGGGTATCATTTATAATCCTTACTATGAATCTACCATAAACCGCGACTATTATAAAACCAAAAAGCAAAACTATTTAAGCTATGCTTATAAATTCCAAAACCTACCCCCTTACACTGTATTAGATTCCTTACAAGCACAATATTTAGTTGCCCGTATACCTTCTTACGCAGGCTCTAAAACATCTTATGTAAGCCCATATAATGCTACTATAGTTACCGATTTATATACCTCAGATCCGTCTGGTACGCTTCCTTATTTTGATACACTTCGTAAAATATTTCGCTATGTAAAAGATAGTAACACCGTAAGTACAGGCGATATCTTTTTTGCAAGCAATAGTGTACCTATTCTGCACGATTCTTCTTTGTATGCTTACCGTTGTTCTGATGGTTCTTACTGGTATCGTTACTTTGGTGGAGGAGATTCACTATGGAATGTATACCTTAAGTTCCCTAAATGGGTACCGGCTTACCGTCATACCCAATACAAGATTATAGCTCTTACTTCTGCACCCTATTTGCGTGCAGATATAGGAGACACTAACACTCGTTACTTTAATATTTTACTTAAACGCACAGGTTTTGCCGATACTATTGAAGCTAAAGGTATGACTAGTTTTAAACTAGCTAAAAACTTACGGCTAAAAGATGTTTTATTAGGTAATCCCTTGTTATACGATGAGTCTGACCCCATATATGCCGATGTAGATACCTTCAATAATTGCGAACGAAACATACTGCGCAACGGTATTATAGAAGGTATAGTTAATTATAACTATTACATAGACTCTTATAAAAATACCCTAAGAGCTTTAGCCCTATCGTGGATGGCAGACTCTATAACTGAGCATTTATACAGGGGAGCTATTGACCAGCGTTTCAATTACACCTTATACTATTACGACAGAGCCGGAAATTTGGCAACAACCATACCTCCTATGGGTGTAGTGAAATTGGATACTTCTTTAATGACCGAGATAGACCATAGAAGGCGTTTCACTTCTACTTTATATGACTATCCCGACTTGTATGGATGGCATGGTAAACGAACACAAACTAACTATAACAGCCTGAATGCGCCTACATTAACTATGTCGCCCGAAAGTGCCGTTACTTATTGGTATGATAATTTAGGGCGCCTCATCTTATCTCAAAACAACAAACAAGCACCTGATAGATTTTACACCTACAACCTATACGACGACCAAGGTAGGATAATAGAGACCGGGCAAGCCAAGGTAGGTGATGATATTTCTGACAACTTAAGACTACTACCACATGCTGATGTGCGCACTGCCATATTGCATAAAACACGCTTCGATGTAGTGGTAAGTATATATGACACCTCTGTTGTAGGGCTAGATACAATAAGAGGTATGGATAAACAACAGTATTTGCGTAAGCGTATAGCTGCTATAAAATATTTTGATACACTTTGGGATATTGACACCTTTCAAAAACAATATACCTACTGTAGCCACTACAGCTATGATGTGCAGGGCAATGTAAAAACCCTAGTACAAGACTGTCCGCAAATGGGCTGGGTAAACCAAAGATTTAAGCGTATAGACTATGATTATGACCTGATAAGTGGCAAGGTAAATATGCTGAGCTACAATCGAAGCTTTGCTGATCAGTATTACCAACGTTATTACTATGACGATGATAACCGCATAACTAAAGTAGAAACCAGTAACGATGGCCAAATATGGCAGCGAGATGCAGAATATACCTATTATAAGCATGGTCCATTGGCACGCGTAGAGGTGGGCGACCTTAGAGTGCAGGGAATAGACTTTGCCTATACCATACAGGGCTGGATAAAATCTGTAAACGGAGACACGCTGAACAAGAGCCTGGATATGGGTAAAGACGGACAAGATAACATAGTAGCTACCGATGCTATGGCCTATGCCCTAGACTATTTTAAACGCGACTACACCGCTATAAATGGGGAGACACTGATACATAATACTGATATAAATCGTAAGTTGTACAATGGCAACATAGCCCGACAAACCGTGCACCTACCTAGCGATACCATAGGACTGTTTACCGGATATGCCGACACATCATTGTTCAGGCTAACGCGTAGCTTTGTGTACGACCAACTGAATAGAATTAAAACCGCTAAGTATGCCTACTTTGACCCTACTACCGGTGCCCCAACACCTACCGAACAGTACTATAATGCGTACAGCTACGATGCTGATGGCAATATAGAACGACTGATACGCAACGGCAATAACCCAGCTAACCTGGCTATGGATAGGCTTTCTTACACCTATGGAGATGGTAGTGCTTACAGCCTAAATCAACTATATGCCGTAGAAGAAACAGAAGATGACCATTATGATAACGACATTAAACAAAATGACAGCTACACCAGCACAGGTGCGGCTACCTATATGTATGATGCTACCGGCAACACCATAAAAGATATGGTAGCAGGTAGAGACACTATAGTATGGAACCTATACAACAAAGTGCTTTGGACAACTGCTGCCGGAAGCTATGGTATAGATAGCTTAATATTTAGGTACGATGGTGCCGGTAATAGAATATCTAAAACCCTAAGCCATAACTTGGATAGTGGTATATTCAGAAATACTGAGTACTATGTAAGAGATGCCTCAGGAAATATTCTGGCTACCTATAAATACAACAGACGCATTTTCCAGTTTGACGGTAGTGTAAGACGTGGTAGATTTTGGCTAGCATCTCACGACATTTATGGCTCATCTCGCTTGGGAAGTAAAACCTATTTTCCGGCACAGAAGTATAAGTATGATGATAATGAATATAACATACACGATAGTGCTACCATAGTAGACCGTAAGCCATGGTATAGCCTGGAGCTGCAAGACCAAATAAACATGGAGGCTACAGACCCATATAATAATACCTTTACCACACGCTATGTATATGCACATATACTAGGGCAAAAACTATATGAACTTACCGACCACCTAGGTAACGTAATGGTGACCATAAACGATATAAGACAGAGTATATCAGATACTCCGGGCTTAAACCATACGATTGCTTACTACAAGTCTGTAGATAAAAGTGTATCAGACTACTACCCTTATGGTATGCTGATGCCGGGTAGAAATAAAAACAGTGGCAAAACTACTTATACCATACCGGCCACCACCATTACCAACCTACCTGAACACAACTACAGTGCTGTAAGTTTACCTACAGGTGGCGAGGTGTTTTTTGGTACAGGTACTACAGCCACTTCAGGGGCTACCTACAACCTTACAGCACCGGGTGGCGGTGGTGTTGCCTACACTATAGCTCCTATGAAGGGAGGTGTATCGCACACCTATAAAGTAATGGTAGCAGCTATACCTGCTGGTGCTTTGTTTATTGTGGAAATTGTGGATGCTACAGGAGTCATCATTGGTACTTATAGTCTGTATACTGGTGCTAACAACATTACTTTTACCCCGCCTAGCGATGCGCCCGTTACTTTAAAAATTATCAATGGCTTATCGGGCAGTACACCATACACCATAAAGCTGAATAACTTGGTAAAAGACAGTATCTCCTTCTTACCACAAATGAGCACCAGCATGATTGCTAATGGTGGAGTTTATCAGTATGGATATAACGGTAAAATGAAGGATAATGAATGGGCTGGGGCTGGAAATAGTTTAGATTTTGGAAATCGTCTATTTGACACTAGAGCTATCCGTTTTAGTAGTTTGGATAAGTATATGCAAAAGTTCCCATCACAAAGCCCGTATGTTTATGCTGCCAATAGCCCAATCGGAGCAAAGGACGTGAACGGGGATTATGTTTATATACTTGCCTACACTACTGCGAACCATCATGGAGGTGACAAAATGTTTCATGCAGCAGCCTTAACACGCGCATACGATATTACTCACAGCAAAGGTTTTGATGCCAAACGCGATGTAGTTGCCGTCATTGCAGTTACCGATCTAGGAAAAATTGCACAACAAGTACAAAGTGTAACCTCTACGTTAGGGCCGAAATATGGAAAAACAAAAGAGTTTGGTTTGTGGTCTCATTCATCTGCGGTAGATGGTGCAATCGGAAGCGTTCCAACAAGTAAGTACGCAGCCATTGGTGATCGTGCGCAAAAGCAAATGAGCATGGAAGGTTGGGGGAAAATTAATTTTAACTGGTCTGGAGATGGAAATATTGCTGGCATTTATGGGTGCAATGGCGGAAATGCAAACTGGGCAGGAGGGGTATCATTTGGGACAAAACTTTCTGGGTTAAGTAATTTCAAGGACGTGTCGGTCTTAGCCCAACCGGGATATTCATTTCCATCGCAGTACACAGATGAGAGAAATACCGGGCTTTACCAAGCTATGGGAGACTACTTGCCAATTGAGAGCATACAGGGTCGCTCTGAATTGACTATTGTGAATAAAACATACTTGGTCTCTGGAAAGAAAGACGAAGGAATACAATCTCTACTATGGTCAACCACTGCATCACCTATGCAAGTCTCTGTCAATGGTCAACCTGTTGGCACACAAACCCAGCCTGGCTCTCAGGCTAATCCATCTGCTACACCTCAAACACCAGCCACACCACAATCATCTGGACAATAAAATTATTCTCTATGGTCAAATTTATTTTATTTGCTTTAATATTACTTTTTTATTCTTGTAACTCCATCGAAAGTAAAAGGCACATCTTGTTAAAATATGAGTGGAAGTGCAGCAGCGATGAATTTCTCGGTTATGATATTTTGGTTTTTGACACAATCAAATCCGATGATACAGGGTATTTTGTCGTAAGCCCAGATATGGTTCTTACAAAAAATAATCGGTTAATAGGTAGGGTTATTGCTGTATCTAATAGAGAGGTAACTATTAAAAAGCCAGACAATAAAGAAGTGACCTACGTATCATTTGCTGACAGGTAAATTACTGTACCATAAAACCTAACGTTTAAACAGCGAAGAAACTACACCCGGAAACAATATTAATATTCGCTTAAAATATTGTAGCATTTAACTCTACAAGTGGGTATAAGTGTAGTAGTTACATTTTGTAGAGTATTATATCATATTTCGCCATTATTGGTGTTAGCACCAACAAGCTATTAGTGTATGAATTCACCCTATTACGTTTAATTAATGACATTATTTTACATGCAATAAATTATACTAGTCTCGGTAAAATACGTATTATACTTGTTGGTGCGAAAAGCAAGAATGCCTATTAAAGTATAGATGCCGCATATAGTATATTTGCTAAAGTGAATAAACTGGCTGCTTGTTGGTGAGAATAACAACAAAGGCGGAAAAAATATGAGAATATAATCTGCTTAAAATTATTTAATAAGCTGTAGACCTACAATAACCATTAACTGCAGAATATATAAATATTTAATAAAATCTGTACTTTTATAAAATTATTTATATGAAATTATGAAAACAGCTTTAATTAGACTGATTACTATTTTTATTTGCATTAATGTACTTTTTTCAATTACTACCCTTGCAAATTTTAACCCAACATTCGATAGAGATCACTTAACTACACTCAATATTTGTAAAAATTCTACAAATAATATCATTAGTAATTTCCTTGCAGTTACTGATAATGATATAGGACAAACTATATCCTGGAGTATTACACGACTGCCGACGCATGGTTCTATATTGGGGTTATCGGATACTGTCAGCTCTACCGGTGCTTCTATAAGTCCTCATTTAGTAAAATATACTCCAACATCGTCTTTTACAGGATCAGATACCATTAAAGTTACCGTAAATGATGGTGAAGCTACGGATACAATTACTTTAATTTTCTTTATAAGACAGTTACCCAACGTAAAATCAGTTAGAAGTAATATTAAAGTATGTGCTTCTACAGATACTATTCTATCTGCTATAGGAGCTCAATATTACACTTGGGAACCTGCAACAGGTCTTTCGGCAACAACTGGTTCATCTGTAACTTGCTCCTTAATATCGGGAATCACATACACTATTACCGGAACAGATAGTTTAGGGTGTCAAAATATAGGTTATGATACAGTTAGAGTAAATCCACTGCCAAATGTAATCAGCTCACCAAGTACACTAACAATTTGTAGTGGTTCAGATACAACATTTACCGCAACTGGTGCAATATCATATACATGGTCTCCTGTAATTGGATTATCATCTACAACAGGATCCTCTATTTTAGCAACTCCAATTAGTCCTGAAATATCTTCCATAAGCTACGAAGTAACTGGCACTGATTCACTAGGTTGTAGAAATACATCAATAATCAATGTAAATATCAACCCAACCCCAGAAGAAATTACAGTTGATGGAGGTACAAGAGTCACTTGTATAGGCCATACTATAAGTCTATCATCGCCAACCTTAGGTGGTGATTGGTCAATTGGAAGCTCCAGTATAGGGAGTTTATTACCCACAGGAGAACTATGCACAGTAACCGGACATGATACTGGTGTTACTAACGTTTATTATTCACTCTTAACAGGCTGTAAAACATCAATTCCTATTCACGTACAAGAAGTAAGCTCTCATCTTGGCACTTACTATACTTGTATGGGTGAAGAAATCTCAGTAATAGATACTTATACAAACTCGACTTGGGGCACATATTCGGGAGTTGCTGTTGCTACAGTTGGCTCCATTCATGCCTCATTTTCGTACTCAGGTGGCTGCTTGATTGATTATGATGTAGATGTTGTTCCCAAACCAAGAGGAATCACAGGCCCTCAGTATCTATGCTTAGGAAAATCAGATACACTACGTAATTCAGTTTCAGGTGGTAAATGGTGGATAAGGGATACATCTATAGCTTATATTGATTCCAATACAGGATACATAGTCAGTAGACATGTTGGAGTAACAACGGTTTCATATACTTTGCCGCATGGATGTGATACATTTAGACGGTTTGAGGTAAAACCAATTCCTATAGTAAACGTAACAAATAGAATAATATGTATAGGAAATAGTACATCATTATTAGCAACAGGAGCCAACAGCTATACATGGATTTTATCCCCATCTTTATCATCTTCAACTGGTTCATCTGTAATAGCATCACCTACTGTAACAACTATATACACTGTAACTGGAGTTGATGTATATGGCTGTATAAATAACAATACAGCTACTGTTACAGTTAATTCATATCCAAGCGCGCCAATAGCCGCTAACGACACTTTTTATTGCCGTGGATCTTCTTCTTTACCATTATCGGCAATTGGAGAATCCTTAAAATGGTATACAAGTTTAACTGGTGGGAGTGGTGTTTCTACTTTAGTTCCACCTACTTCGATAGTTGGTACATTCAATTATTATGTTTCGCAAACTGTAGGAACGTGTGAAAGCGTAAGGGATTCTATAAAAATAACTATTCTACAATTACCATCTATTTCTATAAATGCAGATAGTAATTCTATTTGTATTGGTAGGGCATCTCATTTAACTGCTGGAGGTAGTAGTATAAATTATGTTTGGGCGCCTGCTGCTACTTTAAGCTCAAACACTGCAATTTCGGTAACTGCAACTCCAACTATATCTACCACATACACTTTAACAGGAACAGATTCAAATAACTGCACTTCCAGTGTAAGTAAAATAATAAATGTAAATAGTCTGCCAGTTATATCAACTACACCAGCATCTCCTCAAGTATGTTTAGGTGGCACATTAAGTGTTACTGCTAGCGGAGCAACAAGTTATATTTGGTCTCCTTCAGAAAACTTATCTTCTACTACTGGAGCTAGTGTAATCATGTCACCAACAACACCAACGATTTATACAATTACAGGAACTAATTCAAATGGATGTATAAATAGTATTTCTGTCCCCGTTACCATCAACTCTTCAACATTACGTCCTACCGTAATATCACCTGTCTCATATTGTAGATTTGCTACTACTGCCCAACTTTCAGCAACAGGAACAAGTTTAAAATGGTATACAACAGCAACAGGAGGTACTGGTACAAGTATTGCCCCCACTCCGACTAGCAGTATTAGCGGGAACTATAAGTATTATGTGACGCAAAGCTATTCTGGTTGCGAAAGTCTTCGAGATTCTATTTTAGTCATTATTAATGAATTACCTATCATTAATATTATACCGCCACTTGACACAATATGTAATGGAGATACGACAACATTAATAGCTTCTGGAGCACTTAACTACAGTTGGACACCAACTTCCAGCCTACTAGATACAAATATTGCGACAGTTCGGGTAAAACCAAGTGTTAGTAGATTATATACTGTAATTGGCAGAGATATCAATAACTGTAAAGATACCGCACTAGCAAGTATTCATGTAAATCCACTACCAACTATAAATGTAACTAACTCTTCTAACTCTATTTGTATTGGCTCATCAGTTTCTATTTCTGTTACTGGTGCATTGACCTACTCATGGCAATCAAGTACCTCAGCTGCAATTTTATCTGGTTCAAGTATTATTGAGAGCCCATTGAGCACTACTATATACACAATAACTGGTACAGATATCAATAGCTGTAGAAAGATAATATATGACACAATTTTCATAGATACAATCCCTAATACACCTATTATACTCAATCGCGAGATAGAATACTGCCAATATGCTCCCCCATCTCTCTCTGCTAGTAATGTAAGCGGAACAAATATTTTGTGGTACAGCACCTTATCGGGTGTTGGTACAACTACACCTCCAATAATTAACACTTCTATACCTGGTAGATATACTTATTATGTGACTCAAAGACCTAGATTGTGTACCAGTGAAAAAGACTCTTTTGTAGTCATTATTCATCCAAATCCAACTTTAAATTTAGTATCGTCAGTTAGTAGTATTTGTATTGGTGACACTTCTACTATCACAGCAAGTGGATGTTCAACTTATAATTGGTCTCCAAGCTCTGGACTGAATATTTTTGGGGCAACTGCATTAGCCCATCCTACTTCAAATAGGACATATACTGTTGTTGGTATAGATACAAATATGTGTCGAGATACAGCTAGTATTTTAATTACTGTTCATAACTTACCCTCAATTAATATAACACCTTCCTCTACAACAATATGTAATGGTAATTCGACCACACTAACAGCTTCCGGTGCTATAAGTTATAATTGGATACCATCAGCTAATTTATCATCTACAACAGGCAATAATGTAATAGCTTCTCCCCCTGTTAATACTGTTTATACTGTAAGCGGAACAAATTTAAACGGATGTACAAATAAAACAACGGTAAGTATTTCTGTCAATTCTATTCCTTTACCACCTACTACTACGAGTCCCATCTCTTATTGCCAATATTCTGCTGCATCTTCTCTGAATGCAATTGGAACAACATTAAAATGGTACTCTTCTCCTACTTCTACTGGAACTTCTACACCGTTTATACCTTCTACTTTGACTGTTGATACTCAAAAATATTATGTTACACAAACTATTGCAGGATGTGAAAGTCTCTTTGATTCAATAATAGTTCATATTAAACCATTACCAACCATAGTTTGTACTCCATCAACACAAAATGTATGTATTGGAGACTCAGCACATATATCAGCATCAGGTGGAATAAGTTATAAGTGGAAACCAAACTATTACTTAAGTGATACAGTTGGCGAAAATATCAGTTGCGCGCCAATCTCATCTAAAACCTACACAGTTACTTCAATTGGCAGTAATGGATGTAGTAATACTGCTTTTTCTCAAGTAATAGTTAATTCTTTGCCTGTCGTAAATATATCTGCAAGTAGGGATACTGTATGTACAGGAGGCACTACAACGCTAACTGCTTCAGGAGCAGTTTCTTACTTATGGACATCATCTAGTTCTATATCATCAACTTCTGGTATAACAATAAATTCTTCACCTACAGTATTTACAATTTATACTGTTACTGGCACAGATGCCAATGGATGTTCACAGAGTAGAAGCAAACCAATATATGTAAATACTTATCCTACTGCCCCAATTATAAATCACACTTTAGAATATTGTAAACATACGATTGCAAGCCCACTAACTGCTTTGGGAGATAACTTACTTTGGTACTCTTCTAGTTCAGGCGGAACAGGCAATAGTATATCTCCAATACCCAATACTGAGATAGTAGATACTGTAACTTATTATGTAACACAAACTATTGGTGGATGTGAAAGTAATAGAGATTCCATATCTGTAATAATTCTCCCCTTACCTGAAATTGGCACTCTTAAATCAAGCGATACAATTTGTAAGAATGATAGTGTTATTTTGAGCGCTACGGGTGGAATTTCTTATGCTTGGATACCAATAACAGGATTATCGGCTAATACTACTTCATCTGTAAAAACAAGCCCATCAAGTAACATCATTTATACAATTACAGGAACAGGAATCAATGGATGCATCAATATAACAAGAGACACTGTAATTGTTAATCCATTGCCTACCCCAATTTCAGGAGCCACTTTTTTATGTCAAAATACACCAACACATTTAACAAGTTCACCTGAAAGCGGAATATGGTCTAGTAGTGATACTAGCGTAATTAGTATTACCTCCAGTGGTATAGCAACAGGAATAGATATTGGATCTGCTATAATTACTTACACAATTGGAACAGGTTGTAAAACTACTCAAAATATAAGCTCCCACCCTTATCCTGCTGATATTGTGGGAGACACTTCAGTTTGCCCTGGAAATAGTATATTGTATAATAATTCTACTTTAGGCGGAGTATGGTCCTTAACAAATTTAACTTCAGGTAGCATTAATTCAGATGGAATATTTTCAGCACTTTCTGCTGGTCATGACACTATTTTGTATACTCTATCTCCTGGATGTAGTAAAGCAATTAACATAACAGTAAACCCTCTCCCAGAAGACATATCAGGACCAACTACAATATGCAAAGGTAACAGTGAATTATTTAGTAGTATTACCTTAGGCGGAACTTGGAGCCTTAGTGATACTTCCATTGCTACTATATCCTCTTCAGGCTTACTTAACACATATTCTGAGGGAACATTAAATATTACCTATACACTATCCTCGGGATGCTACACAATCAAAACAATTACTATAAATCCATTACCTGCAGGTATATTAGGGGCTGATTCTACTTGTCCTCTCGAAACAATTCAACTCACAAATAGTACTTTGGGAGGAAGTTGGTCAACAACCGGTTTAAGTACAACGATCAATGAAATCGGACAATTACATGCATTTTCATCGGGTAATGATACTGTATATTACACTTTGAGTACTGGGTGCTACACTAAACTACCAATTAGAATTAATAGTCTACCTGAAAATATTACAGGGAGTTCAAACTTATGTGTAAACAGTAGCCAAATATTAGTCAACTCAACTAGCGGAGGGGTTTGGAGTCAAATTAATGCTGAAATAGATTCTCTAAATAATGGTTTTGTTTTTGCCAAACATGAAGGCATAGACACTATAATTTACACTTTACCAACTACTTGTAAGAAAAAGTTCGTTCTCAATATATTACCTCAACCTGAGAATATAATAGGTCCTGATACACTTTGTCCGGGAACTTCAATTCAATTGACAAATACAACTTTAGGAGGCTCTTGGCTAAATATTATGCCATCCATTGCATCACTGAATGATTCTGGTATTGTTTCTGGAATCTCATCAGGTAACGATTCTGTTTATTATGTATTATCAACAGGTTGTAAAAAAGGTATTTCAATACGTGTAAATCCATTACCTGCTTTAATTACTGGAGAAGATTCAGTCTGCCAGAATTCACAAATAGTACTCAATAATACAACTCCTGGAGGTACATGGACAACTTCAAACTCAAGAGCAATGATTGACTCCTCAGGAACCATAACAGGAACAAGCCCAGGCATAGACACAATTTCATACGTTTTAGCTACAGGATGTTTACAAAAGAAAAGCGTAACTGTTCTTCCAATTCCTTCACCTATTATCGGTATTGATTCAGTATGCGTAAATTCTTCTGCAAGTATGTACAACTTAACAGCGGGAGGCGTATGGTCAACAAATAATCCTATACTTACTTCAATTTCAAGCAGTGGTATAGTATACGGACTATCATCTGGTGTTGATTCAATTACTTATACACTTACTACCGGATGTCGTGTGGTAAAACCATTTAAAATTAATCCACTACCCATCCCTTTATTTTCAGATAGTACAAGCTGTATAGGCTCTCCTTTAATATTAAGAGATACTTCTGGGAGTCCTGCCTATACTGTTTATCCTTCAACACCAGGGCTTCTAACCATTACACTTTCTAATGCTTCAGGATGCTCAAGTAATGTATCAAGTATGATTTATCCAAATCCTAGTCCAATAACAGGGAATACCGGAATTTGTTTAGGTACTACTTCTATTCTTACAGATAGTATTGTAGGAGGTGTATGGACATCTGCTGATACAAATGTGGCTAGTATTAGTGCTGCCGGCATATTATTTGGAAGAAATCCAGGTTCAACAACTGTAACATATACTCTAGCTACAGGTTGTTACACAACTGCAACAGTAAATGTTAATGTGCTATTCACAATAGGTGGACTTTATAGTAGTAATCCAACTGAATGTAACAATAATGATGGTAAAATAGTATTAACAGGAATTGGTTCCAATATTTTATATACTGTAAGTTATTTGAAAAATGGAAGCTATTTTGTCCGTAGTATATTATCAGACAGTTTGGGAAACATTATAATAGACAGCTTAACAAAAGGCATTTATACGAATATAAATGTTTCATTGAGCGGTTGTACATCAAACTCTTTGGCAGTAACTCTAAATGACCCCTCGCCTCCAAATAATCCTATATTATCAAGTAATTCTCCAGTATGTTCAGGCTCAGATCTAAATTTACATTCTACAACATCAACTCCGGGAGTAAGCTACACTTGGATTGGACCTAATAGCTTTATTTCAAGCCTTCAAAACCCTATTCGAACTTTAACACTCATTGATTCTGGCTGGTATAAACTAACCGTTACAAAACTAAATTGTATAAGTACAGATAGCATCTATGTAGTAACAGATACAATCCCTCAGTCTGGTCCAATAATAGGAGTTGAAACTGTCTGTTTATATAGTTCTATATTATTTTCTGATACAGCTACAGGGATATGGAGAATAAAAACAGGAAATGCAAGCATTGACAGTTTAGGTAATGTAACAGCATTATTTTATGGATATGATACTGTTATGCACATCACTAATAATCATTGCGGTTCTGACACTTCAACTATCCCAATCTTTATTAATAAAGTTCCTGAAGTAGACTCGATTTCAGGTATAAGTAATATATGTGCTGGTGCAACTTTTATTTTCACTGAAACAACTGTTGGAGGTCTTTGGAGTACAACTAACTCAAATGCAATAATTAGTGCTTCAGGTTTAGTTACAGGAGTACATTCCGGACTAGATACCATCATATATTCAGTTACAAACATTTGTGGAACAGGTACAGCAATGCACCCAATTGAAGTTATTCCATTACCTGATGCAGGTACAATTACTGGAGTAACAACTTTTTGTCATGGTCTAACTTCATTAGTAGAATCTTCGATAGTAGGTGGTTCATGGAGCAGTTCTAATACTTCTATTGCAAGCGTAAGTTCAACAGGAATAGTTTATGGGGTAAACCCAGGAACAGCAAACATTACTTACACTTATTCTAACTATTGTGGAGTAGATTATGATGTTACAAATGTCAACGTACTAGCACAGCCTTTTGCGGGTATATTAAACGGGGATAGTTCTATTTGCTTAAATGAAACATCTAAACTTTACTCAAATCTTGAAGGAACAAATTGGGTATCACTTAATAGCTCAGTTATATCATTAGACTCTATCTCTGAAAATGGAGATTCAATTCAGATTAATGGGATTGCATCTGGAACAACAACTATACTACATATAGTTTCTAATTCTTGCGGAATTGATACATCTTACTATTCTGTTACAGTAGAAAGTCCAGCTACTTTAAGCAGTACACATAATCTATCTGTGTGTAGTGAAAATGAGTTCAGTTATATTCCAACTATGCTTGGTAGTAATCCTCAGTTTTACTGGCAAAGGGATACTGTAAGTCAAATAGTTAATAGCTCATTTTCTGGAGTTGATAGCATTAAAGAAACTTTATCAAGTAGTAGCAATTTCCCGATTGAAGTAACATACAGAATAACTCTATTAGATAAAGGATGCCAAGCGTACGACAGTATAAAACTCAATGTTAAACCAAAACCAATTCTTAATAGTCCAAATAATGTAAGAGTATGCTCAGGCTCATCTGTTAATTACTCGGCGATCAGCTTAACACCCGGGACAACATTTTCTTGGATTAGACATTATGTAAACGGCATAAATCCCGACTCCTCATCTGGAGTAGGTAATTTAATATCTGAAGCATTAGATAACATTTTTTCTTCACCAAATTCTACAGAATATATATTTAACCTAAATGCAGATGGATGTACAAACTCTCAAAGTGTATTAGTTACAGTTGAACAACACTTACCTGCTATACCTCATATCGTGATTGCACCTTTACCACATGTTTGTATAAATTCAAACTACCATAATTTTGGCGCAGATGTCCCACCTCCATCTGGAATGACTTATAATTGGTATGGACTTGGTGGTGCTGAAGTTTGGGCAACTGGCTTAACAAGACAATTTTGTTTGGTAAACTTTCCTTCCAATGGATTGAACTGGGTTGTTTTAGCTTGTTCTTATGATGGAAATATTTGCGCAAGTAAGGACTCATTCCAACTATTCGTTGGTCCACATTTATCAGATTCTGCTGCTGTTAATTATTCCGCACCTGCATTTATATGTTTACTCAATGATCAAGACACCTATCAATGGGGATATGATGATAGAGCTACTCTTGATTCAACAATTTTACCTTTTGAAACTAATCAAGCTTATATAAATAATAATCCAGACCTCTCTCATAAATTTTATTGGGTTATTACTACTAAAGATGGATGCATGCAAAAAAACTATCTTGAAACTCCAACAGCAATAATACCTGCGCCTCTTGAGAATAGATTTAGTTTAAATATATTCCCAAATCCTAATGGTGGATTCTTTAGTCTAAAAGTAAACTCAAGCTATAATGAAAAGGTATACTTACAAATTATTGATGCAGTTGGTAAAGTGATAGAAAATGAACAACTGATAACAAACAAGCAAACTGATATTTCTTTTAATCAGCCTCCAGGTATATACCTGATAAAAGTACAGACAATGCATGGAACAATTACTGAAAAAATTATAGTTCAATAATTATAGCAATATCACATGGCAAAAAAAATAATTCTATTATTATCTATTATTTGCATTGTAAATAGAAGTAATGCACAACTCCGGGGTGGAGACAATTACTATGTTCAAAAATGGATGGTAGACATAAACTTTCCTGTTGGAATGTCATCACAGAACCTATCATATAATTTCAAACCCAACTACAATGATATCGCATTTAAAAACATCAGCTCACTAGAATTTAAAAACAAAATATTCTACGGGATTGATATTCAAGGTGGATACTTTATAGGAAGATGGAGAAGATTTGGAATAGGTACAGGATTAAATTACACTACCCAAATTTGTGAAGCACAGCTTGATAAGTTTAGAGTTGACTATAAAGATTATGATTGGAAAAAAGATGTTTACAGACAAGTTATATCTGCCCCTAACTCTGTAAAAGAAAATATAAAACAGAACATTATCAATATTCCAATTACCTTAAAATACAAGCAAAGATTTTCAACTAAAATTGGTATTACAGCTGACTTAGGAATTCTTTATAACTTATCAATGTCTAACAAATGGTCAACAGATTCCAAGTTTAATTATGAAGCAATATACCAATTTACTAAAGACGCAACCGGCAAATATATAGCTGTTTATGATTATGGTACTACTCCAGACATACATGATTGGTTATTGACAAAAGAAATGTATAATAGAACTATTAGCAAAGGAACTGTCGAACAATATTTTGATAGTTTGAATGCATATGGATATAATGTTGGTTTAAATCTAAAAGCCCGAAACAAAGATGGAATAATTAATTATAACTCAGGTTCAATTGGTTTTATTTTTAGACCTGCTGTTAATCTCAGGATTCGTAAAAGATTTCATGCCAATCTTGGACTATACTTTTCTTATCAATCATTCAAGAAAAACGCATTAAGTAATTACAAGATAATTGATAAGCTAGGCACAGAATATACTTCCATGATAAAAACAATCTCAACAAATACGATTACAAGTATAGGCATCAATATTGGAATTCGATACTTTTTCTGTATTCCCAAAGATGAAGATTTTGATGGGTATTTTGATGAATTCCCGCTTACAAAATAAAGGGTTAAATTATTTTTCAAAAAATTTAACCCTTTATTTTTGTGAAAGACATAACCTCACTTTAATATACCCCCACCCTCACTAAAAGAGGGATATACCCCCACTCCCAATAAACTTAAATGGTTTATGTTTAAACCAATAATATTTACTAAACATTTTATGTGTAATAAATAACTTTTATACTGCACTTGTGTTTACCGTGAGACAAAGGCCTGAACATCCGGGCCTTATTTTTTTCATTTCTTAAACACTTTACTTATGGAGTTACAATTTGCATCTCGCAAAAAAGCGAAAATTAAACTCGGCATTCAGTCGCCTAGTGGTGGCGGTAAAACAATGTCGGCTTTACTCATTGCCTTTGGACTTTGTAATGACTGGAATAAAATTGCAGTCATTGATACAGAGAATAATAGTGCCGACCTATATTCTCACTTAGGCTCCTTTAAAACCTTAGCTCTTGAGCCTCCTTACACTCCCGAGCGATATATAGAAGGTGTTGAGATTTGTCTAAAGGCCGGTATGGAAGTCATCATCATTGATAGCATCTCTCATGAGTGGGATAACTTACTAGATTACCATGCAACATTACCGGGTAATAGTTTTACTAATTGGTCTAAAGTTACCCCTAGGCATTATGCATTTGTCAATAAGATATTGCAAAGTCCAACTCACTTCATTTGCACTATTAGAAGTAAAACAGACTATGTAATGACTGAAAAGAATGGTAAACAGGTGCCTGAAAAAGTTGGTTTGAAAGGTGTGCAGCGCGACAATCTCGAGTATGAGTTTACACTTGTTTTTGAAATGAACATGGCTCATTTAGCTAAGGCTTCTAAGGATAGAACCGGATTATTTATTGGCAAACCAGAGTTTATACCTTCTACTATTACTGGTACTGAAATACTAAAATGGTGTAACCAAGGTATTGAAACGCCACAAACGGTTACTCATGATGAACTGAAAGATAAAATAAGAGGAGCTGATAGCATTTCTGCTTTAAATCAGTTATACAATGCTCATCCTTATCTACAAAAAGCATTAACTCAGGAATTTACCAAACGTAAAAACCAACTTAATAAAACAGTCAACCAACAATCGTAACTATGACTACAAACACTAAAGAGCCTATAATTCTTGGCTCTGCTTTATCTGAAATAATCGAGACTATTGAAATTGAGTCCTCTGCAAAACCTTTTATTGAGGCAAACACCATTAATGGATCCTTATATGAACTCAACAATAAACATATTATACCTGTTTTTGTTAGAGAGAATGAACCAGTTATCTCTCATGGAGAGTTTATAGATGCTACTATTCAGGCTATCAATAAAACATTTAATGGTGAAACCATTTTAAGACCCAGTATTAGAATGTCTCATCCTATAAAAGGGCGAATACCTGAAGCTAGAAACAAGCCTGCAAGCGAACTAATGGAAAATGAAAAAACGCTATACTACGAGAGAATGGCTTTTTGCATTGAAATACCAACTATTAGTAGCACCATAGGGAGTAACCAACTGAACCTTACAATTGGAGGTGTTAAAGCCTATAATTTGGATAGTTTAATGACACGCAATAGCGAGCAGCATTTTAAAGTTTTCATTGGCTTTCAAAATAAAGTTTGTACTAACATGTGTATATCTACAGATGGCTTCTCAGGTAATTTAAAGGTTAGAAACCTAGAAATGCTATATAATGGTATACTATCACTTATTGGAAGTTTTAATGCCGTTGAGATGTCTAAAGAAATGACAGCTTTCTATCAGCAAGAATTATCGGAAACACAATTTGCAAAGCTGATTGGCCGCTGTAGAATGTACAGGCATATGCCCGATGGGCTTAAAGAGGGCATACAAGATATGGGCTTTGGTGATGCTCAAATTAATACCGTATGTAAAGACTACTTTGCCGATAATAGTTTCTGCAGCAACCCTGATGGAAGTATTAATTTATGGAGGCTATATAATCTTTTTACAGGTGCTAATAAAAGCAGCTACATAGACCAATTCTTGGACAGAAGTGTTAATGCATATGACTTGGTAAAAAGTCTTATGATGTCATTACAAAACAACGCTAATTGCTGGTTTCTAAACTAAATGCATGGAAAACGTCTTTTCCATTTTTTATAACAGCAGCAATAGTATACTGTTAGTGAATACTTTTGGACAAATAAGAGAGCTATATACACCCTTTAGAGTTAAAGTAATTGAAGACATACTAGGACTAATTATTGGTGAATATATTTATGTTGAAGTAGTTGCAGAATCTCTAGATGGCAAACTATTGTTTATTACTTCCAATGGTGTTTACTTCCACAACAGTTTTAGAATAATTGCAAGCTTTTAATCTAGCCAATAGCTTTACTACAGGATTACACAGTTAATCTTTGAGCTAAATTGCTAGATAAGGAGCAGGACAGTTATGTTGTATTTTGTTTGCTGTATTCCAAGTAGGATAATTAAGTGCACATTAACTATCCTACTTTACAGTTTTCTTTTGAGATGGGCTAGCTGTCTTTAATCTTAAAGTCCTCTGAAAACGAAATCATTTATATGTATTACGCATAAGGGTTATTGTATTATATTTGCTACAAATAGATATAATATAGAATAAACAAAACACTATACAAATAAGAATTTGCATTTAGCAAAACTGTCTTTGTCCTTGAAAGGTCGAAATGTTCAAATCGTACAAAGGAAGTTTAGCAAGTGCTCGGGTATGCCTGGGCTTTGCTTCACTTTGTACGATAGGGCTTCGACCCCCTCAAGGACAGGTGAAAGTCAATGACCCAGGTATTTTATTTTATCGAACAATAAAACGAGCACAAAATGAAAAAACAAACTATAATTGCTGGAATACTAATATCGATTTGCTCTTGCACAAAACCAGATAGCAGCTCTACATCAGGAACAACTACTACAAGTGCAAGCACATTATCAATAGCTTTCAATGGAAAAACATATAACTTAACTACTTCACCAACAAGTGTAGCAACAGTATTAAATGCCACTACTAGCAGTGCGACCTCTGCATCTTCTGGGCTAACATCTTGGGGAGTTTTAATTACAGGTCTCAGTACTGAGGTACAACTCAACTTCAGTGGTACTAAGCTAAATAACCCAAATTCTGCTGTAGGAACTTACAAATCAGGTATTGGCAACTCTACTGTATTTGGAGCTCTTGAGCTAACTGACCGTAATGATGGGAACAAACGATATACATCAGATTTTAGTGGGGCTGATACTACTAGTACTATTACGGTTACTACTTCTACAGCTACAGAATGCAAAGGCAGTTACAGTGTTGTACTTACCTATAACGGACAATATTATCCTGCTACAGGCCAATTCAACATTCATCGTTAAGTGTAGCATACTATGTCATTACTTATTGAAATATTAATTTTCTTTGGTGTTGTTGGTAGTATTATATGGAACTGGATAAAAGATACAAGCAATATTGTTTCAAGTGGTGTAAAAGACAGACTACAAGAGCTAGAGAATCAAAGAAGAATTTCTACTGTTACAACATACACAGTAAAGGATTTATGTAAAAATGGCGTATATATATGTGAAACTAGAATGCTAGGACCTGGCAACAAGTTCATTAATATATCGGTAGTGTTCTGTATTGAAAATAACTATTGCTACAGGTTTTACATTAATGAAGCTTTAGCTAACCTAAGGCCATATATGATGAACATAAAAACATGTCTTAACATGGTTAAGTCTGGAAGTGTTACAGATGATACATTGAAAAAATTAAGTGGATTCGGTTTCATAACCGCTGAAAGGTCTGGAATATCTTTTGTTATATCCGATGCAATTGAAAATCAACCAAGAGCTATCCGTCATTATAAAATACAAATTGATGGTCCGTATTCATTCAGAGCTACAGGAGATAAATTAAACAATGCACTATTTAATTTCTTCCCTCTAGACTTCAATAATATGCGGGATAACCTATTTGAATAAAATCGTTATTGAGTATTGTTATAAAAAGGAAAATACATCTACCAAATCTTGAGAATTAATAAAACTGTTTACCGTAAACTTTTTAATGGCTTGTGTATCCTATTTAGAGTCTATTTATCGCAATGTTATTATCATTCAACTAATAACTTCTTAGTAAAATGGAGTAAATAGCAGAATAGAACTTTTTGGCTATATTTTTTCTTTTTTTAATCTAATTAGTATAAAAGATTAAAAAGATGCTACAACTTTACAGCTAAAAATGTTTTATGAATATTGCTTTAAGTTGGAGTTCAGGCAAAGACGCAGCACTAGCCTATTATATTCTGAAAAACCAAGACTATAAAATTGCTAACTTAGTAACTACGGTCAGCGAAGAATATAATCGAGTTGTAATGCACGGTACCCGTGAGGAGTTATTAGAGACTCAAGCGAATAGGATTGGTGTACCATTAACAAAAATTAAAATTGCTTCCAGTACATCTCATGACCAGTATGAAATTGCAATAAAGAAAACATACACCGATTTGATAAAAAAAGGAATAAATAAATTTGCCTACGGTGACATATTTTTAAAAGAACTACGTGAGTACCGAGAAGATCAATTGAGAGAAATAGGCGGCGAAGCATTGTTTCCATTGTGGAATAAAAACACAAAGGATATTATTTCTTTAGTTGAGACAGCAGGAATAAAAGCAATGATAGTTTGCACAAATGATTTCTATTTAGGAAAAGAATTTTTAGGTCAAGATCTCTCTTTAGAACTAATTAATTCTTTTCCTAAAAATGTTGACCCTTGTGGCGAAAACGGGGAGTTTCACACATTCGTATATGATGCACCTTTCTTTTCTAATCCTATTTCAATAGCAAAAAAAGAAGTTGTCTATAAAAAGTACCAATCCAGTGATAACTTATCAACAGCTGAAATTGGCTACAATTTTCTAGAAGTAATACAAATTACATAGCATCAACTATTTCTCTTGGAGTGGTACATAAAAGAGATGGATATTTTCAGTTATTGTAGCCGAATCTTTTACTTCTCCTGAAGGTAGTGCAAGTGCGCTTTCTCCACAATAGCATGAAGGTCGGAATCTACCATATGGCCTATTACCTCTAGCATTAGAACCTACAACATAGGCTGTATTTAAAAATTTAGCTACTTCAGACGTATAGTTAGAAGCATTGTTGTAAGATAATTTACAAGAATCTACCAGAGGTGCAGCAACTCCCCAATTAATAATAACAAAATCAGGTTTAAGTTTTTTTAATGCAGCCAAAGTTGTGGTATCATAGGTATATGCATCAGCACATACCAAAATTGCAGTATTTCCTAAGGGCGTGGTTGCTACTCTAATATCAGACAAATCTCCTTGAGAGTAACTGCATCCAGTCTTTCTATAAGGAGGAGGACAATCACAGGAATCAAAAGCATTTCGTACTACATTATGCTGTCTATGATGCAAAACAATTTTGCCAGAAGGAGCTATTAAAATACTTGCATCATATGCCTCACTATAATCTTTGTCAATCCTTTTGCCTTGTTCAGCAATACCTGTGCTTATCCATATATTATTCTTCTTAGCTATTGCAGCAAATTGATTTGAATACTTTCCAGGGATAGCAGTAGCACTCCTAAATGCCTTGGGGTTAAGCCATCCAAAAAGTGATTCTTCAGGGAAAATTACCAAATCTGCACCCATATGTTTGGCTTGTTTTACGTAATAATCTATTCTTCGAAAATTGCCAACATCTTTTGAACTTAACTGTACAACAGCAACACAAAATTTTTTCTCTGCAAACACTGACTTTATGGGTAATAACCATAAAATGAAAAAGAATATTATTATTTGTCGCATAACTTTATGTTTTATGTAAACATTTTAAAATTAATGAACAGTATTAATATAAAAAATGTGGAAAATACCTATTTATTTAAGTACAATAACATTAACCTTTGTATACTAATAAACTGTTTTTAAACCTAATTAGATATGTCTTTAAATATCCACACGGAACTCAATTCACAGCAAATTTGTATTCAGTTCTAAATGAAACTAATGAGGGGCTTAATTAGTCAAGCTGTCCTAATCACTTTTAAAATACATTAACTTAATTAGGTGTATGCTTTTTGCTATTAGCAGTTTATCATTATATGCAAGAACTCCATTAGTGTATATGGTGTTGTTACAAATAATGGGTTACCCACTCTTCTATACTTGAGGCACCTCTTAATTATGATAATTTATAGTTTACTTTTGTCCACATGTCAAATCATCAAACACATAGTAATTTAATTTGGGATATTGCCGACTTGCTCAGGGGGCCATACAGGCCGCCGCAGTATGAGCGGGTAATGCTCCCATTGACCGTATTACGCCGATTTGATTGCGTACTTGAGGACACAAAAGGTTCTGTGCTTGCCAAATACGAGAAACTAAAAGATAAGTTTGAAGGTGAGGCACTAGATGCCATGCTCAATAAAGCGGCCAATCAAAAGTTCCATAATCATTCGCCATTTACATTCGACAAGCTCAGAGGTGCCCCAGATTCCATAGCTAAAGACCTTACCAGTTACATAAATGGATTTTCGGCTAATGTGCGCAGAATATTTGAGTATTTCGAGTTCGAGAAGGAAATCGAACGAATGAATGAATCAAACATCCTGTACCTGGTAGTTTCAAAATTTTGCTCGGTTGACCTTCATCCTAAAAGGTCTGACGGAACTGGAGTAAGCAATATAGAGATGGGACAGATATTTGAGAATCTGATCCGTCGTTTCAACGAATTGGCCAATGAGACCGCAGGAGACCACTTCACACCTCGTGAGGTTATCAAGCTGATGGTTAACTTATTGTTTATTAATGACGATGATTTACTGTCTAAGCCGGGCACAGTGCGTAAAATGCTTGACCCCACCTGCGGAACGGGAGGAATGCTTGCTGAGGCACAGGATTACCTAAAAAAGCTGAATCCTGATGCTGTATTGTATGCTTACGGCCAGGACTATAATAAAAGGGCATTTGCTACCGCCGCATCCGATATGTTGATAAAGGAGGTAGCACATAACGGTATTGGTGAAAATATTAAGTACGGAGATAGCCTGATAGACGACCAATTTCAGGATGTTAAATTCGACTACCTGATAGCTAATCCGCCTTTCGGTGTTGATTGGAAACGCCAACAACAGCAGATAACGAGAGAGCACGAAAAGCAAGGGTTTGACGGTAGGTTCGGTGCTGGGTTGCCGAGGGTTAATGATGGTGCACTGCTGTTTCTCCAGCATATGATCAGCAAGTTTGAAGAGGTGGATGAGCGCAAACAAAAATACGGAACTCGTCTTGCCATCGTATTTAGCGGATCTCCTATGTTTAGCGGGGGAGCAGGATCAGGAGAAAGTGATGTGAGGCGATGGATCATTGAAAACGATTGGCTCGAGGCAATTGTTGCGTTGCCGGAGCAGATGTTCTATAACACAGGCATAGGTACTTACGTTTGGGTACTTACCAATCGTAAAGAAAAGCGTAGAAAAGGCAAGGTGCAATTGGTGGATGCCCGTGAGTGGTATATACCCATGAAGCGCAGCCTGGGAGACAAAAGGAGAAAAATAGGTGAGGGAGAAGACGGAGAGCCTGACCAGGTTAGCGATATTGTGGCACTGTATGGTAAGTTCATTGACGGTGAGAAGTCGAAGATCTTCCCGAACGCAGAGTTTGGTTATTCTCGTATTACTGTTGAAAGGCCGCTAAGGCTTTGTTACCAGATGACCTTGGAAGATAAGGCCAGATATCTGGATGCTTGCCCTCACTTGCTCGATGATATACAGGAAATAGATAAGCAGCTGGGCCGAGAACCTTACATGGACTGGAACCAGGTAGAAAAGCTTATAGATAAGATATTGAAGAAACGTGAACGGAAATGGAAAGCAAATGAACATAAGCTTTTTCGGGATGTGTTCACCCGAAAACATGAAGATGCAGCCAAGGTGAAAAAGGGCAAAGGTTATGAAGCAGATAGCGACTTGCGCGACTTTGAAAATGTGCCTCTTGAAATAGATATTGACGAATACTTTAAAAAAGAAGTTTTACCGCATGTACCAGATGCATGGATTGACTTGGAAAAAACAAAAGTAGGCTACGAGGTAAATTTCAACAGGTATTTTTACAAGTATGTACCGCCAAGAGATTTAAATAAAATAGATGAAGAGTTAAAAGCTATTGAAGGAGAAATACTTAATTTACTTAAAGACGTAACAGAAAATGTTTAATTCCCAAATACAGTTGCGACATCTTTTTAAAATAATCTCCGGATCTACTCCTGAAAGTGGAAAGGGCAATTATTGGGATGGACATATATACTGGGCTACCCCTGAAGACGTATCCGGTATCACTGATGGACATTTGTTGAAAAATACAAAGAGGAAAATAACTAAAGAAGGATACGAGGAAAGCGGCGTAAACTTAGCTGCTAAAGGTTCGATTATACTTACAAAAAGGGCACCAATAGGTCAGGTGGCGATACTTGATATTGAAGCCTGCTGTAATCAGGGATGTTTTTTATTATCTCCTAAAAATGGAGTCAGTTCCCGATATTACTACTATCTTATATTGTCTTTAAATAATTGGCTGCAGGCACTTGGAAGAGGGTCAACATTTTTAGAGTTAAGCCTTGATGATATCAAATCATTGAAAGTGCCGCAGCATTCTATCGCCAATCAGCAGGCACTTGCAAATTTTCTCGATAAGGAAACAAGTCGAATTGATTCGATGATCCTGGCAAAAGAGAAATTGATAAAACTTCTTGAGGAAAAAAAGCAGGCTTTGATAACTAAGGCTGTTACCAAAGGGCTTGATACAAATGTGAAAATGAAGGATTCGGGGATAGAGTGGTTGGGCGAAATTCCAGAACAATGGGAATTAATAAAGATCTCAAGAATTTTTAGGCACATAAGTAGCGGCACAACACCAAGCAGTACTGAAAAAAGATACTATCAAAATGGCGAAATTAATTGGATAAATACTGGCGACCTAAACGATGGGATATTAATTGAAACGGAAAAGAAAATAACTCAAGCAGCTCTGGAAGACTACACGACTCTCAAAGTCTATCCCGCAAAATCACTTTGTATAGCGATGTACGGAGCTACAATCGGCAAAACGGCGTTAACTGCAATCGAAGCTTGTACTAATCAAGCTTGTTGTGTTTTATATGGGTCGAAGGTAGCAAATATTGAATTTGTTCAATTTTGGTTCATAGCCAATCGAAATAATATAACTAACCTTGCTAATGGCGGTGGACAACCAAACATTAGTCAAGGAATAATAAGAGACCTTAAAATGCCGTTGCCGAGTGTCGACGAACAAGAAAGGATTTTAGTTGAGTTAAAAAGGCAATTAGCCCAAATTGAAAAGCTAATATTATTGACAAGAAAATCCAAGCTTTTACTAATTGAACGTCGTAATACTCTTATCACATCTACTGTCACTGGCATAAAAGCTAATTTCAATGAAAATTAATCACCTGACTATAACCAATTTGCGTGCAGTTCAGCAAGCAAATTTTGATTTTCTTCCAGGAATGAATTTGCTTGTTGGAGTTAATGGTGTCGGTAAAAGTACTGTGCTGGATGCTATTAGAAATGCACTTTCTCAAATTCTTCCCGAAATTACCGGCGCCAGAAAACAGATTGAAACGCTCGCTATAAAGGACATACAAATTGGCAAGCCGAACTTTCAGATAAGTTGCAATTTTGTGTTAGAGGATAGTGAATTCAATTTACTGATAGTTAAACATCGTGTTCCAGCCATACCAGTTAATGATTCAGGTGACCCCAGAAACCAGACGATCATGGTTCATGACTTGGCGACATTCACACCTAAATTGGAAACGCTGGAACTTGCAAAGCTCAAAAAAAAGAGGACGCAGCCTTTGGCTATTTTTTATTCTACCAGGAGGTCTTATTTAATTGAAGTTAAACCTGTTAGATCTTCTATCAGTGGTGGACAATCTGTTGCTTTTGCGCAGTCGTTAAGCGCAAATAGAGATAATAACATAAGGCTGACAGCCACCTGGTATAAAGCTCAACAGCAACTCGCAGAGGAATTGTCTTCAGCATCCCAACATATCGCTGCCCTTAATAGCGCTGTTGCGACATTTATGCCAGGATTTACAAATCTCACTGTAGTTGATGATGAAGATGAGGTTCCGCGTTTTTTTATTGACAAAAATGGCGTATCCATAGGTGTACATCAATTGTCGGACGGGGAAAGAGGGGTGCTATCAATGGTTCTTGATCTGGCAAAGCGGTTATCGCAAGCTAACCCTGACCTTGACAACCCGTTACTCGGCAAAGGAATTGTTTTGATAGATGAATTGGACTTACATCTTCATCCTAAGTGGCAAAGAACAATAGTGGAGAACTTAACTGCTACGTTTCCCAATTGTCAGTTCATTTGTACAACTCACTCTCCTCAAATTATCGGCGAAGTACCTCATGAAAGGATTACCATCATTGATAACGGAACCTATAAGCCGGCGAGTTCTTATGGAGTTGATTCTGGGCGCATACTTGAAGAAATATTGGATACCCCCGAGAGAAATTTAAGTGTCTCTGAAACAATTAAAGCCCTTTACTCTGCTTTAGATGATGAAAATGTTTCGTTGGCAAAGGAAAAATTACATTCATTATCTACAATGTTGGGATCTAATGATCCAGAAGTAACACGTTCGTCTACCATGATAGACTTTCTCGAAAGCGATCTGAAAAATGAAGCAGATAATAAAAGGTAATGAACCGACGGACTTGACGAACTATCGTCAACAGAAAGATGCACTATATGAAGACTACGCGGGAAAAGACGAGCTAAGAGATTGTCTTGAGGCGGAACAAAAAGGTATATGTTGTTATTGTATGTCAAGGTTAACCGTAGGGCCATTAACCATGAAAATCGAACACTTTAAGTGTCAGGAAGATAATCCGCAATACCAACTACAGTATTGGAATATGTTAGGTGCATGTAAGGGAAATGAAGGACAACCGCTTAAGCTACAACACTGCGATACATTCAAAGGGCAAAAAAGGTTATCCTTTAACCCAGCAACAAAAATTAGCGACATACATAGAATAATCTGGTATGGCAACGACGGTTCTATTAATTCAACAAATACAACATTAAATACAGAGATCAACTCAGTTTTAAATCTGAATGTTAGTATTTTAAAGCGCAACAGAAAGGCAGCATTAGATGGGTTTAAGGAAACGTTAGCACGCTATAATGGTCGTGTAACGAAAGCAATATTACAGCGTTGGCTAAATGAATGGAAAGGGACGCAAAATCAAGAGAAATTAAAGCCTTATTGTATGGTTGTCGTATATTACATTGAGAAAAGAATACGGCAGTTATGAATTACAATATAAAGGAAAGTGCTTTTGAGTCAGTTATCGAAAATCATGTGTTACAACATGGTTATTCTAAAGTTTTTTCTACCGACTATAACAAGCAGTTTGCATTTTTTCCAACAGCAGTTCTCACTTTCATCAAAGTAACACAGCCCAAGGAGTGGCAAAAGTTGGAAACAATGCTTGGTTCCAATACGGAAGAACAGGTATTAAACGATCTATATAAATGGATGGACATTAATGGTTCTATCAATACCCTACGGCATGGGTTTAAGTGCTACGGGCGTACATTGTTTGTAGCATTCTTTAAGTCCGTTCATACCATGAACCTGGAGGCTGAGGATAATTACAATAAAAATATCATCGGCATTACCCGACAGTTACGTTATTCGGAGCGCAACACCAACTCTCTCGATGTGGTAGTGAGCATCAACGGTATTCCAGTCGCTACTGTAGAACTAAAGAACCCACTCACTAATCAAACTTATTCAGATGCCATCCGCCAATACAAGACAGACAGAGATTCCCGCGAACTTATTTTTGAGTTCAAGAAACGCACATTAGTTCATTTTGCTGCCGATACTGAGCAGGTGTACATGACCACACGCCTTGCCGGCAATGCAACTTATTTTTTGCCCTTCAATAAAGGCTACAATGCCGGAGCCGGCAATCCGCCGGATGAAGCAGGTAGAACATACAGGACTGCCTATTTGTGGGAAGAGCTGTTGCAAAAAGATAATTTGCTCGAGCTAATAGCTAAGTTCATCCACCTGCAGGAAGAAGAGAAGATAACTGATGAAGGTAGAAAGATTAAGAAAGAGAGCATGATCTTCCCCCGCTATCATCAATGGCGGGCAGTTAGGCGGCTTATTACGGCGGCCAGAGAAAATGGGCCGGGGACTAATTATTTAATAGAGCATTCTGCCGGTAGCGGTAAAAGCAATACCATTGGTTGGGCTGCACATCGGTTGGCATCTTTGCACTACGATAGCAACGAGAAGGTATTTGATTCTGTTATTGTAATAACTGACCGGTTGGTACTGGACAAGCAATTGCAAGATACCATTTATCAATTTGAACATAAACAAGGGGTTGTTAAGAAGATAGACGAAAACTCTAAGCAACTTGCTGAAGCGCTTGAGAATGGTACTCCTATTATCATAACCACGCTGCAGAAATTTCCGTTTGTGTCCAAACAGTTGATAAAACTGGCTGAAAAACGTGGAGAGGAAAGTACTGGCGTGCTTATAACAAAACGTTTTGCTGTAATAATAGACGAAGCTCACAGTTCTCAAGGTGGTGAGACAGCAACGGACCTAAAAGAGGTTCTGGGTGGAGATAAGCTGGTAAAAGAAGCCAGGAAAAAAGCTGAGGAAGAGGGAAACGTCAATATGGAACAGCTTTACAGGAGCATGGCCAAAAGAGGTGTACAAGACAATATCAGCTTTTTTGCATTTACTGCTACACCGAAGCATAAAACCTGGAAAGTGTTTGGAGCGCCGTTCGACAAATACACCATGAAGCAAGCCATCGAAGAGGGTTTTATACTGGATGTGCTGAAGAACTATACCACTTATGCTACTTATTACAAGCTAATAAAAGCAAGTGAAGACGATCCTTCAGTAGAGAGAAAGAAAGCGGCTAAGACCTTAGCCAGGTTTCTGAAATTGCACCCGCACAATGTTGCACAAAAGACAGAGATCATGGTAGAGCATTTTTACCATGCAACACGCCATAAAATTGGCGGTCATGCAAAAGCTATGGTAGTTACCGGTTCCAGGTTGGAGGCCGTACGCTATAAACAAAGTTTCGACAGGTACATAAAAGAGAAGAAATATCCTATCAAATCTCTTGTAGCCTTCTCAGGTACTGTTAATGATGATAAAATAGAAGGTGTTACATATACTGAGGAAGGGATGAATAATGGAGTGAAGGAAAAGGAGCTGCCGGAGAAATTTAGTTCACCTGAGTTTAATGTATTGCTGGTAGCCGAAAAGTATCAAACAGGTTTTGACCAACCATTGCTACACACTATGTACATTGATAAACGGCTTGCCGGCATTCAGGCCGTTCAAACACTATCGAGGTTGAATAGAACACATCCCCTGAAAGAAGATACGTTTGTACTGGATTTTGTGAATGATAGGGAGGAAATTCGTGCGGCGTTTAAAACTTATTACGAAGGAGCGGAAATAGGAGAAGAAGTTGACCCGGCAAACATGTACCGGCTACAGGTAGAACTGAATGGCTCAGGTATCTATATGCACGAAGATATTGATCGCTTTTGTGCAATATAATTTAAACCGAAGCAACAGCAGAGCAAGTGGGATCATGAAGGAATGAATGCGGCGTTGGATCCTGCAGTATCAAGATTTGCTGCATTAATGAATGAGAACGAAGAACAAGCTGAACACCTTAGGGGTAAGATAAATTCATTCAAAAACTTGTACGGTTTCCTTAGTCAGATAGTACCGTATCAAGATACCGACTTAGAAAAGCTGTTCGTATTCCTGCGGCACCTTTCTCCAAAGTTGCCACGGCGCAACAATGGCCCGGACTATACTTTTGACGATGATGTGCGGTTAGAGTATTACCGTCTTCAGAAAATTAGCGAAGGGTCTATCAGTTTGAAAGAAGGGCAAGGATACGCATTAGACGGGCCTACTGAAGTTGGTACCGGCATGGTCAGGGAAGAGCCAATCACCCTCTCTCGATTGGTAGATTTGATAAATGAACGTTTTGGTACTGAATTTAACCAGGCAGACCAATACTTCTTCGACCAAATAGTTGAGTCTGCTATACTTGATGAGTCGGTAATTCAAGCAGCCGAAGTGAATCCAGAAGATAAGTTCGAGCTTGTGTTCAAAAATATTTTACAAAATTTATTCACTGAGCGCATTGACCAGAATGAAGATATTTTCGCTCGCTTTATGAATGACTCTAATTTCCAGAAAACTGTTACGAGCTGGCTTTCAGCACAGGCCTATAAGAAGATAAAGAAGCACTATTAATGGCAACTCCCTAAAAGAATTTCTGAATTGCAAGCTATTGCGAAATCATAAATATCTGTTCAATGTTGTAATTTGCCAATATGTACACCCAATCTCATGATGACCTGTATGACCTATTAGGGATGAAATATTATTTTACATCCTACGGTGACGTGTATGCTGGTGTCGGGCATGAATTGCAAGCATTTCCGGGATGTATTGCGATCATTCAGAACGACCATCTAAGAGAATTAGCTGCTATTCCCACAACTGAATGGAGTAAGGAAACAATTGAACGTTCTGGATGGCTTATTCCTAAAACTGCAATCGTTAAAACATCTCAATACAGGCTTTCTGATCAAGACAACAGAAACCATAAACCTGTTTATTATCAGAGTGGTTACGAGCGTAAAGATATGTTTATCTTCGGTGCAGGAGCTTCTGCTTTCTGTTGCCCCAATGATACGTTAGACTCATTCCGGAAAGACAATTTGTGCCCGCCTTTAGGTAACGAACTATTTGCAAGACGTTTCAAAGACGTCTATAGACAATATGGAGGAGTAATACAGTCTATAAATGAACTTAGTGCTCTAAGTATTAACGTTGAAGAATTTCTTGAAGAAGAGTGGAAAGAGGTTTTGAATGGTAATAGCATGGTGATGAGTCGCCATATCAATATCCAGTTTTATTTGCAGATGATTTTGATGCAGGTCTCCCAACATGTGTGCTATGAGTATTTCGACTCCAATTTGTACTCTCGATTGGCACGTAAATTGCAAATTCTGCAAGGCCGTAATCCGCTTCGTCGTTTTGGCCTCGTTTCATTTAACCAGGATACTCTTCTCGAGCACTTTTTTTGTCAACAGTTTAAGTATAAACTTGATTCCTTAGACGACTATGTCAATTTAAATGAGGCCCCCTTTTCAATCTTTAAACCACATGGTTCTTGGAACTGGGGCTGGCCTTTTCATAGATTCAATGGTAATATGCAATCTCACCTTTATGATGCTGATATTGATTATTACCGACTATATTTTCAGTACCTCGGCGAAGAAAAAGACATGATAGATTGGTTCTCGTTTGGTTTAGAGGCTATGTTTCATGAGCATCGTATTGGTAGATTGACTATTAATAAATGGAAACTTCAGCTATTTAAGGACGATAAGTCGATTGGGCAATATTTTCCTGCTTTATTAATTCCGTATCGAGATAAGGATGAGCTGACATTTCCTGCCAATCATTATGATGCAATGTCCAGTTTTATTGGACAAACGGAAACTCTTTATTTGATAGGGTGGAAAGGAAACGAAAGAATTTTCAATAAAATATTGCTCAACGATATTAAACAGTTAAAAACGGTCGTCATTGCGGATCCGGCATCCGATAATGTTGAAAGCAACTTATCAGCAATTATCAAACGGTTCAATCCTCAAATATTGCGGTATAAAACCTTTGATGACTTTGTTCAAAATCATGAAATAAAATAGATTTTCTTAAACACCAACATAGCAATTTTAGTTAAGCATACATATCGAAAAAACTGAAATTTTATGTCTTTTGGTTCGGTTTTCACGTTGAGTATACTTTAGTATAAATCTCAGGAACAGGACCAAAAGTTGTAGACTAGGCAAATAATTTAATTAGTCTAAACAGGAAGAAGTTAATACTGCTTGATCCTCCCCCCAATACTCCTAAACTACTACGGATCCCTTGATTCCACTTTTGTTGTACCTATGTTGTACCAAGAAAATCAAAAAGCCCCGAAATGATTAAATTTCAAGGCTTTTTAAGTGATGCTTGCGGACTGGACGGGACTCGAACCCGCGACCTCCGCCGTGACAGGGCGGCATTCTAACCAACTGAACTACCAGTCCTTGTTTCAGATTGGAGTGCAAATATACGAGTTAATTTTTCATTCCTCCAAATTTTTTTTCAAAACTTTTTTAGAGCTCTATACATACGTTTTTAGGCTCGGTAAAAAAGCGCAGGGCATCCCATCCGCCTTCGCGGCCTACGCCCGAGTTTTTAAAGCCTCCAAATGGGGTGCGCAGGTCGCGCAGTAGCCAGCAGTTTACCCATATTATACCGCTGTTTACCTTGGCAGCCATACGGTTGGCACGGCTTACATCTTGGGTCCATATAGTAGCCGATAGGCCATAGTCGCTGGTGTTGGCCAGTTGCAGGGCTTCTTCCTCGTTGTTAAAGGGCTGTAGGGTTACTACGGGGCCAAATATTTCTTCCATATTGGTGCGGCAGTGGGCTCCCAGGCCTTCTATTATGGTAGGGGCTATAAAGTAGCCATTGCTACAGCGGCCCTGGGGCTGTATGCTGTGGCCACCTAGTAGTATGGTGCCGCCTTCTTGCTTGGCCAGTTCTATGCAGCTCATTACTTTGTTGTAGTGCATTTGGCTTACTACGGCGCCTTGCTTGCTGTCGTCGGCTAGGGGGTCGCCTACGGTTAGTTTTTTTACCCGCTCTACAAATTCGGCTTTAAACTGCTCGTATATGCTGGCCTCTACCAGTATGCGGCTGCCGCATAGGCATATTTGCCCTTGGTTGCTAAAGCTAGACTGTACGGTGGTGGCCATCATTTTTTTCCAGTCGCAGTCGGCAAATATGATGTTGGGGTTTTTGCCACCCAGCTCTAGCGATATTTTTTTAAACATAGGGGCTGCCTTGGCGGCTATATCGGCTCCGGCGCGGGTGCTACCGGTAAAGGATATGGCTTTTATGTGCGGGTGGCTTACTATGGCGCTGCCGCACTTGGGGCCTCCGCCATGTAGTATGTTTAGTACTCCGGCGGGTAGACCCGCCTGTTGGCATATAATGCTTAGCAGGTAGGCGGTCATGGGGGTTACCTCGCTGGGCTTGGCTATTACGCAGTTGCCGGCGGCTAGTGCGGGTGCTATTTTCCAGGTAAAGAGGTATAGCGGGAGGTTCCAGGGAGATATGCAGCCTACTATGCCTACGGGCTGGCGCAGGGTATAGTTAATGGCTTTGTCTTCCATATGGTGGCTCTCGGTGGCAAAGTGCATAATGCCTGTGGCAAAAAAGCGGAAGTTGCTGCTGGCGCGGGGTATGTCTACTTTTTTGCTCAGCCATAGGGGCTTGCCGTTATCGTTGGTTTCGGCCAGTGCCAGTGCGTCTAGGTTTTGGTCTATCAGCTCGGCTATGGTATTTAGTATTTTAAAGCGTTGCTCGGCGGGTGTGGTGCTCCATGCCGGGAAGGCGGCCTGTGCGGCAGCCACAGCGGCATCTACATCCTGGTGGTCGCTATCGGGGGTTTGGCTGTAGGCCTGTCCGGTAGCGGGGTTTATGTTGTCTATGTATGCGCCGTTGATGGAGGCTTGCAGTTGCCCGCCTATATAGTTGGTTATCCTTTCGGGAGCGTTCAAATTCATGCTGCTAAGTTAAAGAATTGTAGTATGTGTATGTGGGGCATTAAAAAAAGCTGCCTGTGGGGCAGCCTTTTAGTTATATGAGGTGTGGTATTACTTTTTGGCGGGTGCGGCCTTCATGTCGCTAGAGTCTAGCACGGCAGCGGTATCGGCAGCGGGTACGCCTTCTCCGGGTGTGCCCTGGGTAATGGTGGCACCGCCTGCGGCAGGGGTTTCATCGCCGGGTGCAGCACCCAGAAAGTCTACCTTAGTATAGGCTACCAGCCATTTTTCGTTTTGCTTTATCAGCTTTAATGGCGGCATTTCGTGGTTTTCTTCTGATGTTAAAAAGGTTACCTCGGCTTTGTCGCCATCTATTTTTACGCCTTTTATGGTTATTTCGGCCTTTTTAGCGCGCTGCTTTATAGAGTCGCTCATAAGGTTGGTAAAGCTTTGGAAGTTGGTAAGTACTTCTTTGGTGTCGTCGGTAGAGTACTTTTTGGCTTCGTCAAAGTCCATATGATAAAAGCTGGTTAGCCATTCTTTAGCCACCGATTGAGGATCGTTTTTGCTACAGCTAGCCACTGCTAGTGTAAAAAATACTACGGGTATTAATAATAGTTTTTTCATTGATGAGCAAAATTACTACTTATAATCAACCTGCCAAACAGAAGGATGATGGATATTGCTATATAAATCGTCTATACCTACATATGTGCGGCCGTTGTAGCGCGATGTGGGTATAAAAGCGGTGTCGTGCAGGGCAGTGTTGTATATGGTATATACCAGCTCTGAGCAGTAAAATTTGTCTTTACTCTCCAGGCTAAACTGTAGGTCGAAGAGGGGTTGGCGGGCATATATTGCTAGTGTGGTATCGGCTATGGCTTGTATTTGCCCGGGCTGTAGGGCATAGTGCACCACGGCCAGGGCCATGCAGTACTGCCTGCGGCAAAAGCTGTTGACGGGTTCGCGCTGCATGCGCAGGTTGGGCCGGTCTTCGCCGCCTATGCAGTGGTATACGTAGGGGGTATCGTGCTGTAGCACCACTATACCGCAGTGCGAATATTTTTTGTCGCGGGCGTTCATTTGTGCCAGCATAAGGCTGTAGGGGCCTGTGCCCATACGGCATATAATGTCGCCGGTATGTAATGTGGGCAGTGGGGGAGTGGGCACCACCTTGTTAGGCACTGTGGCATTGCCAGCTTTAGGTGTTGGGGCATTGCAGGCACATAGGTATAGACCTAAAAATATAAGCCATGCATAACATGGCTTATATAAAGTGTTAGTATGTGCTACACCGTGGTGCATACGTTTATGTGTATTATACGTTAAAGCGGAAGTGCATTACATCGCCATCGTTTACTATATATTCTTTACCCTCTATGCGCAGCTTACCATTGTCGCGGCAGGCAGCTTCGGTTTTGTATTGTATATAGTCGTTATAAGCTATTACTTCGGCTTTAATAAAGCCTTTTTCAAAGTCGGTATGTATAACGCTGGCTGCTTGTGGGGCTTTCCATCCGCGCTGTATGGTCCAGGCTCTTACCTCTTGCACACCTGCGGTAAAGTAGGTAATGAGGTTCAGTAGCTTGTAGGTGCTGCGTATCAGGCGGTTAAGGCCCGGCTCGGTAAGGCCATATTCGCCTAAGAATAATTCTTTATCCTCAGGGCTTTCCATTTCAGATATTTGGGCTTCAATAGTATTGTTCATTACTATTACTTCAGATCCCTCTTCGGTAGCCACTTTGGTAAGTGCTTCAGAATATTTGTTACCGGTAAGTATAGATGCCTCGTCTACGTTAGCCACGTATAGCACAGGCTTTTGGGTAAGCAAAAATAGGTCGGCTATGGCTTCAAAGTCTTCGCCCTGTAGCTGTAGTGCGCGTATGTTTTTACCGGCGTTCAGGTGTTCGCGGCAGTCGTTGAGCACTTCTAGGGCACGTTTAGCCTTAGCATCGCCTGTTTTAGCTTGCTTTTCTATACGTTGTATTTTCTTTTCTACGCTCTCCAGGTCTTTAAGCTGTAGCTCGGTATCTATAATGTCTTTATCGCTTACGGGGTTAATGTCGCCCTCTTCGCGCAGTATGTTTTCGTCTTCAAAGCAGCGTATAACGTGTACTATGGCATCTACCTCGCGAATATTAGCCAAGAACTTATTACCCAATCCTTCACCTTTGCTGGCACCTTTTACCAGTCCGGCTATGTCTACAAACTCTATGGTGGTAGGCACGGTGCGTTGTGGCTGCACCAGTTCGGCTAGTTTATCCATGCGCTCGTCGGGTACGTCTACCTGACCTACATTGGGTTCTATGGTACAAAAGCGATAGTTAGAAGCCTGCGCTTTAGCACTATTGCTTACTGCATTAAATAATGTTGATTTTCCTACATTGGGTAGTCCCACAATGCCTGCTTGTAAAGCCATATTACTTTAAAAAATTTGCGCAAAGATAGAATTATATTCTTTTTTAAGTGTTG
>CAYWUY010000019.1:0-9568 GCA_964461535.1 uncultured Flavipsychrobacter sp.
ATTAACCTTCCGGCTAAAGCTACAGTTACAATATTCTCTTTAGATGGTACATTAGTACGTACTCTTACAAAGAGCAATGCTGAGACACCTTATTTAGAGTGGGATATACGTAATGCAGCTGGTTTACCTATAGCTAGTGGTATGTATTTGATACATGTAAAAGCTGAGGGTATAGGAGAAACTGTTATTAAATGGTTTGGTTCTATGCGTCCAATTGATGCAACAACTTACTAATATTTTATTCATTTGGTCAGGTGTTCTTATGGCACCTGACCATATATAAATACTTAATAGAAATATTTATGAAATTTACAATAAATAAAGCATTACTGGTTGCTTGCACAGTTGGTCTTACTTCAACTGCATTTGCAGGTAACAAAGACCGTATAGGTCAGTCAGGTGCGTCAGAAATGCTTATCAATCCATGGGCTCGTTCTACAGGCGTTTTTGCTTTAAACGGTTCTTACGTTACTGGTATTGAAGCAATGAAAAACAATATTGCCGGTCTTGCTGCTGATACAACTATGGAAATAGGCTTGTCTCGTGGTGAGTTTTTAAAGGGTACAGGTATTAACGTTAACAACCTTGCTATAGCTATACCTTTAAAAGAAGAGATAGGTGTTATTGGTATTAATGTGATGTCTATGGGCTTTGGTGATGTAACTTCTACAGAATACGGAACACCTGAAAATGCCGGGGTATTTACACCTCAGTATTTAAACTTTCAATTAGGCTACGCTAAAAATTTTGGTGTACACACTAGAGTAGGTTTTGGTGCTACTTACATATCAGAAACCATAGGTAACGTAGGTGCTACAGGTGCAGCTTTCGAGGGCGGTATTCAGTATGTTACAGGTAAAAGAGATAATCTTCATATTGGTATTACGCTTCGTAACTTGGGTACTAACATGAGATTCTCTGGTACTGGTTTGTCTGTAAACTCAAATCAACCTCAATCTACTCCAGAATATACTATTACTACCAACTATAAGTCTGAAAAGTTTAGCTTACCTACTTATATGAACATGGGTGTATCTTACGACTTCTTCTTAGATGAGCGTCGTTTGCCTAGTGCGGATAGTGCACCTGTTCATAAGTTAACTGCTATGGCTAACTTTACATCAAACTCTTTCATCAATGACTTTTTAGGTCTTGGTGCTGAGTATACCTATAAAAATGCGTTCCAATTACGTGCAGCTTACCGCTACGAAAAAGGAATAGGAAACAATGAGACTACAACTACCATGTACACTGGTTTGTCATTTGGTGCTACTGCCCAAACTAAAATTGGTGGACCTAACGGTACTACATTAGCTCTTGACTATTCCTTCCGTCCTACATGGCGCCCTGCAAATGGTGTTCATATGGTAAGTATCCGTTGCACTTTGGGTAAGTTCTCTAAGTCTTCTGACGAATAGTTTTAGCAGAAGTCTTAACAATTAACTTGTTAGATTAAATCTTAATTAACTTATATTTGCAAAACAACGCTTCCAATTAAAAAATGGAGGCGTTGTATTTTTTTAGTTTCCCCATTAAAATACATTTTTGATATGTCCGGAGTTAATTATTTGACCAAAGAGACGTTAGCACAAATGAAAGAAGAGCTGAATTACCTTAAAACAGTAGGTCGTGCAGAAATAGCAAGACAAATTGCTGAGGCTCGTGAAAAAGGTGATTTAAAAGAAAATGCAGAGTATGATGCTGCAAAAGAAGCTCAAGGTTTACATGAGGCTAAAGTTGCTCAACTTGAAGAAGCCATTATAACAGCTCGTGTAATTGATATAAAAGATGTAGATACTAGTAAAGTATCCATTCTTAGCAAAGTAACGGTTACTAATCTTGGTAACAATAAAACTGTTGTGTATCAAATTGTTTCTGAAAAAGAAGCAGATTTAAAAGCAGGTAAGATTTCTGTTACTTCGCCTATAGGCAAAGGTTTGTTAGGTAAAGTTGCTGGTGAAGTTGCTGAGGTAGCTGCACCTAGTGGTACCTTTAAGTTTCGTATCGAATCAATTACTATCTAATGCCATCAATATTTTCTAAGATAATTTCGGGCGAAATACCTTGTTACAAGATTGCTGAAAATGATCACTTTTTAGCATTTTTAGACATTTTTCCTTTAACAAGAGGCCATGTTTTGGTTATTCCTAAGGTGGAGGTAGATAAATTTTTTGATGTACCTGATAATTATCTCTCAGAATGGTTAACATTTGCTAAGCCAATAGCTAAGGCTATTGAGTCGTCTTTTACTTGTAACAGATGCGCGGTTAGCGTAATTGGACTAGAAGTGCCTCATGCTCATATGCATTTATTGCCTATAAATGTGCCATCTGATATGAACTTTGAAAAACCTAAGCTAAAACTAACTCAGGATGAGTTCGTTGAAATTCAACAGAAAATCATTTCGAAATTGTAATTACACAGTTAATTTAAAAACTATAGGCAGCTAATAAAACAGCTGCCTATAGTTTTTTATGATACTACTACCTGTTGATTTACACTCCAAGCTTGCGGCTTGTCAGCAAACATTGCTTTTGTTTTTGCCCAAGTATCTTTAAAAAAGTCTGAGAATCTGTAATGGTTTAAATTACTTTCTTCCTTCCAATGGCTGTAAGTAAAAAATATGCATGGGTTGTTTGCGTCTTGCCATAGTTCTAAATGTTGGCATCCGTCAAAATTTCGTATTGTTTGTTTTCTCTCTTCAAATAGAGTTTTGAAATCCTCCACACATTCCTCTCTAAAGGTCATTTGTACTATCCTGAATATCATCTGAAATGTATATTTATATTGTTTTTTTTGCTCCCAAGTTTTAACCCAAATAACATATCGGCCCGCCCATGATGTATGCATATTTCCATATAACCGCTACTATTAAATCGGCATAATTTATTTCCTTCCCTAACTTCGGTGTAGTGATTATGAATTTGTCTTATTTCTTCAATATGCATAAAACTTAAAACAAATTCGCCCAAGTTTCTCATTCTATTATATTCCTCTATTGTATAATCAATAACTACATTGCCAAACTTGTCTATATGTAGAATGTTAATATCTCTTTTATACGAAAGGTCTGAATTCGGACTGTTTTTTTGTTTCAGGTTGTAAGCGCTCAGGCCTACTTTTTCAGCAGAACTATACATAGTCTTTTGTATAGTTTGTGCTATAGAGTGAATGCGAGATTGAAAGTTTTCTTGGCTAACTTCAGTTTCACACAACCATGATTTGAGTGATTCACTACTGAAACAGTTAGATAATAGGTAGTTATCAGAGCTAAAGAAATGATGTCCGTTATCGGTTGTTGAATAGATTAGCTTTGATTCTTTTTCATTAAATAAATCGAATAAAATAATGTGGTAGGTTCCTTTAGGGAACACACTATAGGACGATTTAAATAAGTAGGTAGCCTGTTGAAGATTAAATGGTTGTATTAGGTGGGTGATATCTATTATTATAGACGACGGTAGATGTTGTAAAATAATTCCTTTGGCAATAGCTAACGATGCGTCTTGCAGACCTAAATCGGAAGTTAATGTAATGATTGCCATAAGAGTGTAACGCAAAAATACACATTAATTAATGCAATGAAAGTAATAAACCTACCATAGAAACGTTATCAAGATATTGTTATGTATTTTTACACTCATGCGCTTTAAGTTTTTTTACTGGTTACTGCCTGTTCTGTTTGTTATATTATATACATCTTGTCGTAAAAACGATAATTTACTTACAGTAGGGGGTGAGGTTAGTTTTTCTACCGATACGCTTTCTTTCGATACCGTATTTACAGCTGCAGGTAGTTTTACAAATGGGCTTCTTATTTACAATAAACAAAATCAACCCATAGAGCTAAGTTCAGTAAGACTTAAAAGAGGCGATAGCTCTTTCTTTAAGCTAAATGTTGATGGTTTTTCTGGGAATGAAGTAAAGAATATAAAAATTAGAGCTAAAGATAGTGCCTATGTATTTGCAACTGTAAATATAGATCCTACTAACGAATTATCTCCGTTTTTAGTGACAGATGAATTGATAGTAACTCTTAATGGGAAAGAGTACACAGTGCCGTTTACTGCATTTGGACAAAATGCACACTATGTTGTAAAAGATAGTATTACTACAAATACTACTTGGCTTACCGATAAGCCTTATGTAGTAATAAATGCTTGTGTAATAGGTGCTGGTGCTACACTTAATATTCCTGCTAATTGTAAGGTATACATGCACCAGAATGCACGCTTTTTTGTATACGGAAATCTAAATGTTAATCCTACAGGTGTAGATAGTGTGGTGTTTCAAGGAGATAGATTAGATAGAGCATATTTTGGCTACAGGGGCTATCCGGGAGAGTGGGGCGGATTTTATTTTGTAAATGGTTCTCAAGGAGTAATTAAAAATGCGGTTATAAAAAATTGTGGTGGGTCTACTCCTTATTACAATTACGGTATACAACCAGCCGCTATCGAAGTAGATTCTGGTGCCAAGTTAACCATAGAGCGTTCTGTAGTTAAGAATGTAATTGGTCACGGTATCTATTGTTTTCAAGGTAATATTACTGCAACTAACACATTGGTTCATAATTGTGGGGGACAGGCTTTAGCTATCATAAAGGGCGGTATAGACTCTTTCACCAATTGCACTTTTGCCAATTATGGTAATTATGCACTAAGCCATATCAATAATCCAACTCTTGGTATTTTAAATTGGATTCAGATTTCTCAAAATGTATACGAATATGGAGATTTAGATGTAGTACTTCGAAATTGTATTGTGTGGGGCTCATTGGATAGTGAAATGGTCTGCGATACCTCGGGTACTGCATTTTTACCTAAGCCATACAAAGTAAGATTATTATTAGACCATTGTGATTTAAAGCGTGGTAACATTCAAGATGGTTTTGTAAATATGGTAGCTTGTATTAGAGACGACCCACAGTTTATTGACCCGGTAAGCGGAGATCTTAGAATCCCTCTAGCATCACCTGCGGCTACTGCAGGTACAAATAGTTTTCTTCCTGTTTTTGACTTAGATGGCGTCTTGCGGTCTGGAAATGCCATGGGGTGTTACCAGCCCAAATAGTGATTAATATCATGACTATATGTGAAATATTTGTGACAGTATAAAACTGTATTAATATGAACTTTGCTTGTCACAATACTTAACACATGCATGATATTTCTAACAGAGAAGACATTGTACAGTTATTAGATACTTTTTATAAAACAGTTAGAACCGATGCTATTATTGGCTACATTTTCAATGATGCTATTGGTAATGATTGGAGCCACCACATGCCTATTATGTATAATTTCTGGGAATCTGTTCTATTCCAGCGTCCCGCATATCAAGGCAATCCCATAAAGAAACATATAGATTTACATAAGCACATACCACTAAAGCCTGAGCATTTTAAAAGATGGTTGCTACTTTGGACAACAACAGTAAATGATTTGTTTCAAGGGAGCGTAGCTGATGAAGCTATAAATAGAGCTACATTAATGGCTAACTTAATAGAAATGAAAGTAAAAATGAGTGAACTACCGGGGTTTGTTCAATAAATAAGAAAAGTAAAAGGGATTTTAGAGCTGCTCTAAAATCCCTTTTACACTAAAGTATTAAGTCTTCTATACTAGTTTAAATGTCTCGGTAAACTTAGTAGTAAAGTTACCAGCTCTAAAGTTAGGATCCTTCATTAACTGCATATGGAAAGGAATGGTAGTTTTTATACCTTCTATTACATATTCGCTTAATGCTCTTTCCATAGTGTTAATAGCCTCTTCTCTGGTTTGTGCTACAGCTATTACCTTAGCTATCATAGAATCATAGTAAGGAGGAATAGTGTAACCTGCATAGATGTGAGAGTCAACACGAACCCCATGTCCACCAGGAGTGTGTAAGGTTGTTATTCTACCGGGGCATGGGCGGAAGTCGTTGTACGGATCTTCTGCATTTATACGGCACTCAATAGCATGTATTTTTGGCTCGTAGTTATTACCACTTATAGCAACTCCGGCAGCTATTTTTATTTGTTCTTTTATCAAATCATAGCTGATTACCTCTTCAGTTACACCATGTTCTACCTGAATACGAGTATTCATCTCCATGAAGTAAAAGTTACGGTGTTTGTCAACTAGGAATTCAATTGTACCTACGCTTTCATAATTTATGGCTGAGGCAGCTTTAATGGCAGCTTCACCCATTTTTTGGCGAAGTTCAGGTGTCATGAAAGGAGAAGGAGATTCTTCAACCAACTTCTGGTGGCGACGTTGAATAGAACAATCGCGCTCACTTAAATGACATACACGGCCAAACTGATCACCTGCTACTTGTATTTCAATGTGACGCGGCTCCTCTACAAATTTCTCCATGTAGATGCCATCGTTTTTAAATGCAGCAGCAGCTTCTATTTTAGCTGTGTTATAGGCATATTCCAATTCACTTTCTTCCCATACTACACGCATACCCTTACCACCGCCACCGGCAGTAGCTTTTATTATTACAGGGTAGCCCATTTCTTTAGCTAATACTTTGGCCTCTGCAACACTTTCTAACAAACCTTCAGAACCAGGAATTACAGGCACATTTGCCTTTATCATGGTTTCTTTAGCTGTCATTTTATCGCCCATTGCTCTAATCATTGCTGGAGTAGGGCCAATAAATTTGATGTTATACTTAGAGCAGATTTCAGCAAAGTTGGCGTTTTCAGCCAAAAAGCCATAACCTGGGTGAATAGCATCAGCATTTGTTATTTCTGCTGCTGCCATTATATGTTGTATGTTCAGATAAGAGTCGCTGCTCTGAGGTTTGCCTATGCATACTGCCTCATCAGCAAAACGCACGTGTAGGCTGTCTTTATCGGCTGTAGAGTATACTGCAACTGTTCTGATGCCCATTTCTCTACAAGTGCGAATAATGCGTAGTGCAATTTCGCCTCGGTTAGCAATTAATATTTTTTTAAACATCTGAATAAATTGCACAATAACACACTAGCAGAATGTTATTGCTGTTATAAATTATTTGGAATGTTTTGATGTGTAGATGATATACTACATAATAGCCTGTAAAGAAAAGACTACTATGCTGGGTCTATCAAGAATAATGGTTGATCGTACTCGATAGGAGATGAGTCATCTACAAGCACTTTTACAATTTTTCCGCTTACTTCACTTTCAATTTCATTGAAAAGTTTCATAGCTTCTACTATACACAACACTTGACCAGCTTTAATATCATCACCTACATTTACAAATGTTGGTTTGTCAGGGCCAGGGCTACGATAGAATGTTCCAATCATTGGAGATTTAATAGTAACATACTTACTGTCATCGCCAGTTGCAGCCGGTGCAGCAGGCGCAGCGCTAGATGCAGCCGGTGCAGGTGATGGAGCTGCTACTGGTGCAGCCATCATAGGAGCAGCCATTGGCATTGCAGGTTGCATTGGCATTTGCAATACTTGAGGTTGTCCGCTTGCAAACTCTTGCTTAATAGTTATTTTAAAATCGCCTTGTTCTATGCTTAACTCGCTGATGCTAGACTTGTTAATAGTTTTTATCAGCTCCTGAATTTGTTTAAATTCCATTGAGTGTTTGTTTAAAGTGAAGATATTAAATTAATACATTCAAAAACAGTATTCCTAAAAATATCAATACCCTATTACAGGGTATTGATAGAAGAAATATTATGAAATAAAAATGATTTATTATTCTTTTACGCGCTCTACATAGCTACCTGTTTTGGTATCTATTTTTATTAGTTCACCTTCATTTACGAAAAGTGGAACTTGAACTGTAGCACCTGTTTCAAGTGTAGCAGGTTTCATAGCACGAGTAGCAGTATCGCCTTTTAATCCTGGTTCGCTGTAAGTAACACGTAGATTCACACTAGAAGGTAGTTCAACGCTCATAGGTGCTTCAGTTTCTGTGTTTACTATAACGAAACATTCCTGTCCGTCTTTATATAATTCCGGACGCTCTACCATTTGTTCAGATATAACAATTTGTTCAAAGGTGTTGTTGTCCATTAGGTTGAAACCGCTATCGTCTTTATATAAAAATTGATAAGGGCGCTTTTCAACTCTAACAGGGAAAATGGTATCGCCAGAGTTCCATGTATGCTCTATTGTGCGGGTATTATCTACTCCTTTCAATTTTGCCCACACTTTTGCTGCTGCACGTGCAGTTTTGTTTTGACCGAATTCTACTACTGAATATAGGTTGTTATCTAGTTTGATAATCAACCCTGTACGCATATCTGCTGTTGTAGCCATGAAATATTTAATTTTTAATACAGGATGCAAATGTAGTGATTAAACGCTGAAAGAAAAACGCATTTTATGGATATGAATGCCTCTTTTGTGGATATTGGAGCGGTTTTTGTTATGAAATAGTGTGTATTGGGTTCTTTTTTTGCTGAAATTGCCATTTTTATCCTGTATAACATTTCTTCCATTTCAGCGTTCTACTAAGAGGTAGTAATAAATAATGTAACATGAGAATTTTGATTGTAGTGAGTTTGGTGTTTTTATCGTTGACAACTTTTGCCAAAGAACGTTTGTTTTTTGGTAGAATAGTAGATGTAGTTGGGGGTGGAATTTCCAATGCTTACTTGGCTACTAAAGATTATAGCGAGCAGTTCTTTACAAATGCTAATGGCCAGTTTTCATTTAAATTTGATGAAAATGCGACTCCACAGTTTATAGTAGGTGCCCAGGGCTATAATACAAAGGTTTTTGATGTTGATATATTGCCTGAAGATTCGATAATTATAGAGCTTGAGGAACGAAAAAATATACTTAGCGGTACTGATTTTAAGATAAAGGGTCAGCAGCCTGAATTGGAAGCTTCCGGAATATATAAGGGTAGGAACGATGCCTCTTGCTATTTAAGTATGTACGATGAAATAGCTGTTTATCTACCACTTACTACTGATAAAATATGTATGCTTAAAGAAATTGGAGCGTATATAACACATGCAGGATATGCTAATTGTTTGTTTCGGTTACATTTATATGCTTATGATAGTAGTACAGGTGCTCCAGGTAAGGAAATTACAGATACCAGTATATACATGAGCGGAAATAAGGGAAGAGAATGGGTGAGCAAGGATATGAAAGAGTATTTTATACAGTTGAAGGGTGGGGTATACTTATCAATGGAGTGGGTAGTAGCTAAGAATAACTTATTTCCGAAAGCAATCCCTGAAGGGCATAAAAGTTATTATTCAGGCTTAGATTCTTTAAAAAGTGTGTATAATGGACAGGTGCTAGGTTTAGCCTGGACTGATACAAGACCCAAGGTATACAGAAGATATGCATTTGATTATTATTCTCATTCAAAGCCAGGTGAATGGAAATTGACAGATCCTTTAGTAGGTGGGTATAAACGTAACGGTTGGCTAATGCCTATGCTATATATAAAATATACATACATGGATACAAAAGATAAGGAGCACCATAATTGATGCTCCTTATCTTTTGTATTTAATTGCTTTATTAGGCTGTAAAAACGTGTAGTTCGTTATAGATGGTATCTCTTTCTACAGGAGTTTTGCCTACAGACAATATCATGTCGCATAG
>CAYWUY010000019.1:9668-44884 GCA_964461535.1 uncultured Flavipsychrobacter sp.
AGATGGTATCTCTTTCTACAGGAGTTTTGCCTACAGACAATATCATGTCGCATAGCTCTTCTGTAGTCATTGATGGGCTTTGCTCTTCACTACCAGCCATACTATATATTTTAGTAGTATCGTCAATAGTTCCATCCATATCATTTACCCCGAACGATAATGTCAATTGTGCTGTTTGTCTGCCTAGCATAGGCCAATAAGCTTTAAGGTTACGGAAGTTATCCATGAATATCCTTGCGATGGCATACATTCTTAAATCTTCAATTATAGTACTTTCTGGCACATGGCTCATATCGTTGTCTTTATTCCTGAATTTTAATGGAATAAAGCAATTGAAGCCACCAGTTTTGTCTTGTAGTTGACGTAATCTACTCATATGGTCTACTCTGTGTTCATACTTTTCTATATGACCATATAGCATAGTAGCATTAGAGTGCATTCCTAACTGATGCGCATTGTAGTGTATGTCAAGCCATCCGTCAGCATCTACTTTATCAGCACAAATAATATTTCTCACATCTGGGTGAAATATCTCTGCACCACCTCCCGGTAAAGATTGTAGTCCAGCTTCTTTAAGCTTAGCCATGCCTTCCGCGTTAGTCAATTTGGCTTTGCGGAACATATAGTCTAGCTCTACTGGAGTAAATCCTTTAATATGCAAATCTGGACGATGTGCTTTTATACGTTCCAATAGTTCGCAGAAAAACTCAAGGTTCATTTTGGGATGTACACCCCCTACAATATGCACTTCAGTAACAGGTTGTCCGTCATATTTACGAACAATATTCATCATTTGTTCAATACTCAACTCCCAACCTTCGTCCCTGTGCTTGTACTGTCTAGAGTAAGAGCAGAAGTTACATGTAAATACACATACGTTAGTAGGCTCTATATGGAAGTTTCTATTGAAGTAAACTTTCCCATTATGTAGCTTTTCGGCTACATGGTTGGCTAAGGCTCCTACAAATGCCAGCTCGCCTTTTTCAAAAAGAAGAACGCCTTCCTCTTCAGTTAGGCGTTCTCCGTGTTTTACTTTGTTGGCTATTGCTAGCAAACCTTTATCAATATTTGTATGTTGTAATACTTGTTCTATATTCAATGGTTTCATTGTCATTGTAAAACTATTTTTCTGGTAACGCTACCAGATGCAAAGTTACATGTAACAACATATATACCTGAACTTAAACTGCTAAGATTTACAGAATAATTACCATTGCCTAGCTGATTTTCATCATTAGACTGGCTTACCACCTGACCTAATGTATTAGATATGATTACAGATTCTAATTTGGTGGTAGTATTATAACTAATACTTAAAACACCTGAAGTAGGGTTAGGCCATATGTTTAGTTCTGCTTCATGCTCTATACTGCTTATCCCTGTTGGCGGATTTAATAAGCTTGGGTTTTGAGTTAGCGAATAGCTTTCACTTGTTGCCGGAAGAACATTAGATGCCGCTGCTGCTGCTTGCATAGTAGTGAACATATACATAGCTTTATCGTCAGTATAGTCCATAAATACTAAGCTAGGTATACCTATAGGTTGGCGGTTAGTACTGCCTTGAAATTGACAAGCATCATTTAATGTGCCGCCTGCTATAGTGTATGCAGGATTACCATAAGTAGCATCACTTTCAGGAGGGGTATCTGTTATACCATCATCGTTACCTCCATCCCAAGGGCAAGCACCATCGTCATCTCCCCATGTATGCCATAGCTCAAAATAGTGACCTATTTCGTGTGTTAATGTACGACCTCTGTCATATACACCACCGCCAGCATAGCTTTCAGTTGCACTTGAACGTTTTCCTAGTGCATTGTAAGTAATACATACACCCTTACTGCTAGCCGGTAGACCGCCCCAGCCGCCTGTAAATGCAGGGGGAGTGGCAATACCTAATAAACTAGGGTTGTCTGTAAAGTTTAAACACCATACATTCAAATATTTTGTATTATCCCATGGGTCAAGACCTCCGGTAGAGCTAGATTTAACTGATGCGTAATCGCCGTCACCTATTGAAAAAGATGCTGTAGTAACTCTAATTTCATATCCCGGAGTATATGTTCCGGTAGGAGACGTATGAGCCAAACCAAATCTAATACCGGCATTACCATATAGTGGTTTCCAAGATGATGGAATAAGCACAGAGTCTAGGTTGCCACGGTTGTAATCTCTATTTAATACTAGTATTTGAGAGTCTACACGTTTTTTTACTCCTGCTTCACCTCCTAACGCTGTTAGCTGGGCAGAGGTTACACAAATATGAAAAATTACAGGTATAGGGTTGGTAGCTGTAGTTTTAGCTGCAGCGTCTTTTTCCTTTACATAATTCTCAGCTTGTGTTTGTAAGTTGTTTTTTACTTCCTGTAAATGTGTTCCAAATTCAGGATTAGCCTGTGTTAAAGCTTTTCTGGCTAGATCAAATCCGCATTGGCGTTTTTGCTGCGCATAGATAGAGGTATGCGATAATAAACCGACACCACACAATAACAAAATCGTCTTTCTCATGTTTTTTAGAATGATTTAAATTAGATTGCATAGCGTATATAGGTTTGTACATGCAATATAACGAGATATTCGCCAATATTAGTATGCTACCCCTATTTATGGGGTAAATGTCAATTTTGTGACGAATATTAACAGTTGAATATCAATTATTTTTTATTTAACCATTCCACAGCTTTACTGGCACAGTTTTCTCCGTCTATGGCCGCCGATACTATACCACCCGCATAGCCTGCACCCTCCGCACATGGATATAATCCTTTTATTTGGGTGTGTTGCAAACTCTCTTTATCTCTGGGTATCCTTACGGGGGAGCTGGTTCTTGATTCTGTTGCTACTAATACTGCATCGTTTGTATAATAGCCTTTCATTTTTTTGCCAAATGTTACCACTGCTTTTTGTAGAGCACTTAATACCTCTTTAGGTAAAACATCTTTTAGCCCGACACTGTGTATACCCGGTAAGTAAGAACAATCGGGTAGAGTTGTAGAAACATTATTGTTTACAAAATCAACCATGCGCTGTGCAGGTGCTACAAACTTCCCGCCACCGGCAGTGAACGCAGTTCGTTCTACCATACGCTGATAGTACATAGCTGCTAGAGGCCCTTTAAAACCATATTTTGCAAAATCGTGTTCATCTACTGAAACAACAGTGCCTGAGTTTGCATACGGATTATTTCTTTTAGAGGGCGACCATCCATTTACTACTAGTTCTCCCGGGGCCGTTGCTGCGGGTGCTATTATTCCTCCCGGACACATACAAAATGAAAATACGCCCTTGCCATTCTCTTGAGATACTAGGCTGTAGCTAGCTGCCGGTAAATAGGGGTCTCTAATGTCGCAATGATATTGAGCACTGTCTACTAACGATTGCGGATGTTCTATGCGCACACCAAGTGCGAATGGTTTACATTCAATTTCAATACTCTTTCTATGAAGCAATTCAAAAATATCTCTGGCTGAGTGGCCTGTTGCAAGTATTACTGCATTAGCATATAAGGAGATGTTGTCATTTACAACAACACCTTTTATTGTATCTCTATCTAGTATAAAATCTGTTACCTTATGTTCAAATAACACTTCTCCACCACACTCAATTATTGCCTCTCGCATAGCGGTTATAATATGAGGTAGCTTATTAGTGCCTATGTGCGGGTGGGCTTCATAAGTAATGTTTACTGGAGCGCCATAATAGTGGAATAATTGCAGTATCCTGTTTACATCGCCTCTCTTGGTCGACCTTGTATAAAGCTTACCGTCACTATAAGTACCTGCACCACCTTCACCAAAGCAGTAGTTAGACTCAGGATTTACTATGCCTTCTTTATTCAGCGCGGCTAAATCTCTTCTTCTGCTACGCACATCTTTACCCCTTTCTACCACAATAGGTTTGTAACCAAGTGTTATAAGTTTTATGGCAGCAAACAGCCCTGCCGGGCCAGCACCAACTATTATTATCGGTTGGGCGTTGTTTACATTTTGTAGTTGTGGATCGAAAGCACTTTGTGGATTTACCTTTTGGTCTATAAATACCTCCAGGGTTAGCATTACTTTTGGCTGCCTAGAGCGTGCGTCAATAGACTGTCTTATAATATGGTAGCCTGTTATTCTTTTGGCCTTGATATTCAAGGCATCGGCTATAGCTCTGTTTACCAGTGTGGTATCGTTGGCTGCCGATGGGGCTACAGCAACATTTACTTGTTGTATCATTTGCGTCAGGTAATTATCCTAAAGGCGTTAAATAAAAAAAGCAGCATGAAAATTATTTCATGCTGCTTAGCAAAGTTAGCTTATAAAAATTAAGGATGCGTTTTTTTGTAATTTTCCTTAACTGATTCTAAGTGTTTTACAAATTTCTGTACATCAGGGTCATAAGAATAGCCATTATCTGCTAGTTTATTACCCTTCTCATCTATATAGAAATAAAATGGTTGAGAGTTAGAACCAAACTGCGCTGCTTGTATATGCGCATTTTTATTGCCTAGTGTGGTTACTTGAGTATTTAAGTCTTTTGAGTAGAATTGTTCTTTCTCAGGTAATGTTATTTTATTAATATCACAATAAAGCGATGCAACTATAAAATCTTCTTTAAGTCGTTTAGCTACTTCTGGGTTAGACCATACTTGCGATTCCATTTTACGACAATTAACACAGTTAATACCTGTAAAATCTAGCATTATAGGCTTTTTATATTTTATTGATGCTGCTATAGCTTCTTCGTAGTCATAATAGGTTTCCAATCCCATAGATTTTACTACTTGTGGTTCGTATATTTTCATTTCGGAAACATACTTTACCGGGCCACCTTCTTTATGCTCGTTATTAGTAATAGCTGTTGCACTACCGCCACCAAAAGCTTCAAATGTACCCATAGGAGGCACAAATGCACTTACTCCATTTAATGGAGCACCCCACATGCCTGGTAATAAATAAACGGCAAATGAAAATGCACCAATAGCCATAAACAGTTTTGGTAGGCCCACATATTGTTGTCCAAAATCATTTTCAGGGTTAGCATCATCTTTAGATAATTTTAGTTTGCCTAATAGATAAATACCTATTAAAATAGAAAGTACTATCCATAATGCTATAAATATTTCTCTGTCTAGCAGCCTCCACCCTTGGGCTAAGTCTGCATTGCTTAAAAATTTTAATGCTAGCATCAGCTCCACAAAGCCTAAAACCACTTTTACTTGGTTCATCCAGCCTCCGCTTTGGGCAATGTTATTAAGCATGCCTGGGAATATAGCAAACAAGGCAAATGGTAATGCAAGGCCTAATGAAAACCCGAACATACCTATTGTTGGTCCTAGTAATCCGCCTTTCCCTGCTGCTACTAGCAATGGACCTACAATAGGACCTGTGCAAGAAAATGATACTATGGCAAGTGTTAATGCCATAAAGAAGATACCGGAAAAACTACCTAGCCCCGCTTTTGAATCTGTTTTGTTAGTGAGCGATGAGGGTAGCGTTATTTCGAATGCTCCTAGGAAGGAAATACCGAAAATAACAAATACTACAAAGAAGAAAAGGTTGGCTATCCAGTTGGTAGATAATGAATTTAAAGCAGTGGCGCCAAATAATAAAGTTACTAAAACCCCAAGTGAAGTGAAAATGATAACTATAGAAGATGCATAATACAATGCATTTTTGATGCCCTCTTTACGAGTTTTACTCCTTTTAGTAAAAAAGCTAACCGTAATAGGAATCATAGAATAAACACATGGAGTTAGTACTGCTGCCAAACCGCCCACAAGCGCTAGAAAGAACAAGGTTAATAAAGATTGTTCTTCGGTAGAACTACTTTTCGTAATTGATGAGGCACCAACAGTTTTAGTGCTGTCGTTTACTGTAGTATTGCTACTAGTGGGGATAGCTGATGATGCTGTACTTTTTTGAGTGGTATCTACATTGCTGGTGCTAATTGTATCTGTATTGATAGCAGTTGCATCTACTTCTCCTGCATCAGTTACTTTAAGAGTAAAATCTTTTGTGGTAGGATTAATACATTTACTTTCATCGCATATTTGGTAACTGTAGGTACCACTAATAGTTGTGTTACCATTAATCTCAGCCCTTTGTATATAGTCTACCTTATTTTTGTATTCATTGATTATACCATCAATGCCGTCTATTTTTATTTTCTCTAGTTTGCCTTTTTCTTTAACTGTGCCTACAAGTTTTACTTGCTTGTTTTTATTGAATGTAAAAGCAGGTGGATACAAAGAACCATCTCCCCCGGGATTCATTGCATATATATGCCAGTCTTTAGGCAGCGACAGGTGAAAAATAATGTCGTAAACATTGCCGTTTACTTTTTTAGCTTCAAATGACCATTTACTATTGTCGGCCACCATTTGTGCCTTTAGCGTAGTTGCCGATAAGAATATGGCTACTATCATAAAGACTGCTCTAGTTAACTGTTTCATATAGCTGTTTTAGTAAGAAGTTGTAGCAGTATAAATGGTTATTATTTTATTTTAATGGTAAAATCTTTATCCTTTGGAGGTAGGCACATTTTATCGTTACATACCTGATAGCTGAGTGTACCCATAATAGTTGTAGGGTTAGCTGCACTTATATTTTGTATATAATCAACTTTATTGGCATAATAGGTCACTTTTCCTGTTACGCCATCCATGGTTGTAGTTATAGCTTTCCCTTTTTCTGTTACCTTACCTATTGTTTTTACACCTTTTTGTGGTTTTATGGTAAAGCTAGGTGCTATCTGAAATCCGTCACCACCTGGTTTTATGCTCCAGATATGCCATCCGGCTTTTAGGGTTAGGTGGTAAATAAGTTGATAAGTATTAGCACCGGTCTTTTTTACTTCATATTCCCAATTAGTTGGGTCTTGTGTCATTTGTGCTTTTACAGTGAAGCTGAATGTTAATATGATGCTAGCTAATAGTATGCTTGTGATTTGTTTCATTTTCATTGATTTCTTCAAATATCATTAACTATTTCTAAAAGAAACGTTACTAACTAAATCCTTCTTGTTGATACGTGTATAGATTTATATAATAACTACTCTTTCATTTTAAACTTGAATTTCTCTGTAACCGGAGAAAAACATTTTACATCATTACATAGTTGGTAGGTATAAGTGCCGCTAATGGGTGTTCCCTTGGGAGCAGCTATAGGTTGAATATATAGCACTTTGTAGCTATATAGGTTTATGGGGTGAGAAATGCTATCGGGTTTTAAATTCTCAATTATTCCCTTAGGTTCCATTTTGCCTGTTAGGGTTAAATGTTCGCTATAGTTGAAGTAAAAAGAAGGAGCTTTTAGCATAGAATCATTCTCTGTGCTAAAAGCTCTTACATGCCAGCCCTTATCCAGATTGAGATGGAATATTAGCTGATATTTATTGTCTTTTGTTTTTCTTAGGTTATAAGTCCAGTGCGCATGTTTTTTTGCATCTTGCCCCCAAAGTATCATGGGTGTTAGCAAGATGGATAACAGTAATGATACTTTTCTTCGTAACATTTTTGGTTGTTTGTTATATTAATTACTGTGGCAAAGGGCTTCTAGAATTGCTTTTCCGTCTATATTATTTAAGTCGGTTGAGCAGGCTCTTTCTGGGTGCGGCATCATGCCATATACATTTTTAGTACTGTTGCATATGCCGGCTATGTTATTGATGGCACCATTGGGGTTAGAGTTAATGTGTATTTCCCCATGGGCATCACAGTATCTGAATACTATTTGGTGGTTGTCTTGTAATTGTTTCATAGTAGCGGCATCTGCATAATATCTCCCTTCGCCATGTGCTACAGGTATTTGCAGAGCTTGTTTGCTGATGCGTTTGCCAATGATATTTTCATTGCTTTCGCTTTTTATATATACGTTTTTGCAAGTAAACTTTTGGTGGTCATTTGCCAATAGTACACCGGGTAACAAACCTGATTCGCAAAGTATTTGAAATCCGTTACATACGCCAAGTACTTTTCCGCCTGCATTGGCAAATTTAATTACCTCTTCCATTATGGGGCTGAAACGAGCCAAAGCACCGCATCTTAGATAGTCGCCGTAAGAAAAACCGCCTGGTAGAACTAGGCAATCTTCTTTGCTGAACATGCTTAGGTCACTGTCTTTGTGCCATAGCATCACAACTTCTTGTTTCAAATCGTCACGCAGTGCGTGCATCATGTCTCTGTCGCAATTAGAGCCCGGGAAAACGATAATACCGAATTTCATTAAAAGTTATTTATTTGCCCAAAGGCAAAAAACGAGAAATAATACTGAGAAATAAAAGATAAAATTACTAAACCGTTTGTTTTTTTCAAGCGATAATGCGTGAGTTATTACAATACTTATTACAGGCATGGTAATTAACCATGCACTACTAACAGCCGCATCAGTTAAAAAAGCCACTACAATAGAAATAATCATGTAAAATGTAATAGCTGTCCAATCTCGTCTTACATATATATTTCCAAGAGCTACATTTTGTTGCATGGCATATATGCCAAATCCTAGCAAAGAGATAACGCTACCTAGTGTAATAGCAAAATTTATTTTAGAAGTATTTATAGTGGAAAAAGAGAATCCAATGTGAGGCCAATCTGTTAGCATATACATACTATCTGTTAAGAATAATATACATGCAAAAAAGTATATGGGTGTTGCATAGCCTAGTAGTGCCACCGACCATTCGCCTAAATTGAAGGGTCGAAAAAGTACCATGCCAACTAGTAATAGTAGAAAATAGCTTAAAACTGAAAATTGGAATAGGGCAGCAACGCTAAATAGTAATGCAGCATTGTATATGTTTTTTCTAGGTTGCGTAGTTTTAGAGAAGCTAAACATAATATCCATAGCTCCTGTTAATATCCAGTTTAGTATCAAAGTCTCACTAAAAAAGTTGAATCTTGGATAGGCAGATGTAAGTAATAAATATACAAAAGCAGGTATATATGTGTTTCTGGTAAATAGTTTGTGTCTAAACCCAATACTATTAATGTACAAGGCTTGTATAAATATTAGAATGATAGCAAGTAAAGTATAGGCAAATGCATTACTTCCTAGTGCAAATTGCAAACCTTTAAGTATGCCATTGTATAAATGGTGGTGAGGTATAGGCTCTGGCAGTACCGGATGTAGTAATACCCTTAGTTTTACTACTAAAGTAAATATGAATAAAAATATTACTGTAAATGGACTTGCCTTTCTGAGTAACTGGAGCACTTAAAATTTTTGGCTAAAATACAACTTTGGCAAAGCAAATTTGCTTTTTATACAAACAAGGTACAACTAAAACCTTAGATGCTACTTGTTTACCTGCTTTTGGTATCCAGTCTATTTGTGCGTTACCTTCTGTTGTAAATGAATTAGTTACAGATTTTCCAGTTCCGTCTACAGTAGCTAAATTTATCTTAGACTGTCTGGAATTGAAGTCGTTGAATAAAAATCCTAATGTTCCGCCAGAGTTTAATAATACATAAGATGAGAATAGTCCGCCATCTTCTTGTGAGTATTGGTTTTTAGGTATTATAGTATACCAATCAGTATGTCCATCTTTATTGAATGAAAATACAAATATGTCATCAAAATGATATTCCCTTATACTAGATGTACTGTATGGGGAGAATGTATATAAAGATGAATAATAACCAAAGCTTGGCACATAATTGCTTCTCGTAGTTATAAATTGAGATTCTGTAATTAAAACAAATCCACCGTCATTTTTTGGTATTACTTGTTTGGGTACAAAATTATCAAAGTAGTGATTTCTTCTACTACTGGTAAATTGTTGCATATCAGTAGTTATTGGGTGAAATCCTTTTATTGTAAATATGTTGTCGGTAGTATTGTATGCGGTATAAAGTATGCCGTCATGGTGTCCGTTTCTTTCATTACTGTAAAAGCCTGATACGTATATAGTATGGTTAATGTTATCCATTTTTATATGGCTATTGGCTATATATTTATCGTCTAAAATTAGCTCTTTGTATCTAAATTTATTTTCACCCATTGGTAGCGATAGCATCCAATATTGGTCGGCATAGTTCATATTGCCATCTACGGTGTAAGCTTCCATATATATGGTTCCATTGTTATCTAATAATAAATCTCCGCTATGAGCTTCTCTGTCGGTTTCAAAGCTGGCCTTTCCGCGTTTTACAACTTTTAAACTGTCGTTTAGCCATTTACATTCCATTTCAAACGACTGGCTTTTTTCTTTTTGAGAATAGACTACTATAGTTTTTTTATCTTCAGAAACTAGGGTATAAAAATAGTTTTTCATTGCCCCAAATATGCCCGTTTTTACGCTGCCTAGCTCTACCGGTTTGCTTATCAATCTGCCTTTATCATCTAGCATGGCAGCATATTGTACCACTTTATTACTTTCTAGTCCTTGATACAGTACTATCATTTTATCAGGGTAGCAGATAAACTGATAATTGTACAATTTCACCGGAAAAAAGTCTAGATATATATTGGCATTAGAATTCATAGAGTCATTATAGGCTATCAACATAGCGCCATCGGTTGTGGTAATAAAAGTATACAGCTTATCTCCGCATTGCCCAACTACCGAATAGTTGCCATTTCTATAGTCAAACTTTTCATACGGAGAATAGGTTACTTCTTGTGCTATACTTAAGCCACTGCTGAAGCAGTAGATGAAAATTATTAAGATGGAATGAAAAAATACTTTCATGTTTACAAAGTTATACTTCTACCTACTTTCAATGGTTAAATACAAGGTAATAATATACAAATTACAGTTGTTATAACATTTTGTAAACTCTATGGCAGTTTCTGCAAGTTAAAATTTTTAGAAATTGGGTATTTAAGCCTTTGCATACCATTTACTCCTTATTTTTATAGTCAAATACCTAATATAAATAATGATACTCGAACACCCCATAATAGATAATTTAGAGTTGTTGGCCAGGCAAGTGGTAGAAGGGTTTATTATAGGGTTGCATAAAAGTCCTTTTCATGGCTTCTCTGTAGAATTTGCAGAGCATAGATTATATAATCCGGGAGATCCATTAAGGCATATTGACTGGAAAGTATATGGACGAACAGAAAAACTGTTTGTAAAACGCTACGAAGAGGAAACAAATCTAAGGTGCTGTGTTGCCATAGATACATCTTCGTCTATGGTTTATCCTGTTGATGAAAGTAAAATTAATAAGCTTCAATTTTCCTGCATTGCGGCAGCTGCAATTTTACAGCTTATAAAAAGACAGCTTGATGCCGGTGGTATTGCTTTTTTTGATGAGCAAGTGTATCAGATGACTGAATGTAAATCTTCGCATGCTCATTATAGAATGTTGACCAATGAGTTGCAGAAAAAATTACAGCATAAGCCGGAGCAAAAGAAAACAGATGCGGTAGCCGCATTACATTTAATAGCAGAACAGATGCACAAACGGTCGTTGGTTATTGTATTTACCGATATGATAGATGCATCTGATGATGTGGAGGGCTTGTTTGCTGCACTCCAGCACCTCAAGTATAATAAACATGAAGTTATTTTGTTTCATGTAATGGATGGCAAGCAAGAGTTAGAGTTTGAGTTTGAAAATCGTCCATATGAATTTGTTGATTTGGAAACGGGTGAGAGCATAAAATTGCAGCCACAACAAATTAAGGAACAGTATATAAATAAAATACAAGATTTTAATAAATATATAGGAAATAAATGCCAGCAATATGGCATTGATAGGATAGAAATAGACCTGAAAAAGCCCGTAGACGAGGTTTTGCACGCATTTTTATTAAAGAGAAATAAATTAATGTAATTTTTTTCACTTTTTTGTGTACCTTTGCGTCCCTTTTATACTTGCTGTAATTTGCTTTAGCATATTACCAATTATAAAGGTTGTGATTAATCACAGCACACAGAAGTTGCATTTTACAGAAAATACACCTTTTGTAAACTGTTAGCAGCAATGAAGTACAATCGCGAATTTGAGATAGCATGGCAAGGCTTAAAGCCCGGACCTCAGAACATCATTTATGACATAGATGATGCTTTTATGCAGGAAAGAGGTGGAGATGAGCTTTATAAAGATTGGAAAGCGAAGGTTAATTTATTGTTCGATAAGCACGAAAATTTCTTCATGCTTAAATTCGACATAGATGGTCAAGTGACTATACCATGCGATAGGTGCGGAGATGATTTTGTGTTTAAGCTATGGGATGAGTTCAAACTCATAATAAAGCTTACCGGTGAAACAGACGAAGATAGCGAGGAAGATGATGAAGTTGTATTTATCCCTCGCAGCGAAACGGTGATTGATATTAGTACATGGATTTATGAGTTTATGATGCTCAGTATACCATTACAACATATTCATCCCGATAATGAAGATGGTACTCCGGGTTGTAATCCTCAAGCATTATCTCTGTTAGGTAAGCTTACAGAGCATGAAGATGAGATTACTAATCCACTTTGGAAAGGGCTTGAAGGTTTAAAGAAAAAAGTGGAACAAGAGGAAGTACCTAAAAAGAAAAAGTAAATATTGCTATATAGCATTATTATATTGGTAAAAAATAGATAACAATTATTAAATAGAGTAAAATGCCAAATCCTAAAAGACGACACTCAGCGCAGAGGGGCGCAAAACGCAGAACACACTATAAAGCTTTTGCTGAAACCTGGAGCATTGATGGTACAACAGGCGAAAGCCATCTTCGCCATCGCGGACATTGGGTAGAAGGAAAATTATACTACCGCGGTAAAGTAGTAGTTGACAACACTCCGGCTACTCCAGAAGCTCCTGCAGCTGCTGAAGGTGACAATAACTAAAAATAATTTACTATTTTTCATTGATGAAAATAGGCCTTGATATTATGGGGGGCGATTTTGCCCCTGCAGAAGCTATCAAAGGCGTGCGGATGTATTTTGAACAATCGCACGCCTCTGATGTGCATTTAGTACTTATTGGCGATAGTAATGCTGCTGCGGAGTATCTACCAATGTTAGAGCCCTACAAAGGCAGATATACACTGGTAGAGGCTACTGAAGTTATAGGCATGCACGAACACCCTACTAAAGCACTGAAAGAAAAGCCCAATTCCAGCATATCGGTTGGTTTTGGTGCTTTGCTACATGGAAAAACCGATGTGTTTATAAGTGCCGGTAATACTGGTGCTATGCTTGTTGGTGCTATGTATTCAGTTAAAGCTATAGATGGTGTTTTGCGCCCTACTATTGCTTCGCCTATTCCTCGTTTAGATGGAAAGTACAACCTTTTGCTTGATGTAGGTATTAATGCAGATTGTAAGCCTGAACACCTTGTGCAGTTTGCGCAGCTAGGTTCATTATATGCTAAAAATGTTCTTGGTGTAGAAAATCCTAGAGTTGGATTACTGAATATAGGTGAAGAAGAGGGAAAAGGCAATTTACTGGCACAGGCCACATATCCTTTATTGAAAGAGCAGAGTGATATCAACTTCGTTGGAAATATTGAAGGTCGTGATGTTTTTATGGATAAGGCAGATATTATTGTTTGCGAAGGATTTGTAGGTAATGTCTTACTTAAGATGGCCGAATCTATCTATGATATTTTAAAGATACAAAGAGGTCTAAATGACGCCTTCTTAGATAACTTTAATTTTGAGGTATACGGTGGAACTCCAATATTTGGTATCAATAAACCAGTTATGATTGGTCACGGTATATCTCGTGCACTTGCATTTAAAAATATGATTGACGTTGCTGTTAAGGTTATTACCAGCGATCTCACGTCTACATTCAAAATGCAGTTCAATCAACAGTAGAAGTATAAAACTATTTGTTAAAAACGGTTAGTATTCAATACTAACCGTTTTTTTACTTTTTATTAAACATATGGTTATTATATTTACACCCTAACGATGAAAGCATCAATACGTAAGAGGTTTTATATTGCTGTACTGCTTAGTTTTTTTAGCTGCCTATTAGGCGGCTTGTTCTATTTGCAGTATCAAAGCAATGAAACTGATGCAGAAGATGTAGATGAAGAGTTAGTTGTTGTAACAAATATTGCCAATTCAAATGACATACACGTCATTGATCAGTCTGAGCTATATTCATTTAAGTATAAAGAAAGTCACAAGCATCATATAAAGAAGAAGTATTTAGTTAGAAATACTCGTCGTCAACAACAAAAATATTTTGCTAAATGCCAAGATACCTATCGTATTACGCATTCCGATAGGGCTGCTTTATTACACGTATGGCAGCAAATAAATAAAGAAGCTAGGTTTATAAAGCCTAGTTACTATAGTTTCCTCTTCCGATTAGCTCTCTTTTAGTAGTTATTGATTTCCTAGAAAATTTAGATTCTGTTTATACAGTCTTATTTCATTTTTTATAATCAATAATTAATTAATTATGTCAAATTCTTACATCAAGGCATTAGCCTTGTTGATAGTTATATCTATAGTTTCTTGTAAAAATAATACCAAAGAGATTCAATTACCGGCTAAAGTACCTGTTACAGAAGTATTGGCTAAAAATATAGCACTAGATAACGATTATGTTGCAGATATTCAGGCTGTTAGGAATGTTGAAATCAGAAGTAATGTGTCTGGTTTTTTAGAAGATATTTATGTAGATGAAGGTAGTAGTGTAAAGAAAGGACAACTACTATTTAAAATTAAAGATGTTGAATATAAAGCTGAAGTAAATAAAACTAAAGCATTATTAAGCTTGGCTAAAGCAGAAGCTAAAACCACAGAACTTGAAGTGGCTAGGGTACAACAACTGTATGATAAAAACATTGTATCTAAGTCTGAGGTGGAAATTGCAAAAGCGAAATTTAAGGCTGCTAATGCTAAAATTGAAGAAGCTGACGCTAACTACCAAAATGCCATACACAGACTTTCATATACATTAGTTAGGGCTCCATTTGATGGTATTATTGATAGGTTTCCTTTAAGACAAGGTAGCTTACTTGCCGAAGGTGCGCTATTGACTACTATATCAGATATTAGTAGCGTTTATGCCTACTTTAATATATCTGAAAATGAATACTTAGAGTTAAAGTCTGATTCTGTGAAGAGTACAGGTAAAGAGACCGTATCGCTAGTATTGGCTGATGGTACTTTATTTAGCCACAAAGGAAAAATTGAAACTACTGCAGGTGAATTTGATAAAAATACGGGTTCAATAGCTGTAAGAGCCAAATTCCCTAATCCCGATCATATTTTGAAGCACCAAGCTACCGGGAAAATAAAACTAACAACTAAGTCTAATAGTGTGCTGTTAGTACCTCAAAAATCTAGTTTTGAGATACAAGATAAAAACTTTGTTTATGTTGTGGGCAAGGATAACAAGGTTAAAATGAGAAGCTTTCAGATTTTAGGCAGATACGAGCAATATTTTATAGTTTCTGCTGGCTTATCATCAGGTGAAAAAATTGTTTTTGAAGGCATTCTTAATATTAAGGATGGAATGAAAATTAGCCCTGAATACATACACACAACTGGAGCTATGGTTTCCAGATAATACTTAATCCAATAATAAGTTTATTTAATGTTTGCTATATTTATAAAGCGACCAGTGTTGTCGTTGGTCATTTCTTTGTTTTTAGTGTTATTGGGCATTATTTCTTTATTGAAATTGCCGGTAACTCAATTTCCCGATATTGTTCCACCTTCAGTAACTGTTACTGCCAATTATACAGGTGCAAGTGCTGAAGTTTGTGCTAATGCAGTAGCTATACCACTTGAAAGAGCCATTAATGGTGTTTCTGGTATGACGTACATGTCTACAGTTACTAGCAATAATGGTACAACACTTATACAGGTCTTTTTTAAAGTAGGTACTGACCCTGATATGGCTGCTGTAAACGTTCAAAATAGAATTTCTACAGTTTTAGATGAGTTGCCAGAGGAGGTGATAAAAGCCGGTGTAACCACAGAAAAAGAAGTAAACAGTATGTTGATGTACTTAAATGTTATGAGTACTGATACTAATGCTGATGAAAAATTTATATTCAATTTCGCAGATATAAATATAATAAAGGAGTTGAAGCGTATTGAGGGCGTGGGTTTTGCTGAAATAATGGGGGCGCAAGACTATTCTATGCGTGTGTGGCTAAAACCTGACAGGTTGCACGCGTATAACTTATCTGTTAGCGAAGTAGTGGATGCCGTTAAAGGGCAAAATGTAGAAATATCACCCGGTAAAGCAGGTGAAAGCTCAGGTAAAAAAGCTCAGGAATTACAGTATGTATTGAGGTATTCTGGTAAGTATAATAAGCCTGAGCAATACGAAAATATTATAATAAGAGCTGAAAATGATGGGTCATATCTAAGGCTGAAAGATGTTGCAGATATTGAGTTTGGTTCGCTAAGTTATTCCATGGTATCAAAAACCGATGGTAGGCCCTCAGCATCTATTATGATGAAGCAACGTCCGGGGTCTAACGCCAAAGAGGTTATTGCAAATGTTAAGAAAAGAATGGCGGAGCTAAAAGAATCCTCTTTTCCTCCCGGTATGGACTATACTATCAGTTATGACGTATCAAGATTTCTTGATGCATCAATACACGAGGTTGTTAGAACCCTAATAGAAGCATTTATTCTTGTTTTTATTATTGTATATCTATTCTTACAAGACTTCAGATCGGTATTAATTCCGGCTTTGGCAGTTCCTGTAGCAATAGTAGGTACTTTCTTTTTCATGCAGGTTTTCGATTTCTCACTAAACCTAATGACACTATTTGCACTTGTATTATCTATTGGTATAGTGGTTGATGATGCTATTGTAGTGGTAGAAGCAGTACATAGTAAAATGTCGCAAGAACACATAGGAGCAAGGGAAGCTACATTGTCATCAATGAAAGATATTAGCGGAGCTATATTAGCTATTACTCTTGTGATGTCGGCCGTATTTGTACCTGTGGCATTTATGGAGGGCCCGGTTGGTATATTTTATAAACAGTTTTCTATTACTCTAGCTATTGCTATAGTCATATCTGGTATTAATGCCTTAACACTAACACCGGCTTTGTGTGCTTTGTTGTTAAAGCATAATGCTCATCCTGAGAAAACAAGTTTATTAGGAAGGTTCTTTAATAAGTTTAATGCCGGATATGATAAACTACAATTCAGATATAAATCTACGCTTTTAAAAGTAACAGGACGCAGAACAGTAATTCTTGCCATTCTTGGCGTCTTTATTGTTGGTATTTGGGGTGTTAATACCATTTTGCCTACTGGCTTTATTCCACAAGAAGACCAAGGTATGATATATGTTAACGTAACCACACCGGCCGGAGCTACTCTAGAACGTACTGAGCAGGTTTTAGATGAAATAGAAAAGAAGGCATCTAAAATTGAGGGTGTAGAAACTATTTCTACTTTGGCTGGTTACAGTTTAATGAGCGAGGTTGCAGGCGCCTCATATGGTATGGGTATGATAAATCTGAAAAAGTGGGATGAAAGAAAATCATATACTGAAATTATAGAGCTACTTACAGAAAAATGTAAGGATATTTCAGATGCAAGTGTTCAGTTTTTTGCACCACCTACCGTTCCCGGCTTTGGTAATGCCAGTGGTTTTGAAATGCGTGTACTAAATAAAACAGGTAATCCGGATATTGCTAAGACTGCTACGGTAACTAACGAATTGATAGCAGCACTAAACAAAAGTGGTTATGTAACCAATGCTGTTACTGGATTCAATCCTTACTTCCCTCAGTATAATTTAATAGTAGATCATGAAATGGCAGCTAAAAAAGGAGTAGATGTGTACACCGCCTTGTCTACTTTAAAAGCTATGTTGGGTAGTTCTTATATATCAAATTTCATAAGGTTTGGACAAATGTATAAAGTAATGATTCAGGCATCACCTGAATATAGATCGAAGCCTGAAGATATATTGAATATGTATGTTAAGGGTAAAAGCGGGGAAATGGTGCCTTATGCAACTTTTATAAAACTAGATAAAATATACGGTCCTGAACAGCTAACAAGATATAACATGTACTTGGCTGCAATGGTTACAGGTGAGGCAGCTAATGGTAAAAGTAGTGGTGAAGTAATTGAAAAAATTAAATCAATAACAAAAGATGTATTACCTAAAGGCTATACTACCGAATGGTCGGGTATGACTAGAGAACAAGTATTAGCCGGAGGACAAACAGTCGTAATATTTATTGTTTGTTTATTGTTTGTTTATTTAATATTATCTGCACAATATGAAAGCTTTTTGCTTCCGTTGCCGGTTATATTGTCTCTTCCTACTGGTATTTTTGGTTCATATTTAACATTGCAGTTAGCTGGTTTAGAAAACAATATTTATGCACAAGTAGCCTTAATAATGCTTATAGGATTATTAGGTAAAAATGCTATACTAATTATAGAATATGCTGAAATATTGAGGCGACGTGGATATAACATTTTAAATGCTGCCATTGAAAGTGCACAACAAAGATTGCGTCCTATTTTAATGACCTCTCTAGCGTTTGTAGCGGGTCTTATTCCTTTGTGTTTAGCGCATGGGGCTGGTGCCGCCGGTAACAAATCTATTGGTTTTGCTGCTGCAGGTGGTATGCTCAGCGGCACAGTTTTCGGGTTGGTTATTATACCTGGTCTTTATCTCATATTTGCTAACATGCAAGAGCGTTTTAAGAAAACTCCTAAAGAAAAAAATATCAAACATCATGTGGAAACAATCCAATAAAAAGTTAGTGTCAGGTATTGCTTTAAGTTCATTGCTGGTATTATCGTGCCAGCCTATGAAGGGGTTGAAAGACACTAATACTGTAGCTGTACCAGGAAATTATAATATAAAAACAGACAGTGTGGCTGTAGCTAGCCGTAAATGGGAAGACTATTTTACTGATAACAATCTGAAAGTATTAATTGATACAGTAATGAAAAATAGTCCTGACTTAAAAATAGCATATCAACGTATATTGGCTGCCCAGTCGGGTGTTATGTCAGCTAAAGGAGCTTTAGCACCTAGTGTGGGTATTAATACTTTTGCTGGTGGTACAAAATATGGTAGACATACAATGGATGGAGCAGGTAACTATTCTACACCAGAAGTTCCATATCCTATTGTCCCGGCCTATATGTTGGGTATCTCAGCCAGTTGGGAGGTAGATATATGGGGGAAATTAAAAAATAAAAGAAAGGCTGCTCAGTTAAAAGTTTTATCATCACAATATGGATTGCAGTGGCTAGAAACTGTTATGGTATCTAGTGTAGCAGCTAGATACTATGAACTTATAGCGCTTGACGAAGAGTTAGAAATCATTGACCGTAATATATTATTGCAGCAAAAAGCTTTAGAAATTGTTCAGGTACAAAAAGATGCAGGCCGTGCTACATCACTTGCTGTAAAACAATTTGAAGCACAGCTTCAGCAAACAAAAGCTCTATTTTATCAGGTGAAATCTGATATATATACTAAAGAAGCTGAGATAAATAGTATGATGGGAAATTATCAACAGCGTATCAATCGTTCTAAATCCATATTTGATATAAAACTCCCAAAAGTTACAGAAGTAGGTGTGCCATCTAATTTACTAGATAACAGACCTGATATTGCGCAAGCCGGAATGGAATTAAAAGCGAGTAGGGCAGATGTACTGGCTGCTAAAGCTGCATTTTACCCATCTTTGAATATTTCGGGCAATACAGGGTATAGTACATATAAGACTAATTTCTTTTACGACCCTAATTCAATGGCATATGCTCTTATTGGCAACGTAGCAGGGCCACTGGTTAATAGAAAGGCTGTAAAAAGCAATTTCAATAAATCTATGGCTGAACACTATGAAGCTTATGAACAGTATAGAAAAACAGTTGTAAATGCTGTTAATGAAGTATCTACTGATATAAATAAGATAAATAATATGCAAGGCGAGTATGATATGATGAAGCGTCAAGTAGTAACGCTTACTGAAGCAGTTACTATTGCACAAGATTTATATAAAAGTGGCTATGCCAATTATTTAGAAGTGATAACTGCACAAAAGAATTTATTGGATGCAGAGCTTCAAAAAGTTAAAACAAGAAAAGAAGTTTTTCTGTCCCTGATAGGATTATACAGATCGTTGGGAGGGGGATGGAAATAGTGTGTGTAAATGTGTAGGTCCGATTTCTATCGGACCTTTTATTTTGATAACCGAAATGTAGTTGTATTTTGTAAAAAAAATCTATGTAACAAATGGTACATTCGGTACTGGATTTTTGATTCAACTTTACAAAAACATTTCTTTTTAGATGGAAGTCATAGGCTATTTAGCCGCAGCATTAATTGGTGTTTCTCTAGGTTTAATAGGGGGCGGAGGGTCTATACTCACTGTTCCTGTTCTTATATATCTTTTTAATGTCAATCCACTCTCAGCATCGGCATACTCACTTTTTATAGTAGGTTCTACTAGTTTGGTAGGGGCTATTGGTAAAGCTAAAGACCAGCTTGTAAGTTATAAAGCAGTACTTTTTTTTGGTATTCCATCTTTGTTAACAGTTTTTTCAGTTAGAAAGTGGTTGGTTCCCGCGCTGCCCGATGTTTTTTTTACGGTAAATCATTTTGTGCTTACCAAGTCTTTATTTACGCTATTGCTATTTAGTGTCATTATGGTGTTGGCTTCTATTTCTATGATTAGAAATAAGACTCCTGATATTAGCGAGTGTAATGATAATATGTCGCCAGTAAAGATTGCATCTCAAGGTATTTTAATAGGTACTATAACAGGTATGGTAGGTGCCGGTGGAGGGTTTTTAATAGTTCCTGCCCTTATTCTATTATTAAGGTTGCCTGTAAAAATAGCTATGGGTAGTTCTTTACTAATCATTGCTATTAATTCATTAAGCGGCTTTGTAGGCGATGTTATGAATCATAGCATTGAGTGGAAATTAATAACAACAATAGCCCTGATAGCAATAGTGGGCATATTTATAGGTAATAAATTAGCAAAATTTGTGAGTCCTGGCAACTTAAAAAGAGGTTTTGGTTGGTTTGTATTAGTTATGGGTATATATATAGTTGCCAAAGAGCTTATTTTTAAACACTAGTAAAATTCAATTTTGCCGGTTTCTAGACGCATATTATGGATAGTTCTGTTTTTGTGTATGCACTCTAAAGTGGATGCACAAGATATGTATCACTCTGCAATATGGAGTCGGTTAAGCGTACAAAAATCAATTACCCCTAAATGGCAGGGAGAATTGGAGTTTCAGTACAGACGACAAGATAATACTCAAGGAGACTTTGCAGCCTTACCCTTAACTAAGAGTATAAGAGCATGGGCTTATTGTAAGCTAAATGATAAATTTAGGCTAGCTATATCTCCCTTTGCATTTTTTGAGAATAATTTCCCTGCATTGAAAAATAATAATATGTCGGTGATGATTAAGGAATATAGAATGCAACTTAATGGCGAGTTTACAGTAAGTATTATTAAGAAAATAGATGTTTTGTCTAGGCTCTCATTAGAGCCTATAAAGCAAGATATTAGCGGTTATAAATTGTACTATTTGCGCAACCGATTAAGAGAATCATTTGTATATAAAATTAATACTAGTAATACAGGGTATACTAGTGGGGAGCTTTTCTTAAATACTATCTATACAGAGAGCATGCCACTTTTTAACCAGCTAAGATGGACTACCGGTTGGCAGCACACTTACAGTAAGCACTTATCTTCAGATATTGCTTTTATGTATCAGCAATCAAGAGTAAGAAGTATGCAAAGAGACATGTATTCTTATAACGCTATGGTAAATATCAGATGGAATATTTAGTTGCTTATTCTATAGTATTTGCCTGGCAATGCCCTAATTAGTCCTTGCATTTCAAGTTGTAGTAAGGTAGCAGCTAGCAAACTATTTGTTATACCTACATGGTGGTATAGTTCGTCAGCATGTACTTGATCTTTTTGGTTTAAAAGGTTAATTATTTTCTCTTCTTCAGGGTTTAGCGTTATAAACAATTGTTTCTGAACAGGTTTCTTTTTTTGTTTTTCATTCCAGTTCATTAAGTCTAGTAAATCTTGTGCGTTAGTAATCATAGCTGCTGTATTTGTTCTAATCAATTCATTGCAGCCGGCACTTCGGCTGTCAGATACTCTTCCAGGAAAGGCGGCTACTTCTCTATTATAGCCGCTAGCCATTTTTGCTGTTATTAATGCTCCGCCCGATATGCTACTTTCTATAACCACGGTTACATCACTAAGCCCGGCAACAATTCTATTTCTCATCGGGAAGTTTCCTCTATCTAACTCTGTTCCTGAAGGGAATTCGGTAAGTAGCCCACCTCTTTCTAGCATCGATTTTGCTAGCAGTCTATTCGTGGTAGGGTATATTCTATCAAATCCATGCCCTAGAACTCCCACTGTGGGTATACCATGCTGTACACTCTTTTTATGAGCTATTGCATCTATTCCTAACGCTAAGCCACTAAGTACTACTACATTACTTACATTTTGTAGTGCCTCTATTAAGTCTTCGCATAGCTGTGTGCCATAGTCGGTATGTTTTCTGGTGCCTACTACAGCTATTGTTTTTGTAGATTCAAGGTCGGCTTGACCTTTATAAAATAATAATAATGGGGCATCAATACAGTTAAGCAGGCGTTTAGGATAAGTTTTGTTTATCTGGTAAGTTGTTATTTGATTGTTTATAACAAATTGTAATTCTTTTTCAGCCTTTTCAAGCAAAGACGCATCTTTGAAATTTTTAGCTTTTGCCTCGCCAATTCCCTCGGCTTGTTTCAGTTCTTTGATGGGGGCTTTAAAAATATTGGTAGCATTACCAAAGTGTTCCAATATTTGCCTGCCTAATTTTGCCCCAACTCCGGGTACCATTGTAAGTGCAATATGATAGAATAGGTCTTCATGTTCTTCTTTTGGCAACATATTTGTATTAAGTGAAATGAGGTAATAAAGTTTGTGGCGATAAAATAACTACATTCGTAGCTTACGGACACAAAATTGTCTCACTTTTGTATCCACAAAATTGAAAATTATGAGAAGTATATTGGTTGTATTGCTTAGTATGTGCATATGTGCACCAGCTTTAGCAGCAAAAAAGAAGAAGAAAAGCAAAAAAAATAAGCCTCAAACAGAAATAAAATCAGTTACAATGGGGCGTACACCATGCTACGGAAGATGCCCGGAGTATAATATTAATGTTAGTGCAGATGGTGTAGTTACTTATACCGGAAAGCGTTTTGCAAAAGATAGCGGGGTGTATTACAAAAATATTGGTGCTGACAAAGCTGTTGCATTAATAAAAGAGGTGGAGACCTACAAACCTGATACTTGTTCAGAAAACTATCCTAATAGAATTCCTGATGTGCCTGGTATGTATTTTGAGATATCTTACAAAGACAAGTTGAAGAAGATAAAAAATGCAAACTTCGGACCTGCTTATTTTAAATATTTAGCCACATTAATTGATAATGTAGGTTTAGAACACGACGCTACTTGGAAAAAGAAGTAAAGTAAAGCGTCGTGTCAATAATTAGCTAATGCTTTGGATGATGGGTCTACAGTTGTATACCCATCCAATCCAAAGCATTTTTGTATAATAACTTATCTTTCTGTATTTGGGTGAAAGGCATTTCTTCTATCAGTTTGCCAGGGTGGTGTTCTCCTAGTGGAAATGGATAGTCACTGCCCATGCATATTTTGTCTTCTCCCATGATATCTATAATAAAATCCATTGCTTTAGGATCATGCACTAGACTATCTATCCAAAATTTGCCTATGTAATTTCTAGGATTTTCCTTGTTGTCTATTGCACATAAGTCTGGGCGTACATTAAATCCATGTTCTATTCTGCCTATTGTTAGCGGGAAGCTGCCACCACCATGTGCAAAAGCAAAACGCAGCTTAGGGTAGCGTTCCATTACTCCTGAGAAAATAAGTGAGCAAATGGCTCGGCTAGTTTCTGCCGGCATACCCACCAGCCAAGGTAGCCAGTATTTGGTCATCTCGTTTTCTCCCATCATTTCCCATGGGTGAACAAATATGCTACATCCCATAGCTTCAGCTGCCTCCCAAAATGGGTTAAACATGGGATCTCCTAGATTTTTGGTATTAATGTTAGAACCAATCTCTATCCCAGGCATTTTTAATTCATGCACGCATCTGTCCATCTCTTTTATAGCGGTATCTATGTCTTGCATTGGCACCGTACCTAAGCCTAAAAATCTTTTAGGATGCTCAGCTACACATTGTGCTATATGGTCATTAAAAAATCTTGATGTTTCTAGTGCATGCTCAGGTTTGGCAAAGTAATTAAACAAAACAGGTATAGTAGATAGTACTTGCATATCTACAGTTGTCATATCCATTTCTTGGGTTCTTACGTGTGCATCCCAGCAGTTATGTTCTATCTCGCGAAATACCTTATCGCCTTTTATCATTTTAGCACAGCAAGGTTTATGATGCTCAAGGCGTATAAACTCACCATAGCCGAATTTTTGAAACCAGTTAGGTATGTTTTCAGGCATTATATGGGTATGTATATCAATTTTCATTTTCGCTATTGTTAATTGCTGTAAAGATAAAATTATCTTACACACTAGTATCTGAAACGGAATAATGGTACTAACATATTACAAGCGGCTACTTTGGTGGAAAAAAATAAAGCATTAAGCTATTAAGGTAGTAGTTAAAGTTGTATACTTGACGTTTGGATGAATTATCTGTATATTAATAGTTATTAAGGCTAATTTATATAGGATGATTTTTATTGGTTTTTTAATGATATGGGTCATTCTATAGAGAAATAGCTCATTATATTTTTACAATACATATCCACATGGAGTCAGAAAGATATAAAGAACTCAAGGCTAAGTTAGCCACGCTTCAGGATGAAAAAGCCAAAATCGACGTTATGGTTGATATTGGTGTGGAGGTGCGCAATTTTGATGTTGAAGAGGCTTCGCGGATAGCTGACGAGATTTTGGAGCGTGCTAATGCTATATCATATACAGCAGGCAAGGGTCGTGCTATGAATTTAAAGGGTTCTTGCTATTGGCAGCGTGGAGAATATGAAGAGGGTATTGAGATACTAAAACAAGCTCAAAGTATTTCGGTAAAAATAATGGACCGAAGACTTGAAGCCAGAGTATTATACCACTTAGGTAATATATATAGAGATCAAGGCGATTTAGGTAATGCGCTTAGCTACTTTGAGCGTGCTTTGAATATTCATGAGGAGCTGGATGATGATGTGGCTCAATCAATAGTGTTAACCAGTCTATCAAATTTATTATACGATTTAAGCGACTTTGATAGCGCATTAGAGTACGCACTTAAAAGTCTGCCAATACTAGAACGTGCTAATGGGCATAATAGTCTTACCAATATTAGAAATACATTAGGCAACATCTATTTTAAGAAAGAAAATTATGATGAGGCTTTAAAATACTTTCAAGAAAACTTTGCTAATACCGACCTTGATAGTATAGCTTATATAATGGCCGAAAGCGGTTTAGGTAAGGTATACTATAAAATGGGCAACTTCGATTATGCCAGAAGTTATTTAACCCATGCATTAAAGCGAGCACAGCAGGTTAATAATATAGAAATTCAAATCATTTGCCAGTTTTATGTAGGTAGGTTGTATATGGATGAAGATAGCTATAGACAATCATTACAAAGCCTTACAGCTGCATTTAATTTGGCTGTAGAGTATAATCGTAGGCACGATTTGGTGAGTATACATGAGGCTATGTCTCTTTTATACGACAAGATGGGAGATATACCTAGAGCATTTCATCATTTAAAGTCATTTGAGCTTTTAAAAGATGAAATTTTTAAGCAGAAATATATTAACGAGGTGCGCAACTTGCAAGTGAAACAGCAAATAGAGCTTGCCCGTAAAGAAAAAGAAGTGGCAGAAAGAACTGCGCAATTGAAGCATCAGTTTTTGGCTAACATGAGTCATGAGATAAGGACGCCAATGAATGCCATAGTAGGGATGACCAGATTGCTGCAAGGCAGAGGACCTAAGCCAGATCAACTAAGATACTTAAATGCTATACAGCAGTCTGCCAATAATTTGTTGGTAATAATCAATGATATATTAGACGTATCTAAAATAGAAGCCGGTAAAATAGTTATTGAGGAAATAGATTTTACCATTAATGAAGTCTTACAGAGCGTAAAAGATATGCTGCTGCTAAAGGCAGAAGAGAAGCAGCTGGAATTAAGAATAACTGCCGATCCTTTAATACCTAAACGCTTAGTAGGAGACCCAACAAGGCTCAATCAAATTTTAATAAACTTAGCGGGCAATGCTGTTAAGTTTACTGATAAGGGGTATGTAGAAGTAAAGACCACACTGCAGAAAAAAGAAGATAAACTATGGGTGAAGTTTGACGTTATTGATACTGGTATAGGTATTTCGGCAGACTATGTAGATAGCATATTCGATAGCTTTACTCAGGCAGGGGCTGATGTTACCCGTAAGTTTGGTGGCACAGGTTTAGGGCTTACTATTTGTAAGCAATTAGTGCACTTAATGGGTGGCGATATTTCAGTTAAAAGTACGTTGGGCGAGGGTACAGTTTTTACTTGTGTCATTCCATTTGCAGAAGCTAGTATACAGGAAGATGCAGTAAAAGAAATTGCCTTAGATCATAACGCTATAGATAGACTGAACAAAGCCAGTGTGCTTTTAGTTGAGGATAACGACTTTAACAGAATGGTGGCATTAGACACATTAAATGAGTTGTTGCCTGCTATGCATATAGATTATGCTGTAAATGGACAAGATGCCATAGAAAAGCTACAAAAAGATAGTTATGACCTCATACTAATGGATATACAGATGCCTGTAATGGATGGGGTAACAGCAACCAAGCAAATTCGCAATTTCTTAACGGCTCCACTTAATAGTATTAAAATAATAGCTATGACTGCTAATGTAATGCAGGAGGATGTTCAGCTTTATTTGGCTACAGGTATGGATGCTTATGTGTCAAAGCCATTTAACACTGAGGAGTTATTATTGAAAATGCATAAGGTGTTGGATGGGGTAGTGCTCCACGAAAGGCATAGTAAAGTAGTAGAGCAGACTGTAACTACTACCGAGTCTAAACCTCAAGTGCCTGAGACTGCTAATACTACTACCTCCGAATGGCTAGAGGATGTAACTAATATGGAGTTTTTAAAACAGTTTACGGGTGCTCGTCCTGAAAAAATGCAGAAGTACATTAATATGTTTCTGGAAAATGCACCTAAATTAATGACTAGCCTTACTCAAGGGCTAGAAAAGAAAGACTATGCAGCTGTAAAAATAGCTGCTCACTCGCTTAAGCCTCAACTATCATATATGGGTGTTAAGGAAGAAATGAGCCATATTCTTTTAATTGAGCAATCAGCTGGTTCTTCTGCTCACTATGAGCGTATACCGGCACTAGTAGAACAATTAAAATTGGTTTGCGAAAAAGCCTATGCAGAACTGAAAACGAAATAAAAAGGTGAATTATTTGACAATCATTATATTTTTGTAAAACGTAATAAAATATTTAATTATGAGTGCTCTTCAAAAACAATACATTTTCTTGGTTGATGACGAACCAATACAAAATGAAATGTTACATGACTATTTATCAGAGAAGTTTCCTGATTATGCTTTCAAAATGTACGATAGTGGAGAAGCGGCTATGAAAGATATGGGATTACGTCCTCGTTTTGTAGTGTTAGATTATCACCTAAATGCACACCTACCTGATGCACAAAATGGTGTAGAAGTACTTAAAGAAATAAAAGAGGCTCATCCCGAGGCAAATGTTATTATGCTTTCTGGGCAAGATGCCATAGGTGTGGCTGTTGAAAGTATGAAATACGGTGCATTTGATTATGTAATTAAAGGCGAAACCGCATTCTCAAGAATGGAGACAGTTATTAATAACTACAATGAGTTAGATAACATTAAAAAAACTAATAAAACCTTTAAGTCTATCATTGCGGCTTTAGTTGTTTCTCTACTTTTGGTAGTGGGGCTAGCATTGTTTATGGTAGTTAAGTTAAGGTAGTTATAATTTAATTACTCTAAATAGTACATTTTATAGCCAACTTGCTTTACTTTGTTTTGTAAAACTATTTCTACTTCTATGCAACATATTAAATATGCTGTGTGTGCTATTGCTATTGGTTTAGCATCTAGTACTGCTTTTGCACAATCTAAAACTGACACCAAAAAAACTACCAAGCCTGCTAATACCACTAAGGTGGCTACAACTCCTGTTGCAGCAATAAAGCCTAAGTCTGTGGTTGCGGATACAGCTAAGAAGGCTAAATTGGTAAAAAAGAAAGTTGTAAAAAAGACGAAGATAGTGCCCCCTACGCCTAAACAACAAATGATTGAGGTGGATGAAAATGGCAAGCAAGCAGTAGTAGAAATAAAGAATGGTAATATGTATGTAAATGGCGATTTGGTATCTACAATTGAAGATGCTAAAAAAGAAAGCCATAAAATAGTTATCAATCTTAAAGAAGAGGAAAAGAAGAAAGATGACCCAAAACTATACTCCAGCGAAGATGAGATGCCTTTGCGTAAGGCTATGTTAGGTGTTTATACCGAACAATATGGAGACTATGAAGGTGCGCGTATTAGCTATGTAGTAGCATACAGTCCGGCAGATGATGCGGGTTTAATGTCGGGGGATTTGATAACTGAAGTAGGTGGTATAACTGTAAAAGACGCTAGGGACCTTACCAATATTATAGCCAAACACAGTAGTGGTGATAGAGTATCTATAACCTATGAAAGACATGGTAGAGAGTTTCATGCCGTATTAGAGTTAGCTGATGCCGTAGAACATCGCCGTTACCATACTTATCAGTACAGAGTGCCGGATTTGCATAATGTAAGAAAGTATCCATCGCCTTATTTAAGGTCTTACAGATATAATAATACCGACAATACTTTTGAATACACTCCTAGAATGGGGGTTAGGGTACAGGGTTCTCCTGATGGTAAAGGAGTAAATGTACTAGACGTTGTTGCAAATTCTCCTGCCGATTATGCGGGACTTAAGGCTGGCGATATGATTATCAGATTAAACCACATCCGTACTTTGTCGGCAGATGATTTACAAGATATTCTTGATGATGTATGGCCTGAACAACGAGTGCATGTTAAGTTTAGTCGCAATGGAGTAATAATGACTACCTATGTACGTTTTACAAAAGAAAAGGTTCAAAAAGATATTTAATACTATTATATAAATAAATAACAGGCGTGAAGATGTATCTTTCACGCCTGTTTTAGTTTAGTAAATATGTTTTTGGATAACGCATTAGCTAAAAAATATAGTACTTGGTCGCTGCTGTCCTTGGTTATAATGATAATAACTGCTTGGTTTAGTGCCGGTTATTTTCATCCAGACGAGCATTATCAGGTGCTAGAGTTCTGCAATTATAAAATGGGCTTATCTCCCTTAAAAGATTTGCCATGGGAGTATGAAGCTCAGTGTCGCACTTCTTTGCAGCCAAGTTTATTCTTGCTCTTTTGGAAGTCTATGAAAATCGTAGGCTTAGATAATCCCTTTTTATTAATAAACATAGTTAGGGTTATTACAGCTATTGCTGCATGGCTTACTATCCGTAGGTTAATTCGCACTCGTATTGCAGATTTTAGCACACCTAAGCAACAATACCTATATGTGTTATTCAGCTTCTTTTTATGGTTTATTCCTTATTTGGGTGTACGTTATTCGGCTGAAAATATATCTGCTATGTGCTTCTTCTGGGCTAGTACTTACTTATTAGATAAAGAAAATCAGCAAAAATATACAGCTAATATCTGGGCCGGTGTTCTGTTAGGTTTCTCATTAATGTTTAGGTTACAGCTAGCCTTTGCTATGGTAGGAGTAGTAATATGGGTGCTATTTGTAGCCAAGCTGCCTATAAAAAATTGGCTAAGCATATTGTTGGGTAGCTGTTTGGCAGTAGGTATTACAGTATTAGTTGATAGATGGTTTTATGGCAATTGGGTATTCACTCCGTATAAATACTTTGAAGTAAATATTATAAAAAATGTGGCAGCCAACTATGGTGTACAACCTTTTTGGCACTACATACCTAAGTTTATAGAAATTGCCATACCACCCTTTAGTATAGTGCTATTATACTTGCTTATAATGGGTATTAAAAAAATACCTACTCATTTATATACACTATCGTTGCTGTTTTTTGTGCTTGGTCATAGCGCTATAGGACACAAAGAATTTAGATTTCTATTTCCTATGCTGCCTGCTATGATATATTTATGCGTAATAGGTGCACCTCAGTTAATAGACTGGTATAGCCGAATAAAAGCTGTAAGAATAATTGGCAAAATACTTTTGGTAGGCAACTTTGGCATTATATTGTTCAGAATGTTTACCCCATCTACCGAAGTGGTTAAATATTATGAGTATTTACATCGGCACGCTAGTAAGCAACCGGCTACCTTGGTATCTTTCAAGCATTCCCCTTATCGTCTTGATACTATAGAATGTAATTACTACAAGCCGCATAATAATAATCTAAAAATAGAGGTGCTGCCAGATACTACTGCTTTACAAGCCTATATGCAAGCACACCCCTCAGAGCAAATTTTATATATGTGCCGAAGCACTAATCCAAAGGCAGATATAGGAACTATACCCTACAAAAGAGTGTATTGTTTATTTCCTGAGTTTGTTTTATCCAATAATGTGAATAATTGGCAAGATCGTTCGTATATATGGACGATAAATGTCTTAAAAATTCATTAAAAATAAATATGAAATATTTTTACTCTCAGCACTAACATTTTTTCTTTTAGCTGCGTCATACTTTATGACAACCAAATTTTTAGTAACAAAACCTAAAAAAACAATGAGAAAACTTATTACGCTCCTAGTTGCCCTATTTGCCATGCAGCAGGCATATGCAACTTGCACACCCACATTCACCTCGGCCGCTGCGCCTCTTGGCTCCGATTTGTTAAGAATGGCTTTCACTAACACTACTGTTGGTGGCTCATCATTTACTACCTACTTCTTTACTTACGAGGGTGGTGGTTACGATTATGTTTCTGCTACCGGTACTGCTTACCATTCTTTCTCTGCTCCTGGCACCTATCGTGTTGTACTTAATATGTACGATTCTTCTTTAACAGGTTCTTGCTCTGCTTTCGATACTATGTATATTACTGTAGCATACCCAGAATGCGGAACTATATTTTCTAGTTCTTTAGTTTCTGCTACATCTACTGGTGTTACTTATACATTTACTCCGTCTACTCCTTCTGGCACTACTATGACGTCTTATTCTTGGAATTTTGGCGATGGTAGCACAAGTACTACAGTTTCTCCTACTCACGTATATACTGCTAGTGGTTCTTATGTAGTTACACTTACAGCTACTAATGGTACTTGTACTTACACTACTACCGATTCAGTTTATGTATCATTGTTAGATTGTGCTACAGCTAGCGCTACTGCACATATGGTATATTCTTCTGCACCTAACACCTATAACTACTACACTACTAGCACTCCTCCTGCTACTGGTTATGTAGCCGATTACGTATGGAACTTTGGTGACGGTACTTCTACTACCGATGCTTGGGGTTATCATACCTATACTACTTCAGGTGTTTACACAGCTACAGTAACTCTTACTTGGAGATCAGATTCTTCATCTACAGTTTACGTTTGTACTTCAGTAGATACTATAGTGGTTAACGCTACTACTAACGACATCAATGGTCATATCTATTTCTCAGGAGCACCTATTGATAGTATGTCAGGTACTTCAGTATTAAAAATATGGTTGATTAAATATACAGCGGCTACTACATCTTTATCTGCTGTTGACTCTATTGTTACTTCTCCTTATGGTCCAGATCATTACTATCATTTCACTGGTGCTGCTGCCGATACTTATCGCGTAAAAGCAGCTTATTTCCCATCTACATTCAGCGCTACTTCATTTATTCCTACTTATGGCGATAGCTCTATATTGTGGAGTGGTGCAAATGCATTCGCACACGATGGTGTTTATTCTACTAACCGCAACATCTACATGAAACATGGTACTACAGTTACTGGTCCTGGTTTCATATCTGGTGATGTTACTACAGGTGCAGGTAAAGCTACTACATCAGGCGCTCCTGAGGTGGGTCTACTAGTTGTATTATATGATGCATCTAACAATCCTGTTCAATTAGCTTACACTAACGCTTCAGGTGCATACAGCTTCAACAATGTTCCTGTAGGTACATATCGAATTCACCCAGAGGCTATGAACTATACTTCATCAGACTATGCTACTGTTACAGTTACTTCTTCTACACCTACAGTAGCCGGCAGAAACTTTATAAAATACAATACTGCTCGCACTATTATACCTGTACCAGCCGGCGTAACTAATGTTAACGGTGCTAATGATGCATCAGTATATCCTAACCCTGCTCAAAACGTGGTTAACATCAACTATAATGGCGCAGCTACAGTAGTAGTTACTGATGTTGCTGGTCGTCAAGTTATCAATACTAACATCAACGGTAATGCAGCTATCAATGTAAGCGATCTACAATCTGGTCACTACATCATGAGCATTAAAGGTGATGCTATTAACATGACTAAAATGATAGAAATAGCTAAATAAGCTATTGTAATTTTTTCAATTTTCAAGTGCATAATCAGGTAATTGGTTATGCACTTTTTTTAATTGGCTATGGCTAATTTGATTGAAAAAATAGTTTATAATAAGTTTGTTTTTTAATAATTGTATTTTATCTTTAATTTTTATTAACCAGTAAAACCTAAAACAATGAAAAAAATAATTGCAATTTTAGTTGTATTATTCTTCGCGCAGCAAGCATTTGCTGTCTGCTCTCCTTCATTTACATACACACAAATACCATTTGGTGCAGATATGTTTAGGGTTGCCCTAGCAAATACTTCTGTAGGAGGTTCTACAGCAACTAGTTATACTTACATTTTTGAAAGTGGCGAACACCTCTCAGTTTCTGCTACAGGAACAGGATATTATTCTTTTGATGCTCCGGGTACATATCGTGTAATATTGAGTATGGTAGATAGCTCGCTGACTAGTCCATGCTCAGAATCTGATACAATGTATATTACCCTTGATTATCCGGAATGTGCAACTTTAGTTAACCACACTTTAGTTTCTTCATCTTCATCTGGGGTAACTTATTCATTTTCTCCCTACACTCCATCGGGTACTGTTATGACTTCTTTCAGTTGGCATATTGGTGCAACGGGCTTTACTAGTACTTCTCCTACTCCAACACATACATTTACTGCAAGTGGAAGCTATGAGGTATATCTTGAAGCTTCAAATGGTTCTTGCTCTTATTTGCATGTAGATACTCTTCTGGTTTCACTGCCTGATTGTGATACCGCAAGTGTTACTGCTTATATGGATTATTATTCAGCTCCAAACAATTACAATTTCTATACTACTAGCACACCTCCATCTCCTGGTTTTGTAGCCGATTACGTATGGAACTTTGGTGATGGTACTTCTACTACCGAAGCTTGGGGTTATCATACATATACTGCTTCTGGTGTTTACACAGCTACTGTAACACTTAATTGGAGATCAGATTCTTCTTCAACAGTATATGCATGTACTTCAGTAGATACATTTGTTGTAGATGCTACATCTAATGAAATTGATGGTTATGTTTATATGTTAGATGCTCCTATCGATACGTCTTCTGGAACTTCTATATTAAAAATATGGTTGATTAAATATACAGCGGCTACTACATCTTTATCTGCTGTTGACTCTATTGTTACTTCTCCTTATGGTCCAGATCATTACTATCATTTCACTGGTGCTGCTGCCGATACTTATCGCGTAAAAGCAGCTTATTTCCCATCTACATTCAGCGCTACTTCATTTATTCCTACTTATGGCGATAGCTCTATATTGTGGAGTGGTGCAAATGCATTCGCACACGATGGTGTTTATTCTACTAACCGCAACATCTACATGAAACATGGTACTACAGTTACTGGTCCTGGTTTCATATCTGGTGATGTTACTACAGGTGCAGGTAAAGCTACTACATCAGGCGCTCCTGAGGTGGGTCTACTAGTTGTATTATATGATGCATCTAACAATCCTGTTCAATTAGCTTACACTAACGCTTCAGGTGCATACAGCTTCAACAATGTTCCTGTAGGTACATATCGAATTCACCCAGAGGCTATGAACTATACTTCATCAGACTATGCTACTGTTACAGTTACTTCTTCTACACCTACAGTAGCCGGCAGAAACTTTATAAAATACAATACTGCTCGCACTATTATACCTGTACCAGCCGGCGTAACTAATGTTAACGGTGCTAATGATGCATCAGTATATCCTAACCCTGCTCAAAACGTGGTTAACATCAACTATAATGGCGCAGCTACAGTAGTAGTTACTGATGTTGCTGGTCGTCAAGTTATCAATACTAACATCAACGGTAATGCAGCTATCAATGTAAGCGATCTACAATCAGGTCATTACATCATGAGCATTAAAGGCGATGCTATCAACATGACTAAAATGATAGAAATTGCTAAATAAGCTATAACGCTCATTTTACATAAATCAGAAAAGCGCAGTCGTATCTCACGGCTGCGCTTTTGCTTATAATAGAGTAGTACAACTATACGTGATGGTAGGGCGAATGATTAAGAATACTATAGGCTCTATATACCTGCTCTGCCAGTAATAGCCTTACCAACTGGTGCGGAAATACCAGGTTAGACAACGACCAACATTGGTTGGCCTTTTGCCTGATACTATCGGTAACACCATATGCCCCGCCTATAAGCAACACCACAGTTTTTGTGCCCATATTCATACACTGCTGAAACTGTGTAGCCCATTGTGTAGACGATAGCATTTTGCCACGCTCGTCAAGCAATATCAGGTAGTGGTAGGGCTTTAGTTTTTTTAGTAGTAGTTCCTCCTCTTGTTGCTTAGCCACCGCTGGCTCGGTATTGGCAGAACGCTTGGGTAGGGGAATAATGTGAAGATCAACACTTATCCATGGTTTGGTCTTTTGCAGATACTGCTGCACGCCTTCATTAATGTAGGCATCATTTTCCTTGCCTATAGACCAAATTTCTATGTTCATATGTGTTATGTATTGTAGATAAAAATATTTAAAAATTATTTGGTAAAGTTACGTTACTATTCCTATCTTTGCAATCCCAAAACGGGAATGGCTGCGTAGCTCAACTGAATAGAGCATTTGACTACGGATCAAAAGGTTTCA
>CAYWUY010000020.1:0-44493 GCA_964461535.1 uncultured Flavipsychrobacter sp.
ACCGGTGGCTCTTCTGCTTGCTTAATAGACAGGGCTATGCGCTTGCGTGCTAAATCGACCTCGGTAACTTTTACCATTACTTTTTGGTTGAGTTTAAGTACCTCTGATGGGTCGGTGATGTATTTGTGAGCAATTTCGGATACGTGCACTAGACCGTCTTGTTTTACGCCTATATCTACAAATGCGCCAAAGCGAGTAATATTGGTAACAACGCCAGGAACTATCATGCCTGAGATTACATCCTCTATACTATATATATTGGCAAACTCGAATTGTTGTGCCTCGCTACGAGGGTCTAGGCCCGGCTTTTTAAGCTCGTTCACTATATCGCGTAGGGTATGTTCTCCTACTTCGGGTGTAATATATTTTTTGACTTCTATCTTTTTTGCCAGCTCTTCGTTGCCGGTTAGTAGTTTAATGTCTACCCCCATGTCTTTTGCCATGCGAGCTACTACGTCATAAGCTTCGGGGTGCACTGCGCTAGCGTCTAGCGGATCGTCGCCATCGGGAATGCGTAGGAAGCCCGCACACTGCTCATAGGCTTTTGCGCCCAAGCGTGGTACTTTTAATAGTTGCTTACGGCTAGAGAAACGACCTAATTCTTTGCGGTAGTTGATGATGTTTTCTGCAATAGATGGGCCTATGCCACTTACATACGATAATAGATGTTTGCTGGCTGTATTAAGATTAACACCTACAGTATTTACACAACTGATAACAGTTTGGTCTAGACGCTCTTTAAGACGTACCTGATTAACATCGTGCTGGTACTGGCCAACACCAATACTTTTAGGGTCAATTTTTACCAACTCGGCAAGAGGGTCCATAAGGCGGCGACCTATACTTACTGCACCACGAACTGTGATATCTTCGTCAGGAAATTCTTCTCTTGCTGTTTCTGATGCAGAGTAGATAGAAGCGCCATCTTCGTTTACCAAGAATATAGGTAGACCTAGATTTAATTTTTTTATGAACTGCTCAGTTTCTCGTCCTGCAGTACCGTCGCCTACGGCTACACACTGTAGCTGGTATTGCTGCACTAATGAGCGTATGGTATGCTCGGCGGCTATTAGTCTGCCCGGCTCATGAATGTAAATGATATCTGTTTTTAGCAGGCTGCCTTGTTCGTTAAGGCAAACCGTTTTACAGCCTGTACGGTAGCCAGGGTCGATAGCTAGTAAGCGTTTGCTGCCAAGGGGAGAGCTTAATAGTAGCTGACGTAGGTTTTCGGCAAATACGTTAATAGCTTCCTCATCGGCCTGTGCTTTAAGTGAAGTACGGAACTCTGTTTCTAGAGCAGGAAGTAATAAGCGGCGCCATGCATCTTTAACAGCCTTTTTAACTTGCTCGGCAGCTGGGGTAGTGTTTTTTACATACATACCTTCTGCAATGCTAAGCGCATCTTCTTCTAGCGGACTGATAGACATGCGTAGCATACCATCCATAAAGCCACGCATAATAGCTAGTATACGGTGTGATGGTATTTTGGATAGTGGTTCGGAAAAGTCGTAATAGTCTTTATACTTAACGGCTTCTTGCTCTTTATCGGCCAATACCTTACTTTGAACGGTGCCTGTTTCTTCAAAGAGTTTACGCATTTTGGTACGCAGCTCGGTATTTTCGTTCACCATTTCAGAGATGATATCTCTAGCACCTTGTAGTGCGTCGTCGGCAGATTTTACCTGTTCGGTAATATATGTAGCAGCAATGGTGGCTATATCGCTACCATCTTGCTCTAGTAGTAATAGCGCCAAAGGCTCTAGCCCGTTTTCGCGGGCAGTTTGCGCTTTTGTTTTGCGCTTAGGCTTGTAAGGCAAGTATATATCTTCAAGCTCGGCAATGGTAAGTGCCGCATTTATTTTTTCCTGTAGCGCATCCGTCATTTTACCTTGCTCGGTAATGGTTTTTTCAATGAAGGCTTTACGGTCGGCAAACTCTTTTAATTGAGTAGCTGTGTCTTGTATTTGTTGAATTTGTACTTCATCTAAAGCTCCGGTTTTATCTTTACGATAACGAGCAATGAAAGGAATAGTAGCTCCTTCATTTAATAATTGTAGTACAGCGTCTACGTCTTGTTTTCTTAAGTTTAATGCGGCTGATACTCCGCTGGCATATTCCATCATTTCTAAATTCAAAAATTGCGGTTGCGAATGTAGGGTTATGTAGTGAAACGAAAAACAATTTTGATACACATTTGGTATTAATGTATAAGAAAATATTGTTTTTGATTGATATTTAAGGGATTACGCGATATAAGCCACCACCATCGCCTGCCAAAAGAAATGTGCCATCGGGTAATAATTTGATACAACGGAGCGCTTGTGTGGTAAAAGCGTCGTACTCCATCCAGTGGTGACCACCATCGTTGGTATGAATGAGTTTACCGTTATCGCAGACTGCCCAACCGTTATTTAAATCGGTAAATAGCATATCTATCATTCGATATTTTATTAGAGCTATATCATTGCCATTTCTAAGCTTTTGCCAATCGGCACCGCCATTAGCAGAATGGAAAACGCTGCCATTGAAACCGCATACCCAAATATGATTTTGATAAAACGACATGGCCGTAAAATCTTCGAACTTGGGAGAGAGAAATTGCCAGTTGTAACCGCCGTCAGTAGTTTTCATAATGGCACCATAGCCTGTAACATAGCCTGTATCTTTAGTGCGCATATAAATATTGTTGAGCCCGAATTTGAAACGGGACGCATGAATGACATTAAAGCTGGCATCTACAATTTTAACTGCACCAGCATCGTTAAGGTGGCTATAAAGATAAATACCTGTATCGCTGGTGGTAGGATAGGCCATGGCTACATGATTTTCCCAGTCTTGTATGCGATTGAATGACCATGAGCGACCACTGTCAGCACTATGCAAAACGGTGCCATCAAACCCTGTCATATAAACTTTACCATTGTTACCTAATGTAGCACCATAAATGCCTTTGCCTGACTCAGGAAAAGATTGTACCGACCAAGAATAGGCATTATTGGTGCCTGTAAGTATCTCTGCTTTATCGAACATAAGCCCACCGGCGGCTAGAGATATACTATCGTTGATATAAATAAGGCGGTTGATTCTATTGGTAGTGGGTGAGGCTAGCTTTATTACTTTTTGTAAATGCAAGGTGTCTTTCTTGCATGCTGTACAGGATAAGCATACAAGAATGATAGCGATGATATATTGCAATAGGCTACGCATAAAGAAAGGTGTTGCAATATAGCAATGAGAAGGGAATAAAAAATATTATTGACGCGATTGGGCTTATTGTGCTTGGTAAGGAATAGGTGAAATAAGAGAGAAAACGGCTGAGTCTAAAAACTTACCATCGTAAAAGAAATTTTCTTTGAAGTAGGCTTCTTGTTGGAATCCTAAACTTTGTAGTAGGTGCTGAGATGCCTGATTAAGTGGATTAGTGTTGGCCTCAACGCTGTGTAGTTTCATGGTTTCGAAGCCGTATTCTAGTACTGCTTGTATAGCTTCTTTCATGATACCTTTTCTCTGGAATGAGGGGTGTAGCATGTAGCCAATTTCGGCACGATGATGCTCGGGCTGTAAACGCCAAAAGGCAACATCGCCTATCATAACATTATCTTCTTTTAAACAAATACTCCATGATATGCCTTCATTTTTAATTCTATTATTAACAAGCATATCTATGAACTTAGTAATGCTTTCGGGGGTGTCGTTTATAGGTCTATCGATGTACTGCATTACTTCGGGATGGGTACGTAGGTAAAGTAGTTGAGGATTATCGGCATGTGTAACCTCTCTAAGTATAAGGCGTGGTGTATGCAATGTGGGGTAGGGGGTAAAATTGAAAGTAAGCATTGGCGATGTGTTTTAGGGGGAAATACTAATAATTTATTCTTCTTCTTTGCCGGTAAATTTTTCCATAGTAGCGGCTGTGGCTGAGTTGATACCCTCGCTCTTAAATACTTTTCCTATAGTGCGGAAAATAATGCGTAAATCGAGGACAAAGCTGATGTTATTGACATACCAGATGTCGTATTCAAACTTTTGTTTCCAACTGATGGCGTTGCGACCATTGACCTGAGCCCAACCAGTAATGCCTGGTTTAACATCGTGACGATGCTTTTGCACAGCGTTGTATAATGGTAAGTATTCTACTAAGAGAGGACGAGGGCCTACGATACTCATATCGCCCTTGATGACATTTATAAGCTGTGGTATTTCGTCGAGAGATGTTTTTCTGATAAAACTACCAACGGCAGTAAGTCTATCGGCATCGGGTAAAAGATTTCCATTTTTATCTTTTTTGTCGTTCATGGTTTTGAACTTGACTACTTTGAAAATACGCTCACCTTTGCCCGGACGTTTTTGGAAAAAGAATGGTTTGCCATTATTGGCAATGATAAGGAGTATAACCAAAACCAGAAAAACCGGCAATGCGCAGGTGAACACAATAGTGGCCACCAGCACATCGCAAAAAGGCTTTATGATATTGACATATAGTTTAGTTGACAAAGATGTCTTCATATGGTTCTCTTATTTCTTTTTCACCACATTGGCTATATAACCAATGTATTTATTAGCCAATACTTCACGGTCGAAATTTTCTTTAGCATAACGATATCCATTCTCGCCCTCGGTTATGAGCCTTTGAGGATCAGCTAGGTATTCGCGAATGATTCTGTTATACTCGGCAGTATTTTCAGGTTCTACATAACAGCCTGCTTTAGCATCTTCAACCAGTTCTCTAGATACCCCATCTATAGCCATAAGAATAGGTTTTTTACAAGACATGTAATCGAAGGTTTTGTTGGAATATACAGTCTTGAAAGTATCTACCCGTTTAAGAATAGATGCGCCCATTTCTGATGCTAAGATATAGCGGAATACTTCGGCTTTTGGAACACTATCTAAGAAGCGGACATTATTAACACCACGCTCTTCACGAAGTTTTTTAAGTCGCTCTTTTTCCATGCCATTACCTATGAGTAGGAAAAGTACATTGGTGTCTTTTAGTGCTTCACCAGCATCTAGTACTTGCTCCAGATGATTAGCCACACCATGAGCACCTACGTAGGTGATTACGAAATGACCTTCTAAATTGTGCTCTTTACGAAATGCAGCAGCATCGAAGGTGCGTAACAAATCTTCGCTAAGGCTGAAGTCTGAGGCATTGGATATTTGAATAAGCTTATTTTCCGGTATGCCTTTTTTGTCGCGAAGTGTTTTATAGAAAGCAGGTGTTAATACGTTAATGAGTTTAGCAGTGCGATAGATGAAGGCCTCTACGCCATAAGCTAGCTTTATAATGAGCTTATTAGTAAGTACACCGGTATCGATAGCAGATTCAGGCCAAAGATCTCTAACCTCGAAAACAAATGGCATGCCACGCAGACGTGAGATAAGATAACCACTGATACCCACAAATAGAGGTGGGGAGGTAACTATAACTACATCGAATTTGCCCTTTGCTTTAAATAGTCCTGCATATAATGATGAGAACATAAAAGAAAAATAGCCCCAAAGGCGGCCTAAGAAGTTTTTGTTGTATGCCTCTGATACATGGCAACGCCATACATTTACTTTGCCTTGTTTTTTACTTACAAAGTATTTGCCTTTATACTCATCGCGCTTAGCATTGCCGTTATAGTGCATCATGCCACCCAACACTGTAACTGTATGTCCTTCGTCTGTCCATACTCTTGTTAATTCGTTCCATCTGGAACCTCCGGGATCGTCTTCTTCTAAAAAGTACTGGTGAACTAATAATATATTCATGTGCTGTTGTTATTGTTAATGTGTGAACTTATTTTAAGTGAATATTAGTAGTGATGTGGGGTGTATTGGACTGAAAAATATGCTCTAAAGTTGGAGATTTTTGTCCGTATAAGGATGATGCCCAACCTTTTTGCTGGAGTGGAGCTATTGTTTGCCCCTGCTGATTGTTGGCAATGATAGTGACGTGAGGTGCATAAGCATCGTTGATGTGCCAAAGCTGCTGCATAGTAGCTCCGGCAGGGATGCCGTCGATATGATCGGCAATGATCCAGTGCGCCGTGCCTTTTTGCTTGGTAATATTGCGCGTATGGGTAATGCCACTGCCTAAATGTGCAAATGCACTAATAGTGCCACTAAATGTAAAAGTATCAGTGTTCTCGGCTATCTGTGCATCTATACATTGTGTCCAGTAATACCATATGAAGCGCCCGCCTTTAAGCATTTGGTCGCTATTGTTAATCATAACGGTATTGTGAGACGCCGTTCCGCTGAAGTAGCGGATAGTAGCATCATCGGTATTGTATTTATAACTACCAGCATCTGGTAATATGTTTTCGCCTTGGTACCAAATGTCTAGGTGTAAGTTGTCTGCCTGAGACGGACGGTCTTTATATCCACCACACTTGATGAAGGTAAGTGTTTCCGGCTCTCTAATGATGTAGTATCCACCTAAACGAAATTCATGAATACCTTCTTTAGGTGTCCATATTTTTCGTGCGTTGCTATAAATGCCATACCAATGAGCCTCTTCGCAATGCTCATTAAACAAAGCCTGGCAACCAATAGCTGCACCTAATGCTTGTAATTGAGAGCGATAGTCGCGGTAGTGACTGTTAGTGAATCGGAAGAATAATGCACCATCGTTGGCGCCATAGTTTGGTAGGTATCCATTGGTATCTACCATGCAGGTGCGCAAGAATATAAATGAAGATTTGGCACGTTTGTAAATGACTTCGGATAGTTTTTCTTTATTTAAATCGGCAAGTGTTATGGCCCAAGTAAGCAGTTGTGCAACTATGCGGTGATAGTTCATGGAGTATTGTAAGAAGGTGCCATCTTCATAAACTTGATAGGCTACTTCTTGCGTGAACCATTCTTCGCCTTTTTTCTTCCAAGTAGCAGCATTGGGGAACGTAGGGTAAAGCATGCCGCCGAGATATAATGTTAGTGTTTCGGTAATAGCATGATTGTTGCGAACGGCTATACGGGAGAAATTAATGTTGTTATATATGTGGTGCAGGTGCCAGTAGATGACATGCTGCATTTGATTGAAAATATCTTCGGTAAGTGCCGGATTATTTTTATAATAATACAGTGCAAATGTCCAGTTGAGGACACGTAATGACATCTCTTGACTACAACGATAGTTGGGGCCACAATTGACAGGGTTGTGCTTGATCCAAGACAGAATGTCTGCAAATACTAGTTGTGCACAATCGACCTTAAAATGATAGTCGTAACGAATGATATCATATAAATAAGAGAAGCGAGATTTTTCCCATACATATTTAATGTCTCCGGCTTCCTTAGAGTAGTCAGGGATTTCTGTCCAGTGTTTATTTATATCGTATTTATATCCGGAGTCGGGATTGGTTATCCAGTCGTAATTGGTGCCTAAGTCAGCTAAGAAACTATTGAACATTAAGAACTTTCCCTGGCAGTAGTTGTCGTAGCGTTCTTTTAAATCGGTATTGGCATCTACCGGAATGTTTAGGCTTTCTTTTCCGTCGAAGAAGAAGTTGACGGGAAGTGCTTTCCAGTCTTGTAAAGTAAGATGCTGAACGTAAGGAGGATTGGTTGGGAATTTCTTTTTTAGTAAACCACTACGGCGCATCACTTCGTGCTGTGCACGAAAGGATACATAGCGTGGCCCCATATTACTCATTAAATTCAGAATCTTACCTATTTTACTCATTCGTACTGTATTGGTTAAAGCGTTACAATAAATTCACTACCGATATTAGGTTCACTTATGACGCGGATATTACCGCCTAGTGATTCCACTTGTGTTTTTGTCATAAACAGACCAACACCCTTACTGTCGTGGCCTGTGTGGAACACTTGATTGAGCTTGAAGACCTTATTTTGATATTTGTTTAGATCGATGCCCAAACCATTGTCGCGGACAGTAATAACAATTTTGTCGTTTTTGGTGAATGTGCGTACCTGGATTTCAGGTTGGCGATCGGTGGTACTGTACTTTATAGCATTACTAATAAGATTATAGAAAATGCTTTCTAAATAGAGTTGTGGATACTTGATGTGATCTACCTCGATATTTAGTTTCAGGTCGACATGCTTTTCTATGATGGAAGCATGTAGCTGATTGACGATGTTACTAATAATAGTATTCACGTTGCAGTCGTCGTACTGAATTTTATTATTCAGCTTTATTTGGGCGGCTTGCATTAGTGTTTCTAAACTATTCATAAGAGCAATACTGCTTTTATGAATGATATCTATAGCTTCGTGTGTTTCGAAGATAGGTTGTTCATCATCTTTGCCATTGGCTAGGATTTCAGATACCATTTTAATATTTCCGGCAGGGCCTCTTAGGTTATGAGCAATGATATGATTTAGCTCATCCATCTGCTGGATTTTATCTTGCAGGCTAGTTTTAGCGGCTTCTAGTTCGCTATTTTTTCTTTTTAGTTGTTCGTCTAATTCTTTCTGAGCTGTAATGTCTATGAGCTGAGATAAGAAGAATTTTGGCGTACCGTTTTTGTTCCAGATAAGTGAAACCGATAATAGTACCCAAAGGGTTTTTCCGGTTTTAGATATATACCTTTTTTCAAGGTTGTAGTAAGATAATTCCCTATTTAGCATTTTGTGGATCATGTCCAAATCGATGCTAATATCATCTGGGTGGGTAATATCTTGCAGGGTAAGGTCTAGTAGTTCTTCACGACTATAGCCAGTCATTTTGCAGACTGTATCGTTGACATCTAGCCAAGCACCTTTAGGGCTAATTAAAGCCATACCAATACCTGAATGTTTGAAGGCATTAGAGAAGGTGTCTCTGCTGGTTCTTAATTCGTCTTCGGCATGTTTGCGGTCGGTGATATCTATACCATAAGCTAGTATGAGATAAATGCTATTGTCATTGTTAAGAATTGGTTTTATGAAACGGATATAGTATTTATCAGTGCCATCGTTACTTGCCAAATGCTCTTCGAACGATACTAGTTTTTTGGTACTAATAGCCTTTTCCAGATGACGTTGACGGATTTGTCCTTCCAGTGGTTCTTTATTGCGGAAAGTATAGTAATCGCCAAGCGTTTTACCTATAATCCATTCCCTCATTTGAGGGTCTTTAATAGCATTTGGGTTTATGTATAGTAAGCTAAGGTCTTGCGGATTGTGTACCGCAATATCCATAGGCATGCTATTCAGTATCATTTCGTAGAACAAGCGCTGTTCTTCAAACTTCTTATCTGCCTGTTTTTGTTCTGTAATATCTCTCAGTTTCCAAATTTCTCCCTGAGAGCCGTCTTTGAAGTTTACGGGTATATAATCTCTACTGTATATTTTCCCATTTACCAACTCGGATATATCATTATAAACGGGTGTCCGAGCCTCGGTTACTTCCTTAATGCGCTCAATGTATGCATCGGGATTTAGGAATGAGTGCTTTCTGTCTTGTATGTTTTCATCTAAAGTCATTCCTTTCATTTGCTCAGGCGAAAGAGGAATGTTGTAGATGTTGCAGTATTCTTGATTAGTGTAGAGGATTTTGCCATCGGAGCCGTTTACCAATATGCCATCATGAAAATTACTTATTAGCGTATCTAGCAACGTTAAATTGTCTAGATAGCGGAGATTTAGTTTTTTTCTAGCGTCAATATCGGTATGGGTGCCTATGGCCTTAATAATTTTGTTATTGGCATCTTTTTCAAGAATAGCCCCTTTGCTAAGTATCCATTTGTAGTAGCCGTCTTTGTGCCAGATGCGCATTTCTAGCCAATAGAATGCTTTGTTTGCCTCTACTGTTTCTTGCACTGTACGTTCAAATACTGGTAGATCTTCAGGGTGTAATTTTTTTAACCAGTCGGCACAAGGGCCAATTTCTTGAGGCTCGTAGCCTAAGATGTTTTGAATGCTTGGTGTAAATGAGATGGTATTAGTATTGCCATCGAATTCCCACATACATAGGCCTGTGGTTTCTAGTGCTAAACGCCATTTGTTGACACTACTATTTTCTAATACTTTAAGCAGAAGCAGAACGGTTGTGTCTTCTTCGTAAATAAAGGCTTTAAGCTCTATGAATAAAAAAGTGCCATTTATTTCAATAGCTTTTTCTTCTGCTATATAAGTAGCAGATTGGAAGGCTTTTTGGGTGATACTTTTCATCCACCTGAGTAATGGTGTGTCGGCCTGATTGAGGTGTGCAGGCCATTGCTCAGGAAGGTTGGTGTGTGTATTGTTGTTGTATGCTGCAGTAATAGATAAATCTTTCTTTAGCAGTAAAGCCTTATCTCCCATAGGGAGTAAGGCTTTAAGCAAAGTATCATTATGTTCTACAGTGTTGATGTTCATAAATGCATTGAACAATTATAAGCCAAACAAGGCTATAATATGATCTACTATACGAGGTGCACATTTGCCATCCCAAAGTTGAGGGATGCCGCCTTTTTTCCAGTTGCCACTGAATAAGCGCTCCATAGCAGGTGCTATAGCTTTAGGGTCGGTGCCTAAAAGCTCGTTAGTGCCTACTGTGCAAGTTTCAGGACGTTCGGTACTGTCTCTAAGTGTCATACAAGGGATGCTCATTACAGTAGTTTCTTCTGTGATGCCACCCGAATCGGTAATAACTGCTTTTGAGTTTTTAACCATGTAGTTGAACTCCAAATATCCCATAGGTTCTACTAAGTGAAGGTTGCTAGCACTAATACCTGCACTTTCCATCATTTTAGCAGTACGAGGGTGTATAGGGAACACTAAAGGTATGCCGTTAGAAGAGTTTACTATTTCTTGTATAAGCTGTGTTAGTTTTTCTTTGTTGTCAACATTTGCGGGACGGTGCAAAGTCATGATGATGTATTCCTTTTCCTTCAAACCTAGTTTTGACCATACTTCTGGTTGACGGAAACGAGGCATTTGTTTGAATAAGGTATCAATCATCGTATTTCCTACGAAGAATATGCGCTCTTCAGGAATTCCACTTTTTCTAAGGTTGTTATTAGCAACATCGGAAGTAGTGAAGAAATAATCGGTAATAGAGTCGGTAACTAAACGATTGATTTCTTCAGGCATTGTCCAGTCGCCAGAGCGAATGCCAGCTTCTACGTGTGCTACTTTAATGTTGTTCATTTTTTTAGCTGCAATAGAGCAAGCCATAGTAGAGGTAACATCTCCCACTACAATACATAAATCGCAAGCTTCCTGCATTAGAAGTTGCTCGTATCCAATCATGATTTTACCTGCTTGTTCAGCTTGAGTACCGCTACCTACTTCTAGGTTGAAGTGAGGTGTAGGGATATTCAGTTGCTCGAAAAAGTCGGCACTCATTTTTTTATCGTAGTGCTGTCCTGTGTGTATTAAGCGATAGCGGATGTCTACGCCTTCTTTTTGCTTTACTTCGATAGCATCAATGATGGGTGCTATCTTCATGAAATTTGGTCTTGCTCCTGCGATTACGTCTATTAGCATATGCGACTTAAAGTGTTGTTATTAAGAATATTATTGAACATTAACCCATTGGCGGCTAGTTAAGCTTTCTAAAGCTGCAAAACTGGCTAGTGTAGTATTTATTGCTTCTTCGAAAGGAACTAGCGGAGCGCCGCCGTTTTTAACTCTATCTACCAACAGTTTGAACTGAGCAGCATGACCCTTATCAATACCTGTTTTTAATTTAGAGAATCCTTTGAAGCCAAAGCCTTCAGTGAGTCTGAAGTTGTCGGTAATAAGTGTACGCTCTTGTGCATATATTTCTATACGCTCTTTAGAGTAGGCTTTAGAACCATTGGAGAAATAGTTGATAACACCGGTACTTCCATTTTCGTACTGTAGAAGTATAGAGGCATTGTCGGTATTAATTTGCGGATTTTCTCCAAGAGCATTCATACAAACCGATTTTACTCGGCTGCCTGTAAGGAAGGTGATTAAATCTATGTAGTGGCATGCTTCACCAACAATACGGCCACCACCTACACTCATATCGTGTACCCATACATTAGGTGGAATGGCGCCCGCATTCATTGTGGCTATAACATTCATAGGTACATTACCTATTAGTTTTTTAGCCTGCTGCATGTGAGGAGAAAAACGACGATTGAAACCTACAGTAAGTGTTTTATCGCCTTTGTATGCATCTATTACTTCTTGTAGTTCTTGCTTGTTTAAAGCCAGAGGTTTTTCAACAAAAACATGTTTGCCCGCTTCTAGTGCTTCTTTCACCATTTTAGCGTGCGAATTGTGGCGCGTAGTAATGATGACTAAATCTACATTGGGGTCTTTAATAATAGTTTGATAGTCTGTAGTGCTATTGGCTATTTTATGTTTTTTAGCTAGTGTGGTGCCTGAAAGGCCGGCAGCACTTGCTATTGAATAAAGCGGAGCTTTAATTTCTGTAAGCACAGGTAACATAGTCATGGCAGTAAAGTTGCCTGCACCTATGATGCCTATATTTCCTTTGCCTGCACCAAATGCGCCATCTGCTATTTTTATGCTAACAGCATTGTTGCTGTTTTCAGGGTATTGTAATATAGAGGCAATGGCATTAGGATTACCAATATTACCATATATTTTCTTATAGTCGGCCAGAGGAACACGCTCAGTAATGAGAGAGGCAACCTCTAGCTTACCGGAAGCAATAGCTTGTAGTATAGATTGGAAATTGCGTTTTTCTGTCCAACGGACGAAAGGTAGGGGATAATCTATTCCGTCTTTTTCGTACTTATCGTCGTAGCGGCCAGGGCCATAAGAACAGCTTACCTGGAAGGTCAATTCTTTCTCATAAAACTCTGCACGGCTAAGATTCAAGCCAATAACACCAACAAGAATGATGCGACCACGTTTGCGGCTCATTCTTGCAGCTTGGGATATTATTTCGTCTGTTTTAGCAGAGGCAGTAATGATAACACCATCAGCACCTATACCATCAGTAAGATTTGTAACATAGTTAACAGTATCTATACCATCGCGAGGATTGATAGCAATTATGCCTTTCTTTTTAGCTATGGCAATTTTAGCAGGGTCTAAATCTATACCTACTACTCTACAGCCATTAGCCACCAGTAGTTCGGCAGTAATAAGGCCAATAAGCCCAAGACCAACCACTACTATGGTTTCGCCTAGCTGAGGATTGCAAAGGCGAATGCCTTGTAAGCCAATAGAGCCAATAACGGTAAAGGCGGCTTCCTCATCGCTGACATTATCAGGAATGTGGGCGGTTAAGTTTTTAGGAACACAAACAAACTCGGCATGTGAGCCATTACTAGCCACTCTGTCGCCTATTTTAAATTCATCGACATCGGCACCTACGGCAATTACCTTGCCTACATTGCAATAACCTAGAGGTAGAGGTTGACCCAGTTTATTGAATACGGCATTTAAAGTAGGCCTAAGTCCTTCAGTTTTTATTTTGTCAAGTACCTGTTTTACTTTGTCAGGTTGCTGACGTGCTTTTTGAAATAAATTGGCTTTACCAAACTCCACCAACATTCTTTCAGTACCTAGAGAAACAAGACTACGAGTTGTTTGAATTAAAACGTGTCCTCTTCTCACTGCAGGAGCCGGCACTTCTTCTAAAATAGTTTCTCCTGTTTTGAACGATTGAATGATCTGTTTCAAATTCCTTAGATATTTATGCCTTAATTACCTAATAAATTAAGTAGTTGTTACGGCTTTAATTTAGTTTTGAATTAATATGAATTAAAGATATTTTATATGTTATAAGCTCTTCAACTCTTTAACTAACAAAGATAATCAATTACCCCATTAGGTAGGTTGTATTAGTTAGTAGCAGTTTTAAGTATTTGAAAATTTATGTTGAATAAAATATTAATTACCAACCTTAGCAAGTGATATTATTTATTGATTAATAATGCTTAACAAGTGCTTTAGGGTTGATATATAGTCTTGTAACACAGTATTTTATAATTTGTAGCCGGGGGGATTGCTTGTAGTGCTTACTTGCAGTGGATTCTGTATGTGATAATTTTTAATTGTTAATAGAGGTAGATGCTAGAAGAGCAAAATAAATAACCAGAATGTTACAGTCTTATTGAGGTGTGGTTGAGTGCTATACTAGCGATCATAGGCAGGTATTTTTATGAATTTCTCTATTGTTTTTACCTATAAAAGCATAGGTGCTTAAAAATGAGGTTTTAAAGCATCTTTTTGGAGTATTATGCTAATGTTAATTGATTATTATTTTATTTTCAATTAATTGAACATTGTTTTAATTTTAATTTGATTAATTGACCGCTTATTTTAAGCTTAAATATGCGCCAGTATTGGCTTTCGTGGGTTATCCACATGGGGTTAATTTCTATAGTGGAAGATGGACTGTTTTTTTGAATAATTTAGCTAGACACACCCTATTACAGCAGCACAACAATTATAAAAACACTCAGCAAAACAACATTAATAATATGAACACAGGCACACCCATAAAAGGCTTGGCTTTCAGCAGGCAATATACGCGCGATGGCGTTAGTCCGTATGATATGTTCGAGTATGATTACCGCACATCGGTGATCAGGAATCCGAATGGTGAGAAAGTATTTGAAATGACTAATGTGGAGGTGCCTGCACACTGGTCGCAAATAGCTACAGATATACTAGCCCAGAAATATTTTAGGAAAGCCGGTGTGCCGCAGAAAGATGGTACGCTAGGTAGAGAAACTTCCATAAAAGAGGTGGCACATAGGATGGCCAATTGCTGGAGAAGCTGGGGTGAGCGTTATGGCTATTTTGCAACAACAAATGATGCTCAAGTGTTTTATGATGAGCTAGTATACAGCATTATGTTGCAGAGCTGTGCACCAAACTCGCCACAATGGTTTAATACCGGGCTGTTTAGTAGCTATGGTATAGATGGTAAAGCGCAAGGACACTATTACATAGACCCATTGACGGGCAAATTAGAACGTTCGTTGAATGCATATGAGCGTCCTCAGCCACATGCTTGCTTTATATTAAGTGTAGATGATGATTTGGTAAATGAGGGTGGTATTATGGATTTGTGGGTGAGAGAGGCCAGAATATTCAAATACGGTTCGGGAGTAGGTACTAACTATTCTAACATAAGAGCTGAAGGAGAAAAGCTGAGCGGAGGTGGAACATCTAGCGGATTGATGAGCTTTTTGCGTATAGGAGATAGAGCAGCAGGTGCTATAAAGAGTGGTGGTACTACACGCAGGGCTGCTAAGATGGTATGTTTGGACTTAGACCACCCGGAAATAGAGGCCTTTATAGACTGGAAAGTAGAGGAAGAGAAAAAAGTAGCAGCATTGATAGCCGCAGGTTATTCATCGGACTATGAGGGAGAGGCTTATAAAACAGTATCGGGTCAGAACTCTAATAATTCTGTGAGAATACCTAATAAGTTTTTTAAAGTATTAGAGCAAAACGGGGATTGGGAGATGACTGCGCGAAGCAGTGGTAAAACATTAAAAACCACCCCGGCAAAATCTTTATGGGATAAAATATCTTATGCTGCATGGAGATGTGCAGACCCGGGAACACAATATGATACTACCATAAACGAATGGCATACTTGTCCTGAGGGTGGTGCCATAAGGGCCTCAAATCCATGTTCGGAGTACATGTTTTTAGACAATACGGCATGTAACCTAGCATCGCTGAATTTAAGACGCTTCTTGAATGAGGAGACTAGCGAATTTGATGTGAAAGGATTTGAGTATATGGTACGCTTATGGACCGTAGTACTTGAAATATCAGTATTAATGGCACAATTCCCTTCGCCTGAGGTAGCACAGTTGAGCTATGACTACAGAACGCTAGGCTTAGGATATGCCAACTTGGGCTCGTTATTGATGGTAAGCGGTATACCATATGATAGTGAGGAAGCTAGATCCATAGCAGGGTCTATAACTGCTATAATGAATGGTGTAGCTTATAAGACATCGGCAGAAATGGCTTCGGTATTAGGGCCATTTGCTAAGTATCCTGAAAATAAACAGCATATGATGCGTGTAATGCGCAACCACCGCGCAGCTGCATATGATGCTGCCGAAGCTTATGAAGGACTAGAAATAAAGCCAATGGGCATAAATGCTAAGTATTGCCCAGATTATCTATTAAGAGCAGCTACAAAGGCTTGGGACGAGGCTGTGCAACTAGGCGAACAGTATGGCTACAGAAATGCTCAAGCTACTGTAATAGCGCCAACAGGTACTATAGGCTTGGTAATGGACTGTGATACTACTGGTGTGGAACCAGACTTTGCGCTAGTAAAGTTTAAAAAACTATCAGGTGGGGGCTATTTTAAAATCATCAATCAGTCTATACCGGCTGCATTGAGAAAACTAGGATATAAACCTGAAGAGATAGATGCTATAGTGAAGCATGCTAAAGGGCATGGCACGTTTGCGGGTGCTCCTTACATCAATCATCAATCGTTGAGTGAAAAAGGATTTATAGCGGAAGAGTTGAAGAAGCTAGATACGGCTGTGGAGAGTGCGTTTGAAGCAGGATTTGTATTTAATGTATATACTTTAGGCGAAGAGTGTTTACAACGTTTAGGTTTTACACCAGAACAATACTATGCACCAGACTTTAGCTTGCTGCATGAATTAGGCTTTACTGATGATGAGATAGATGCTGCTAACGACTATGTGTGTGGTACTATGACTGTAGAGGGTGCTCCATATTTGAAACAGGAGCATTTAGCAGTGTTTGACTGTGCTAATAAGTGTGGTAAAAAAGGAGAGCGTTATATACATGCACATGGCCACATAAGAATGATGGGTGCTGTGCAGCCATTTATTAGTGGTGCTATATCTAAAACGATAAATCTGCCTAATGAGGCTAGTGTAGATGAAATAAAAGATTGTTATTACTTAAGTTGGCAGCTGGGGTTAAAAGCATGTGCACTATACAGAGATGGCTCTAAGCTAAGCCAGCCACTAAGTAATAAGAGCGATAGTAAAAAGAAAAAAGAAGATGCAGAGGCAGTAGAAGCTACTACAACTGAAGCGCCTCAAATGATAGATCTAAGCAGGCTAACTGTGGATGAACTATTGGAGGAGGTGAACAGGCGTGTGCAGGATAGTCCTGATACGCAACTGAAGCGCCAACTGAGCCGAATAGTGGAACGCAAACAACTACCAGCTAAACGCAGAGGCTATACTATAAAAGGTAAAGTAGGTGGGCAGGCACTATTTTTAAGAACAGGTGAGTATGGTGATGGTACACTAGGTGAGATATTTATAGATATGGCTAAAGAAGGTGCTACTATGCGTAGCTTGCTGAATAGCTTTGCCATAGCTGTATCGGTAGGCTTGCAATATGGTGTGCCGCTTGAAGAGTTTGTAGATAAGTTTATCTTCTCCAGGTTTGAACCATCGGGAATGGTAGAGCATCCTAACCTGCGTTCTGCGACATCGGTGCTAGATTATATCTTTAGAGTGCTGGCTTATGAGTATTTAGACAGAGATGATTTGGTGCATGTGCCAGACCCTCATAGAATACAAGATGAGGAAGCGCAAACAGCAAGTAGCCTGCTACAACCATTATCGCAAGTGCGTGTGACTGCCCCAAGTGCTAATGCTGGTGTAAAGCCACAGAAAACAGCAGCCCCGGCGGCTGTGAATGCGACGAGTAGTGCTGATGTAAAGAAGCTAATGGGAACTAGTGCAGATGCACCGGCATGCCGTAGCTGCGGAAACATAACCTTAAGAAATGGTACGTGCTATATGTGCCCTAACTGTGGTACTACAACGGGATGTAGCTAGTACCTAGCATAATTTATAAAAAGTAAAACCGCCTTGATAAGGGGCGGTTTACTTTTTATAAGATGATGTGAAAGAATTGATTATTTATTTCTAGCTTCAATCATGCTCATTTCTTTGGCTTTTGCTAAGAATTCTGAAGCGAAGATGAAGGAGTTTAGTTTTTCATCTTTACTAAAGATGATGTCTTTATTGGAGCCTTCCCACTGTTTGTAGCCTTGGTACATGAATAAGATATGATCTCCGCTTTCCATAACGGTATTCATGTCGTGGGTGTTTATAACTGTGGTGATATTATACTCTTTGGTGATTTCCATAATAAGCCTATCAATAACCAAAGATGTTTTAGGGTCTAGGCCAGAGTTAGGCTCATCGCAAAAAAGGTATTTAGGATTTTGAACAATAGCTCTTGCTAACGCCACTCGTTTTTTCATACCACCGCTTAGTTCTGCCGGGTATTTTTTATTGGCGTCTTTTAGATTAACACGGTCTAGTACTTCATTTACACGGCGTAGCTTTTCATCCTTACTAGCTTTAGTAAACATGTCAAGCGGAAACATTACATTTTCTTCTACCGTTTTACTATCGAATAAGGCACTGCCTTGAAAAAGCATGCCAATACTTTTGCGTAAATCTTTTAGTTCTTTATCATTCATTTGGGTAATGTCTTTACCCTCATAAATTACTGAACCAGAATCTACATCCATTAGGCCAATCATGATTTTCATCAGCACTGTTTTGCCGCTACCACTGCTACCTATGATAAGGTTGGCCTTACCCGGCTGCATGGTAAACGATACGTCGTGAAGTACCGTTTTATCGCCAAAACTTTTCTTTACATTCTTAATCTCAATCATAAAAGTATATTGGTGTAGGAGCAGTAAGCTATTTCAAGTGTAGGGATACTACACTTGAAATACGCCTGTTCTGAAATCTTTTCTTTCTTTGGAATGATTAGCAGCATTAATACCTTCAGATATAACTCTGCGTGTTTCGGCCGGGTCTATAATTTCATCTACCCAAAGGCGTGCCGCAGCATAGTAAGCCGAGGTTTGCTCGTTGTATTTTGCCTTAATATCGTCAAGCATAGCTTTTTCTTCCACCGGGTCTATCTCTTCGCCCTTAGCTTTTAAAGAAGCTACCTGAATTTGTAAAAGTGTTTTAGCGGCCTGTTCGCCACCCATAACTGCTATACGTGCATTAGGCCATGCGTAAATAAAACGAGGATCGTATGCCTTGCCACACATAGCATAGTTGCCAGCTCCGTATGAGTTGCCAATAACGATGGTTATTTTAGGTACTATACTGTTTGCAACAGCATTAACCAGCTTGGCTCCGTCTTTAATAATTCCAGAGTGTTCGCTGCGGCTACCTACCATGAAACCAGTAACATCTTGTAAGAATACTAGTGGTATTCTTTTTTGATTACAATTCATGATAAAGCGAGCAGCTTTGTCGGCACTATCGTTATAGATAACGCCGCCCATCTGCACTTCTCCTTTACCGCTTTTTACAATTTTGCGTTGGTTAGCTACAATACCCACAGCCCAGCCATCTATGCGGGCATAACCACATACTATGGTTTTGCCATATTCTTCTTTAAATTGGTCGAATTCGCTATTGTCGACAATACATTTGATAACATCTACAATATCGAACTGCTTGTTGTTGTTAACAGATACCAGACCATAAATATCTTTAATATCGCGAGCGGGATTTACTGGCTTTGCACGGTCGTAACCTTGTTTAGGTTGATCGCCTAGTTTATCTATGATACGCTTTACTTGGTCTAAACATTCTTGTTCGGTATCGAAGCGGTAATCGGCAATGCCACTTATTTGATTGTGCATGGTAGCACCGCCAAGTGTTTGCGCATCTACATCTTCGCCTATGGCTGCTTTTACTAAGTAAGGGCCAGCTAAGAATATAGATCCATTGCCTTCTACCATTAAGGTTTCATCGCTCATAATAGGCAGATAAGCACCACCTGCAACACAGCTACCCATTACAGCAGCTATTTGCGTAATGCCACGCGCACTCATTTGAGCATTGTTACGAAATATGCGTCCAAAGTGTTCTTTGTCGGGGAATATTTCGTCTTGCATAGGTAGGTAAACACCTGCACTGTCTACTATATAAACAACAGGAAGGTCGTTTTCCATTGCTATTTCTTGCAGACGTAAATTTTTCTTACCTGTAATTGGGAACCAAGCTCCTGCTTTTACGGTATTATCGTTGGCAACAATAACACATAAGCGACCAGAAATGTATCCTAGACCAGCAACTGTGCCACCTGCCGGGCAACCGCCATGTTCTTTGTACATTTCGTATCCGGCAAAAGAGCCAATCTCAGTAAAGACGCTGTCTTTATCAATAAGATATTCAATTCTCTCACGCGGAGCCATTTTGCCTTTTTCACGAGCTCTGTCTATGGCTTTTTTACCACCACCCAGGCTTATTTGTGCATGACGCTGCTTCAATTGGCTCACCGCCAGCTTCATTCCATCTTCGTTCTTGTTGAATTCCAGGTCCATTGAGTTGTTTTAGCTTTCGGATTGTAAACTTACTATGTTTTTGCTTATTTGAATTTCTGAATGTTAAAATCTGTGCGAAAGTACTTTAAATATAGTCATAAATACAAATGTAAAAATTGGATTATGTAATTACTGTTCAGCATCTATTTATAAGCAAAAATGCCACCTTGTGGGGTGGCATTTTGTAGTAGTAATACTATGTGTATTATTAACTTTCTATTAAAGCACCATCTTCAATGGCTTTGTAGCGTTTTATTTGCTCTAAAGCATCAGGAATAACATCGCTGATAATAATAATGAAGCTGTCTTTTTGAGCATTTTTAATAGCGTGGTCTATAGCTTCACTTTCTTTAGGAATTATGGTTACTTTTTTAGTAGCATCTATAGCAGTAATACCTTTCAGCATTAAATCGATAATTTCTTGATCGGAGCGGCCACGAAGGTTTTTATCTTGTCTGATAATGATTTCGTCGAAGATGCGTGCAGCCGTCTCGCCTAAAGAAATGATGTCTTCATCTCTTCTATCGCCTACGCCGGCTATAATACCTACCTTAACAGAAGCGTTGGTGCTCTTAACAAACTTACCTATAGCCTGTAGGCCATGCGTATTGTGTGCATAGTCTACCATTACCGAATAGTTGCGGAAGTGGAACATATTCATACGGCCAGGAGTTAGTGCCGGAGATGGTACGAAGGTTTGTAGTGCTTGGCGGATGTCCTCAGTTTTAAAATCTTGCACATATGCTGCCAGTGTAGCGGCCAGTACGTTGCAAATATTAAATTCGGCCATTCCGGAGAAGGTAAGCGGAATATTGGTGATTTTTTCAACACGAATTTTCCAGCCACCTTTAAGAATGGTAATGAAGCCATGCTCTGCAACTGCAGCAATACCGCCTTTCTCGCAATGGCGCTTAATACGAGGGTTGTCCTCGTTAAGAGAATACAGTGCAACCTTGCATTGCAGACCTTCTTGCATGCCGTATACCAAATCGTCATCGGCATTGAGTATGGCAAAACCTTTAGGCAATACTGTATTAACTGTAACGGCTTTTACTTTAGCTAGTTTTTCTATAGTATCTATGCCTCCAAGTCCTAGGTGGTCTTCGGCAACATTGGTTACCACAGCTACATCGCAATTATGGAAGCCTAAGCCTGCACGCAAAATGCCGCCGCGAGCACATTCTAGTACTGCGTAGTCAACTGTAGGGTCTTTAAGCACAAACTCGGCAGAAACCGGTCCTGTACAGTCGCCCTTCATCATTAATTGGTTTTGTATATATACACCATCGGTGGTGGTATAGCCTACCTTATGGCCCATTTGCTTAACTATATGAGCTATAAGGCGAGTAGTGGTGGTTTTACCATTGGTACCCGAAATAGATATAATAGGAATGCGAGCGCTAGAGCCCGGAGGGTAAAGCATATCTATAACCGGCTCGGCAACGTTGCGAGGCAGACCGTCTGTAGGGTCTAGGTGCATACGGAAGCCGGGAGCAGCATTGACCTCTAGTACTGCACCCCCATTTTCTGCGAGTGGTGTAGATAAGTCATCGGCCATGATGTCTATACCACAGATGTCAAGCCCTATAACTCTTGCAATACGCTCAGCTAAGAATACATTGCTAGGGTGTACAAAGTCGGTAACATCGGTAGCGGTTCCACCTGTGCTTAAGTTAGCCGTTGGTTTTAGCCAAAGCTCTTCTTTATCTGCAATGATGGTATCTAATGTATAGCCCTTTTTATTGAGCATATCCATAGTGAAGTCGTCAATTTTTATTGCAGTAAGCACTTTTTCATGCCCATAACCACGGCGAGGATCGCTATTTACGATATCTATAAGTTCTTTAACGGTGTGTTTTCCGTCGCCTATAACAGCAGCAGGAGTTCTTAGGGCAGCAGCCACAAACTTGTAGTTAATGACAAGTACTCTAAAATCTCTACCCGTTATGAATTTTTCGCATATAACTGCTCTGCCATATTGTTTAGCAGCTTTAAGCCCGGCTACGGCATCTTCCCAGTTACGGATGTTGGTAGTAGCACCCTTACCATGATTGCCGTTAACAGGCTTGGTAACCACGGGATAGCCTATTTTATCTATGCAGCTTTGTAGGTCTTCTTCATCATATACTATTCGGCCACGAGGTACCGGTATTTCTGCTGCTTCAAGTAGGTTTTTGGTTTCCTCTTTATCGCAAGCCAGTTCTACAGCTATACTACTAGTAGTGCTAGCAATGGTAGCTTGAACACGGCGCTGGTTGATACCATAGCCTAACTGTACTAAGGAGTGACGGTTGAGGCGGATGTATGGTATTTTGCGCTTTATAGCCTCATCTACTATAGAGCCTGTACTTGGCCCCAGGCGCTCATCTTCACGAATTTCGCGAAGGGTTTGAATATCGTTTTGCAGGTCGTAAGGTTCGCCATCTACTAATGCTTGTGCAATTCTTACCGCAGCTTTTGCGGTATAAATACCTGCTTTAGCCTCTTGGTATGAAAAAACTACATGATAGATACCTGCATCTTTGGTTTCGCGAGTGCGACCAAACCCGGTATCCATACCAGCCAGGGTTTGTAGCTCTAGCGCTATGTGTTCAATAACATGCCCCATCCAAGTGCCTTCCTGCACACGTATAAAAAAACCGCCAGGACAACCCTCAGAACAACGATGATCGTAAAGGGTGGGCATAAACTCTTTTAAACGCTCATAGAATCCGGAAATTTTATCAGTTGGTTTTTGCTCCATTTCTTCTAAATCAAGGAGCATAACAATTAATTTATGTCGAGTAGCAGACCAATAATTGGGTCCGTTCATTGCTTTAATGTCCAGAATCTTCATATGCAGTTAATATTTGGTGATTTAAAATAAGCAATTAATGTGGCATAACCAACAAAATGGGTAGGATAAATAAAGGAATGCGACATGTAGATAAAATACGGATTGAGTGATTTATGTATTATAAATAATGCAAAACGAATATGTAAAAGAACTTAGAGGGTAGATTTGATAGTATATTTATTCATATTTAAAAATGTAGAAAAAGGTCATTTTAAACTGTACAGGATTTTATTACTTTTACTCAAAATTTTACAGAATGGAATTTCCAGCATCATTGCGTTATACAAAAGATCACGAATGGATCAGCCTTGAGGGCAACGTAGCAACAGTAGGTATTACCGAATTTGCACAAAGAGAATTGGGAGATATAGTGTTTGTAGATATTTCTACTGAAGGACAGACACTAGCTGCCAATGAAATTTTTGGTACAGTTGAGGCTGTAAAAACAGTGTCTGACCTTTATTTGCCAGTAGCAGGTACTATTACCGAGGTAAATGCCGGTTTGGAAAATGCACCTGAAAGTGTAAATACTGACCCATATGGCAAAGGATGGATGATTAAGATGGAAGTAAGCGATCCGGCTGAAGTAGCAGGATTATTAGATGCTGCTGCTTACAAGGCACTAGTAGGCGAATAATGAAAGGGATATTTTCTCCCCAATCAAAATATACAAAGCAAGCAAGGTTTGTAGCATGGCTATGGACCTTGCTTATTTTTATTGGGTGCCTTGCCCCCGCGCGTACTATTCCTAAAGTAGATGTGCCACTAGCTGATAAGTGGGTACATTTCGTAATGTTTGGTACGTTTACCTTTCTGGTATTATGTAGTACTCCACAGTTAAGAATTGGAAAAATCCTACAAGTAGCTGTGTTAGGTATTGCTTTTGGCACATTGATAGAGTTTTTACAATTGTCTTTTCCTGTACTACATAGGGCATATGAACTGCTAGATATAGTAGCAGATAGTATTGGTGCCATATTAGGTGTATTAGTTTTTTCTATGGGTGTCTTTATATCTAAAAAGATATAATTAATGAGTGAGTATGCTCATGTTTTGTATTTGCCGTTATTAATTACTTTTGTGCCTCAATATTATGTCTGCACTAAAATTTCATCCTTTAAGGGTTAGCGATATCCGTACTGAAACGGCTGATTGTGTTTCAATTGCATTTGAGGTTCCTGCAACTCAGCAAGATTTGTTTAAGTATCTGCCCGGTCAGTATCTTACATTCAAGAAAGAACTGAATGGAGCAGAGGTTAGGCGTTCTTACTCCATATGTAGCAGTCCGTTGGATGGTGAATTGCGTGTAGCTATAAAGAAAGTAGATAATGGTAAGTTTTCTACTTATGCCAATGAGGTATTGAAAGTGGGAGATATACTAGAAACTATGCCTCCTATGGGTAGGTTTACCAATGCACCGTCTGAAGGCAAGCCTAAAGAGTATTTAGCATTTGCAGCAGGTAGTGGTATTACACCCATTATGGGTATTATGAAAACTGTATTGGAAACAGAACCCAATAGTAAGTTTACCCTAGTATATGGAAACAGAAGCAGACATACTATTATATTCAGAGAGGCTATAGAGGCATTGAAGAATAAGTATATGGAGCGTTTGCGCATATTCCACGTTATAAGTAGAGAATATATGGATGTGCCTATGTTTAACGGGCGCATTAATGCAGAAAAATGTGAAGAGCTATGCCGACAATTAATAGATGTGTCGACTATAGATGAGGCATTTATATGTGGACCTGAGGATATGATACTATCTGTAAGGGAGAAATTGACCAGCTTGGGCATGGATGGGCATAAGGTGCATGTAGAATTATTTACATCTCCTGACCAACCTAAGGCACAGAAAGCTAAAGATGCATCGGCAGAAAATACCAATAAAGGCCCAATGAGTAAAGTAAGCATTAGGCTAGATGGTACTACTTTTGAAATGGAGGTGCCCTTTAACGATGAAAGCATACTAGATGCTGCCTTGAGGAACGGTGCAGATTTGCCTTTTGCATGTAAAGGTGGGGTATGCTGCACCTGCAGAGCCAAGGTAGTAGAGGGTGAGGTAGAAATGATGGTAAACTATGCACTAGAGCATGATGAAATAGAAAAAGGATTTGTGCTTACCTGTCAGTCGCACCCGAGAACTGAAAAAGTGGTAATAGACTTTGATGAAAGATAGTATCAAAGGGTATTTAACACACATTTAAACAAACAGATATTTCAATTAAACTATATTTTTCGGTAGTTTTGTAGATTGCTTTTTTCAACCGGGCAATCTACAGTGCATGTCGTTACCTGCAATACTCAAGTACGTATACAATCATGGTAGTGAAGAGGTGATCCGCAGGGGTAAAAAGATATTTTATGCCTCGGGTGTGCAGCTGTTAGATGTAGACCATCTAATAGAACAGGTTCGTTTCAGGGTTAGGAACGATTTGTATCAGAACTACTATACCGTTACCATTAATAAATATCTACAGCCTAAAGAACTGGCGGTTAGGTGCCAGTGCCCTTATAACATGGGCGAAATATGCAGGCATGAGGTTGCAGCATTATTTCAATTAAATGATATAATACAGAGTGGTTTTTTTGAAAATACAGATGTGACGTATAACCAAAGTCACACTATGGTGCGTATGCGCCAAGTAAGCCGCCAAGTGTTACAAATATTTACGGCACCCGATGCTATGGATTTGGCTGAGGACTGGGCTACAGAGGGTAGGGCTGTTTTAAGTAAGGGTAAGACAGATAGGATAGAGGCTGAGGTGCAAGATGGTAATGCTAATTACCATGTAATAATAAAGCAGAACGAAGAACGATTTTTTGATACTTCTTGCGGCTGTGCAGAAACTAAATTTCCACTATGTGTGCACAAGGCTACGGTGTTTTTACAAGTATTAAGAAAACATGGTCCGCAATATTTTCAGGGATTACAGAATTGGGATGTACAGAAAAACAAGCTGCTAGAACAGTATGGCTATAGCTTGAATGATGACCTTAAGGGTAAATTTACTTTTACTTATGAAAATGGTAAGCCATTTTTAAGAGTGTTAGACCCTAGTATTAAAAAAGTGTCTGCTGGCGGCACCGGTGCTAAGCCTGTGGCTGTAGAGGCTCCTGTAATAGAACCTACAGTAATAGTAACTGCACCACAAGACCAGTATAGGCTAGGTATAGTGCTGGATTTGCAAGAAGCCCGCTTCCCATATATGAGTATGCAGTTGGTACAGGGTAAGGCAGATGAAGCTGAACGCCAGTTTGAAGGGAAAGTAGAAGTGCTAGAGCTAAACCAGTATATTAATCCACTGCGCTTTAAAGAAGATGAAAGAGAACTACTGCCGGTAAGTAGGAAGTTTACTGTAGATGAAATGATGAAGTATCTCCAAAAGAATATGCCATTTGGAGATATTATGCATGACCATGCTACTATAATAACCGACCACCCCGAGCAAGATATAAAAGACCAACTGTGGGAGTACTTATTTCCTAAGTATCAGAAACTGTTGGCTAGATATTCTACACACCCTTTTGTATATGTGCATTCTAAAAAAGGTGCTATTACAACGGCATCGTTAGAGCAAGTAGCCTTTAGCGACGCTATGGCACATCCACAATTAGAGGTAAGCAAAAAAGGTAAGAAATATGAAGTAACCCTTAACTGGATAATAGCTAATCAGGCAGTAGATTTTAAAAAGGCTAAGGTGCTTAATGCAGCTTTGCTGATGCATGACTATATTATATACAGTATAGCCAATATGCAGGAATTACAGCTGGCAGAAGCTTTTTTGCCGGATGGTAAAATAACTGTTACAGCTAGTGAGTGGCCTGAGTTTCTTGAGCAAAAAGTGATGGGGTGGAGCAGGCTAATACACGTACATTTTTCAGAAGAACTTGTAGAACACATTGACCGGTCGGCTCCTGTAAAGATTCTTTATCTTAAAGAAAGAGAATCGATGTTTATTATGCAACCGTATTATGTATATGCAGGTATAGAAATACCTGCTAACTATTATGGTGATGTAATAGAGCCCCTAAAAGGTATAGTAAGGATAGTAAAAAGAGATAGCGTAGCCGAAGAAGAGTATATGCAGCAATTAAACACGCTGCATAGTGACATACAACTGAATAAAAAAGATGGCTTCTACTATTTGCCTGGTAGTACTGTGTTGTCTAACAACTGGTTTTTTAGGTTTGTAGAGCAAATAAAAGAGTGGGGTGTGGAGCTAAGAGGATTTGAGCAATTAAAAAATCTTAGAATAAACACTCATAAGCCCACAACCGAGGTACATGTAAGCAGTGGTATAGACTGGTTTGATACATCGGTAGACTTGAAATTTGGTGATCAGTCAGTTTCGATAGTTGAGGTAAAAAGGGCCTTAGCACAGAAACAAAATTTTGTAAGACTTGGAGATGGTTCTTTAGGTTTGTTGCCAGAAGATTGGTTGAAGAAGTTTACACTGCTTTTAAAAGTAGGTGAAACCAAGGGTAATAAAATTAGGCTTAAGAAATTCCACTTTAGTGTATTAGATGAGCTGCTAACTGAGATAGATGAGGAAGCCTTACTACGCGAGCTAGAGCAAAAGAAAGAGCGTCTTGAAAATATACTTGAGAATGACTATACTACTATAAAACCGCCAGACCATCTACAAGCAGTGTTAAGACCTTACCAGCTTGCCGGCTTCCAGTGGTTGAAGTTTTTGAATGAGTCGGGTTGGGGAGGAATATTAGCTGATGATATGGGTCTTGGTAAAACCATACAGACGCTTACATTTTTCCAGCATTATAAGAATACGCATGAGAATCCTAAATATCTGGTAGTATGTCCTACTACTTTGATGTTTAACTGGGAAAAAGAGATAGACAAATTTACCCCAACGCTAACCAAGATGATACATCATGGTCCAAAGCGTACGGCAAATGTAGCTACGTTTGAGCCATTTGATGTTATTATAACAACCTATGGTACTATGCGTAGCGATATAAAAATGCTCAAGGAAATATACTTTGACTATGTGGTGCTGGATGAATCTCAGTCTATTAAAAATCCACAATCGCAAGTAGCCAAAGCATCGTTATTGTTGCATTGTAAAAACAGGCTAGCATTAAGTGGTACTCCACTACAGAATAATACGTTTGACCTGTATTCTCAAATGAACTTTTTGAACCCGGGCATGCTGGGCAGCAGAGAGTTTTTTATGAGTGAGTTTGCTACACCTATAGATAAGTTTAGCGAAGGAGAGGTGAAACAGCAATTGAAAAAGCTAACCTATCCTTTTTTGCTGAGAAGGACTAAAGAACAAGTAGCTAAAGACTTACCTGAAAAAACAGAGATGATTCTGTATTGCGAGATGGGAGCAGAGCAGCGTAAAATTTATGATGCTTATAGAAATACCTATCGCTCGCAGATACTAGGTATGATAGAGGAGCGTGGAATGGAACGGTCTCAAATGCACATTTTGCAGGGCCTGACCAAGCTAAGGCAGATATGTGATTCTCCTGCTATTATGAATGACGAGGAGCGTTTTCCTAATCATAGTATAAAGCTAGATGAGCTTTCGAGAGAAATAACTGAAAACGTGGGCGACCATAAGGTGTTGATATTCTCTCAGTTTTTAGGGATGTTGGCACTTATTCGTCAGAAGCTAGATGAGCAGGGCGTATCGCATGTGTATTTTGATGGTAGTAGTACATCAACCCAAAGGGAAGAAGCTATTCATGAATTTCAGAATAACCATGATTGCAGGGTGTTTCTAATTTCGCTGAAGGCGGGTGGTATAGGTCTTAACTTAACAGCAGCTGACTATGTATATATAGTAGACCCATGGTGGAACCCTGCTGTTGAACAACAAGCAATAGACCGTACGCACCGTATAGGACAGACCAAAAACATTTTTGCGTATAGACTTATTTGTAAAGATACACTGGAAGAAAAGATGCTGCAATTGCAGGAGCAAAAGCGCAATTTGGCCAATGAGTTGGTGTCAGACGACAATGCCTTTATGCGCAAGCTGACTAAAGATGATATAGCATTCTTATTCAGTTAGTTATATTTTTTCAATTTTATGTATAAGTAGCTATCTTCGACTTTATTCTACAAATATTGTGGATAAGGTTAAGATAGCTATTTTCATTGTTTTTCGATTAATAATTTAAGTACTGATGCTATATAGAATTGCAGTTGTCTGCGCTTTACTGTTAACTACAACCAGAGCTGCACAAGCAGAGAAATTAACCAAGTATGTAGACCCAATGATAGGAACGGGTGGTCATGGACATACCTATCCTGGGGCTACAGTGCCTTTTGGTATGGTGCAGTTGAGCCCGGATAACGGTGTGCAAGGCTGGGATTGGTGTAGTGGCTATAACTATAGCAGCAATACTATAGCAGGCTTTAGCCATACGCACTTAAGCGGTACTGGTTGTGGCGATTGGGTAGATATTTCGGTATTGCCACATACTAGCCATATAGATGATAGCTTTAAATTTTTTAAAGTTCCTTTTGATCATAAAAATGAGCATGCTGTGCCAGGTAAGTATAGTGTGTTAATGGATAATGGGGTAAAGGTATCTTTGACAGCTACTACCAGAGTAGGCTTTCATAAATATGAGTTTCCTAAAGGAACTACGCCTTATGTACGCTTTCAGCTGGGCTTTACCATAAACTATGATAATGCAAAACAATCTAGAATACACCTTATTAACGATTCGACTGTAGTAGGCTATAGGTATAGCAAAGGCTGGGCAGACGTGCAACGAGTATATTTTGCGGCAAGGCTATCTAAGCCTATAAAGGCTATGAAGGTATATGATATGAGCACTCATAGTGAAGTGGCGCAAGAAAAAGAAACAGGAGATGTATACAATGGTGAATTAGTTTTTAATGAGCTAAATGGCCAACCATTATTAATGAAAGTGGCTTTGTCGTCAGTAAGCCCTGAAAAAGCACTTGAAGCATTAGGCGAGATTAAAGATTGGAATTTTGATGGTGTGGCACAAAAAGCAGATGCACAGTGGGAAGCTGAGTTGCAGAAAATACAAGTGAAAACCAAAGATGATCAACTGAAGAAGATATTTTACACTGCGCTATACCATACTTGTTTAGCTCCTGTGGTTTTTTCAGATGCTGATGGCTACTATAAAAATGCTTGGGGCAATGTGTTGAAGATGAAAAAAGGACAGCGTTACAATGTGTTTTCTCTTTGGGATACTTTTAGAGGGCTAAATCCACTTTTTACTCTTACACAGCCTATAAGAAATGTAGATATACTGAATAGTATGCTGGCTTTCTATGACGAGAACGGACTACTTCCGGTATGGGATTTAAGCACCTTTGAGACAAACTGTATGAGTGGCTACCATGCTGTGCCGGTATTGGCAGATGCCGTTCTTAAAAATACACCTGGCTTAGATGCTAACCATGCATATGAGGCTATGAAAAAGAGTGCGTTTCAGTCGGAAAGAGGTACGCCAGACTACATAAAGTATGGCTATTTGCCTACGGATAAAGGTAGCTTTAGTGTGACACTAACTGTAGAGTATGCCTATGACGACTGGTGCATAGCACAAGTAGCTAAGAAACTAGGAAAGATGGATGACTACCATATGTTTATGAAGCGTGCCAGCAGTTGGAAGCCGTTATTTGATGAAGCATCGGGCTTTATAAGAGGTAAAAAAGCAGATGGTACATGGGCTGAACCTTTTGATCCTTATTTGGCATCTACTGATTGGAAGACCTCTATGTATGAAGAAGGGAATGCCTGGCAGTATACCTTTTTTGTGCCACATGATGTGAAGGGCTTAGCAGCAGCATTTGGTAGCGAGCAAAGACTAGAAAAGAAACTAGATTCTTTGTTTATGGTGAGTTCTCAAATAAATGGTAGTTCAGCACCACCTGATGTAAGTGGCCTTATTGGTCAGTATGCACATGGTAATGAGCCAAGTCACCACATAGCCTATATGTATAACTACTTGGGTGTGCCTTGGAAAACGCAAGAAAAAGTGCGTCAAATAATAGACTCTATGTATAAAGCAGAGCCTGAAGGCTATGCAGGAAATGAGGACTGTGGACAGATGAGTGCCTGGGCTGTATGGAGTATGATGGGTATGTTTCCTGCCAACCCTGCTAATGGTGAATATGTAATAGGTAGTCCGGTATTTGATGAGGTGACTGTGAAGCTACCTAGTGGAAAAACTATGAAAATAGTAGCCCATAACAATAGCAAAAAGAATATGTACATTCAGCGAATGGCATTGAATGGTAAAGACTTTTCAGCGTCTTACATAACGCATCAAGAATTAATGAAAGGTGGGCAGATGGACTTTTATATGAATAATGTACCTAATAAAAATTGGGGTAAGGATAATAATAATCGTCCAGGAAAGAATGATTAGTATTAGTTTGTTATTTCGATGTTAATGTTTATATTTGATATAGAATAGTTTGAGCATGGGTAACTTGTATAATAATAAGTGGAGGGCAGGCATCTTTAACGAACTTATAAAGTCTCAGAAGCAGGTAAAAACCGGCATTAAATGTAGTGAGTTGACAGACTGTATTATTAGTCAGCCCATGTTATTTGCAGATGATATTGTTCAGGAAGTGGTGTTTCGCAGGGTTTCATTTGCAGCTCCCTTTGTATATGCTGCAACAGAAGCCAATACTGTATTAATAATAGAGGACTGCATTTTTATGGATAGTGCAGAGATAGTGGCAGCCCCGGGTATAAGGGTAATTATTAGAAACACTATCTTTCAAAAAGAGCTTAGTATTTCTAATACCGACCCTCATGCTATAGAAATGTATGGAGTATCGTCGGATGTAGGTATACAGATAGGCTTTATTGCAGATGAGGAGGTTTCGGCATCGTTAGTACAGTTTGTACAAAACAAGCAACTATATAACTAGTGTTTATTAAGCTGATACAGCTGCACACGATGTGAGGCTGATGTGAATATAAGATTGTAGTTTTTTACTATTTGGCTATGCAGCACTGCATAGCCATTATTATTAGGAATAGTATCAGGCATGCACCATGTAACTATATAGTCTACTGTTTTTCCGGTACTGGCGGTATATGCGTCTATGTTAGCAGCAGGGGGCATGTCTTCAAAACCTTGATTAATGCCCAAATGATGGTAAGGGTTGGTATTGGCCTGCCAGAATAATGGGTAATAGCCTGTATTGGCTTCGTAATTATCTAAAAATATAAGCGGCTTTGAACAGCCGGCATACTGTGCAGTATGACAAAATACCCAGTTTTTATTTGCAATAGCGTCACCCTTTGGTGTTAGCCCACTTTTATTAAAGTATAGTGGAAGTACTGTGCTATATGGCTTTATATTTTTACAAGCACTAACAATTTCTTCTACACCGTTACTCATGGTTTTGATAACGGTAAATCGTTTCCAACTCATACCTAAAAACAAAAAGAGTATAACCCATGCGGCTGCGTTTTTTATACGTTTAGGCAGTAATAGTGCAAGCAAGCAAAGTGCCATAAAGTATAGAAATGGCTGGGTGCGCATGGCAATAATGATGATACGCCCCATAAACTCTTCTGGAAAGTAAACGTATGCCAAACCTATAACTAGTGCTGCTAGCAGATAGCCATCATACTCTGTTACTTTTTTCCCTGCGCGTATTCTTTGGTAAACTGAAATTAGAAGTAGAAGTGTAATCAATACTCCGGATGCTGTTACAAAAATTGCCTCTTGGCTACTATAACAAATGCCATAACTGAACTTAACAAAGTCTAATATTCTGCGGGCGTAGAATGATAGTTGAGGATGGATGCCGCCTTGCTTACTAGTGAACAATGAGGTGAGCAATAAAAACGGTGCTGTAATAACTAAAAATGCAAAAAAGTTTTTTGTCCAATATGCCCATGCAGTTTTAGAATTTGTGTGTTTACCTGATAGTGCTGCTGCCGTTAGTATACATATACACACAATGAAACCATATAGAAAGGGTAGCAGATGTGTGAAAAACATTATGCCGGTAACAACAAACAGTAAAAGGCTATTGGCAATATTGCGCTTGTCTGTAAAACGATACCACACTAGTAGTAGCCAGGGAAATAAAGCCATACTTAATGTGAAACTGTAAAATCCCTTGGCTAATGTATGGCTGATTATAAAGCCTACAATTGCTATGGGCCAGTAACTTTTGTCTTTCCCATCTAGTTTTTTTAGTAGTAAAAACATACCGCTACCTAGTAGTAGGGTGTAGAGGGAAAGAAATATTTTTTCTGCTATGACGGCACTATAAATACTCTGTAAATGTGCTAGCAGATAAAGCGCTAACCAATTTGGATTAGGGTCGTAGTTGATATAAAAAAAAGTATTGTAAAAAGTGGTGTCTTTGTTTGCCCAAAGCTCTTTAAGTATATGGGCATTGTACAGTACACAAGGGCCATCGCCAGTGGTAAAATATGCCGGTACCCAAATTTGAATTAAGAGTATGATAGCCGCAAATGCAGCCAAACTATATAGTATTTTTTGTTGTAGCCTCATTACTGCTTAAGCCTATTGTGCAAACGTGAAACGAAGCGTGATACCCGCCTTGGTAGTAGTAGTAGGGTAAGAGGTAGAAACGTATGGTATGGTTTGCTGACGATCGAAGAACAAACGAAGTGTGAGGTATTTACTTGCAGTATAGTCTAGAGACGGTGAAATACGAATAACCTGTTGTCCACGAGATACTACGCTAATATTATTAGCTAAGAATGTATTGCTATTTTTCTCATCACGGAAACCTATGTCTACTTTGCCTATAAGCTCGTTTTTAAGTTTAGACACACCCATTACTTTAAATGGTAGTCGTAGTCCTTTTTTACGGAAACCAAAGCCTACCACATATTCCATACTGGTATTTTCACTTACTTGATAGTCGGTTAAACTTAATGATTGTGTTTTAGAACGTCTCAACTCAAACTTAAACGTCATGTTGTTTTTTAATGCAGCATCAATACCAATTAACGGATTGAACGCTTGCGCCAACGTAACATTGCTTACTTGATAGAATGGTACGTAGTTACGCGAATTAGAATCAATAAATGATGGGAAGCCAAGGCCAAACAAGTCATTAAACAATAGATTGGTATTGAAGTTGTTCATAGACATAGAGCCCGTATAGGTATGGTTGATAACAAAGTTGTTGAATATTTTAGAAATATATGGCAGCTTGCTAAGACCATTATAAGTAACCTTCCAGTTAGGTAGCGGAATAAAGTATTTGAATGGATTGTCTTTTACAGAATTGTGTTTATAGTCTATTAGCGCTTGTTTGTCAGCACCTCTCCCAGTATAGGCTGCAATGAATGATGGAATTAAAACATCTTGTGAAAACTGAGTGTAGCCTTTATAATAGTTAGGATTACTAGGGTCTATTAATCCATTGGTGTATGGGTTGCTCATACCTAAGCGTTTAGAAATAATTTCTCTATTACTTAAGAATTGCTTGTAAACATCAGATGTTACAGATGTGTTTTTGAACATAGTACGTACTGTGACGTAACTAATATTAAATGAACCATATTCATTAGGGTTGAAGTGATGATAGGTGCCTGTACCGGTATCTTTAAACAGCTCGTTATGGGTTTTGCTGAATGTTTTAGATATGGTAAGGTCGGCACGTAAATCTTTTATAGGGTTTAACGTGGCAGTAGCACTCAAGTTTTGAGAATAGGTTTGAACAAACTGAGAGTTGAATAAAGAATCGCGAGTTAGTTTACCATCTTTACCTTTTTGCTCTAGCCATGTATAGTTAGGTTGATAACCATATACAAAGCCTAGTCCTGGTTGTAAGTTACTTCTATTGATACCCATGCCGTTCGTGCTATCCATATAGCCAGGTAGGGTGGTGCCACCAGTTTGAGTATAGTTCACTGAAATACGAGATACCATGGTCAGTACCTTGCCCACCATTCTCACCGGTTCAGGTAGTGTAGGTGTTTTAGCTCTTCTAGCTCTGCGTTTATCTCGTCTTTCTTTGCGTCTTTTTTTACGGTCGGCTTTGGCCATAGCTTTGTCAAGCCTCTTCTGAACATCCATTAATGAGTCTATCTCATCATCAGTAAGATCGGCCATATTTAGTCCCTCAAACACATTGGTGTTGCTACCACCGCCATTACCTGTGCCACTAGCTGTGGTGCCTGTATTACCAGAGTTTCCTGTGCCAGTATTGGTTTTGCCCGTTCCTCCATTATTACCTGTTGCCCCATTGCTGCCATTACTTCCACTACCGGTATTACCTTTTGTATTAGTGTTGCCTTTACCGCTATTGGTACCATTACCGGTATTACCTTTAGTAGTATTGCCATTACCTGCTGTGCCGGTATTGCTATTATTTTTGGTGCCGCCAGCATTGCCTCCTGCAGAGGTATTGCCACCTGTAGCACCACCAGCTGCATTGCTTCCACTGTTATTACCGCTACCACCAGCTCCTGTTGCACCGGCACCAGAACCTGTAGTATTACCACCACCAGCATTACCGCCTCCGGCGTTGCCGCCGCCTGCTGTACTATTGCCACCGCCATTAACTGCACCACCTTTACCGCCACCTGCCGCAGGGGGCTCGTTTTTAGGAGGGCTAACATCATCTATATCGCCTGCAAGTCCGCCACCACCTATTACTTTACCCTTGCTCTTCATGGTTTGTGGATTAGGAGCATTATCGCCACTTACTAGGCTAATAACTTCACTTTTATCTTTACCACTACCATCTATACTAGATGGGGCTTTAGATTTGTTATTGTCTTTTGTTTTTACACGTGGATTATTGATTGCCCTTAGCCATCTAGATTTATTGTATAGCTGCGTAAGGTTCATATCGCCAGTGATGGTTTGTGTACTGGTATTACCAATGGTATTACCTAATGAACGTGCAATAGGCGCAGCGGTAGTCCATGTGTAGGTAGCATTATATCCCAAACGAAGATTAATCCAATCTGTAGCAGGTAGCTTGTTTAACGGAACAGTGTAAGATGAGTTGAAGGTTTGGTTGAAACTTGTATTTCTGCCAAATGTGGCTAACCTACCTAATAAGGAGTCTCGTTTTTCTTTTGTATTTATACGTCCGTATGGTTCGTCTATACTAGATACGTTAGTAGCTGTATAGTCGAAGTTGAGCGATTTAGTAAGCTCCCAACGCATATTGTAGGTACGTGTCCAAGTAAAGAACTTGTAGAAGGTAGAAGGAATTTGATATCCACTGCCATCGTCAAGATTACGAGCACGTTGTTCTTGGCTTATTCTGTACAACTCATTACGGAAAGTGAAGTTGGCTGGTAGCGGATTGAAGTTGAAATCTTTAATAGGTGAAAACCACTTGTTTTTAGACTTAATCATTCGCTTGAATGGCTCTATGCTTTTAGACTTTATGGCATAAGTATAGCCTACATTGAAGCGTTGTGTATTTTGAATATCAAGTGCTACTAGTGCGTTATGCTTAAATTGGTTGTTGTAAGAGTAAGAGAAGTCAAAGTTTTTAATACTCCATGGCATACGTGTTTTGCCATTCTTGCCATTGATGCGTACGTTTGTGAAGTTAAAACTGGTAATAGAAGTAAAGTCTTGTGCAGCACTTTTTAGTGAATCAGCCTTTTTACTATCGTTAAGTGCCGACATGGCATCAACAAGTTTTACATCCTGATTGTAAGGGTTGTATTTAGGTGTGCTGGCACTTTGGGTATAGCCAATAAAGAAAGGTAATTGAACTCCCCAGTTTTTAGGCATTAGTTTACCTAAGTTCAGGTTGCTTGATACGTTATATTGGTAAAAGTCGTCTTGAGAGCGTTGTTGTATTTTTTGGTCTATGTTTCCATAGCCTTGGGTGTGCATGCTACCAGACATGTTTAAGCTACCTAGATCGGCTAGTTGCAGGCTCATCTTTCCGGCAGCAGCATATCCTACTTGGTCGTTAGTACCAGCCATACGCATTTCATCAAACCATACTTCCACACATTTAGCCATACCATCGTCGGTAGGTGTGCTGTTAGATTTTTTAGGGTTTAGTATACCTAACATCATGGTTTTTGCTCCGCCAATGTTTGGGTTGCCAACTATTACAATTGTGTTGCCTTTAGAGTCTTTAGTGTAGTATGGAGTATAGGTGGGTACGCCAAGTGCATCACGTTCTTTTTTAGCATTCACCAACTCTGCCAGTGTTATGTTTACATTATTGGCAGCGGGCCATACCACATTAGGGTCGGTGCTTATAGTAGCAGGTGTAATAGTAAGTGGTACGCGATATTCGTAGTAGTTAGTGGTAAAGTCAGAACCAATACGTATGAACGCATTTACATCTCCGTCTTTTACAGGAGATTGATCAACCATAGACTCGGCATGTAAAAACATACGCAGATAATTAAACTGACGCATGTCTACATTCACTTCTTTAAACACTGCTCTGGCATCACCATCTTGGAGAGCACAAGCTCTTAGAGAAAGCGATTGCTCGTTTTGTTGTATTACTTGTCCGGTAGTGCTACCTGTAGTCAACTGACGATTTACACCCGGAGGGATAATATAGTTAACCGGAGTACGAGACGCATTTTCTTCAATACTCACAGAGGTTACTGTAAAGTCTGTATTTAGGTTTTGTTGAGGCTGATTTTCACCGGGAGTTGTAAGTGAATAGTTGTAAGTTCTCCATTGGCTACGACCAAGCTCTAGAGATGCAAAGCGAAGTATAGTACTATCTTGCCAGCCACTCATGAACATACGTAAGAAACGAATGGAACGGAAGTCTGATATACCACCTACTTTACCATTATATTCTCTAATAGGTATTTTAAACTGATACCAAGTTTCGTCGGCTGTTTGACCATTTGGTAGTTTTACGTTTTTAGTAATCTGCTTATTGATGATGTAGTTCTGACCAACAACAAGATTATTTGGGTTAAGCTCTATACGATACTGATAATAGTTTTCAGCTTCATTAAGGGTGTTATCTCTATTGATATCTTCTGACTCAGGTATAGTAGTAGCAGATGTTGCGAAAGCAGAGTTAGGATCTGTTACAGGGGAGTTGCCTTCCGGGTTATTAAAGCCCTTGTAGCGTGCTAGTACACCTAGTTTTAATTGGTCGTAGTCTGCACCTCTAAAATAGTGGTAGTCGTCATTAGAAGGGTCGCTAGCAGCTTTTATATAAGCAGGGTTAGTAGCACCTAGTCGCTGCCTTAACTGGTCTAAAAAGGCCTTGAATTGACGAGACTCTTTATCGCTAGGCATTTCATCGTAGCCTACATCTTGTGCAGCGCGTGCAGCAGGATCGTTATCGAAGGCTCGCGTTATTTGCTGTTGAAAGCGAGGCACATAGCCCCAAACTGTACTATCTACTTTAGAGTTGTCAAAAGGGTATGGTACACCATTCTCAAAAGATAAACGTGAGTCTTTAAGTACATCTTCAGATACCGAACCTAGGTTGATATAAAGCTGACCTCCATTAGGTACAGTACCACTAGGCCATGATAAGAAGGGATCCATTACCCAGAACTGTATGTACTGTACGTTTGAAGATTCAAAGTCGGTATTGTCAATAGAACGGGTAATGCCGCCCCATCTGTCTTGTGGGCGAAGTAACTTACCACTATCGTCAATGTTGGTAGCATCAAAGTTATAGGGGCCTCTTTCGTTTGGATAATAAGCCAAATCGAATGTGGACATAGTAGTTTGTAAAGATTGTGCAGGACGATTAGGGAATACATCTTTTATCTGCACTGAACGTATGTAATGTTGGTTAGAGTCGTTTTTTACATAGTCGGGTACTCCGGTTCCAGGGTCTACTAGCGTTGGTTCTATACTGTACCATGCTAGCTTAGCACGGTTCATGCCATAGGTTAGTTTATTACTAGTAGCTGCTTCAGGGAATAATTCTTTATTAAAGCGATTGGTAGCTCCGTATGGCGTAGAAGCCAGCGACCATGCAACCGCAGGGAATCTCATGTCATATGCGCTGGTGGTGCCTTCAAAATCGTCTATGTATACGGCTCCCTCCGGGTCTAGGTTGTTAATCTGTTGTGGGTGACCGGGTATAATACTAGCTACCTCTCCACTCAGCGTTAAGAAAGAAGGAGATGTTGTAGAGTAAATGGGTAGTTTGTCGAGTAATCGGGTAACAGCAGGTACTTCAGATTGGTAATTAGCATCTAGACCAATAACCGTATTTTTAATAGGATCATCCCCAAATGTTACTTTTTGGGTAAAAGGTCTTTCTTTTAAGCGCATAAAAGTAGCACCTAGAGTTAATTTACCACTAGCGTAATAGTCAAACCTTGCACCCGTAAAGTTTTGCTGTTGGAAACCAAAGGTGGCATTGTCTTCGTACTGTATATTAATGGGCATGCCTGAACTTAATATACCAGTGTTTAATATTTTTATTCGGCCCAAGCCATAGTCTATTTGGTAATCTTGGTTTTCTACAAGTCTAGTGCCCCCCGCGGTTACGCTTACCGAGCCTTGAGGAATATTAAAACCACCCAAGAAAATTTCTGATGAGGTAGATGATTTATACGTTCCTTTAAGTATGTAACGGTTTACACTTTGGAATTGTTGAGCCAAAAATTTAGTAGAGTCGTATAGCTGTTGGAAGATGTACTTACGTTGCAATACTCTATTTCCGTTAGCTCCAATAGCTTCTGATAGGTCAGAGCCAAAAGGTTCTAGAACCGGAAATATAATTTTACCCTGCTTTAGGTTTACAGTTACATCTTCTACAAAGTCGAATACTCCATCCGGAGATTCGATATTCTGTGAGTTTAGACGGTCTAAGTTTAATAGCGTAAGAAATGGAATACCTTCTTTAGCTCCTTCTGGCATATATCTTTTTTCTCCCCCGCCCGGGTCTTGATACATGATGTTTAGGGTAAAGTTCTCCCTAGTTAAGCCCATACCACCTAAAGTATAGACGTTCTTCATCATGAGATCCCAAATAGGCAGATAAGGTCTGTTAGCAGTACCTTTTAAGAGCTTTAGGTATAGTACTTTTGGGTTGGTAGTATCGGGTGGTAAATCTTCTGCAAATTCACCCACTTGGTATACTTTGCCTTTATAGGTATAGCGGTATGCTACGCCCAATACATCGTCGGGATTCATTTGTGTATTTAGCGTAATATAGCCTATGCGTGGATTGAAAGAATATTCAGTGGCAGATAATTGTCTGGCAGTAGTACGCTCGAAGTCTTGACCTTGTTTCAAGCCAATATCAGTAGCATTGTTGGTAGCATACTGCTGCTGGCGTCCTGTAGGATTTACTAATAGTTGGGCATATAGTCTATTACTACTGTTGTCAGGCACCCCATCTCTTATACCAGGAGCCCCATTTTTCATTATTTCAGTGTAAGGATTTACTTCACCTAAATCTTGAAAACAGAGTACATCTCTTACACCATTAACAGTACCTGTACGGTTAGTAACCCAGACTTGAATTTTGGTAATAGTAACTTGAGAATTGATTATCGGGAATTTTTCAAGTGCTTTGTTATAGTTGTCGTGAAAATATTGTGCTAGTAAGAAGTTTTTATTTTCATCGTAGGCGTCGGCTTTTATAGAAAATTGCTGTGCCTGTGCACCGCCTTGAAGGGTTATACTTTTACGTTGAGATTTTTGCTGAGAGATAACCCCCGTTACCCATAGTTTGCCAAACTGTAGTTGAGCTTTTAAACCAAATAAAGATTGAACACCATTGATAAGATTGCTTTTCAGCGGGAAGCTGATATTACCTGCCTCAATCTTTTTAATCATTTCATCTTCCTTACCATTGTAGTCTATCTTCTGCATGTTTTGATAGTCGAAGCTAGGCTTGGTATTGTTAGATATGTTTAGTTTAAGCTTGTCGCCCACGGTAGCAAGTAGGTTGACATTCATTTGCATGTCAAAGTCAAAGATGCCATACTTTTGGGCTCTTTGTACAAGGGTTGGGTTTTTAATATTTTGCCAGTTGCCTCCAAAAGTTACATCTACGTTACCCTGAGGTTTTACAGTTATACCCCCTGGACCGAAAATACGGTCGAACATACCTTCTTTATACATTTGAGGTAGTTCGGGTTTTTTGTTAAACAACATCATGGCATCTAGCCTACGGCGCCAATAGGCATCTTCGTCTATTTTACCACGATATTTTTTATACTCGTCTAGAGATAAGTAAGTTGGTGTTCGTGAATACTGCCTACCAAAATAGCTAGAGTAATAGTACCTGTTAGAGTCCGGGTCGTAACTAAATTCAGATTTTTCGTTTTTTGCATCCGGAAAATCCATACTCTTTGGTCTGTTGTAATCGGCTACAGGGTCCCCGGTTTTATCGTATAATGGGAATTTTAATTTTACAGTAGTGTCCGGAACTGTGAAGGTGTCTTTTACTGCACTACTATCAGTTTTGGAACTGGTACTATCGGTCTTTTTGGCAGAGGTGTCTTCGGCCGGGGTGTCGTAATCGTCAATTATAGGCAGATGGTTATGGGCAGCTGCATTCATTATAGCCACACCTAAGGCTATAATAAACAAGAGTTTGTACCCGAAATTCTGCTTACCCATCTACTATTCTAACAATTTTGTCATTTAAAGCATCCGTAATGCCTGCTTGATGATTTCTTCAACAGTTAAGGCAGAAACATTACCCAATTTTTTGATGGCACCTTCGGCCACACCTTTATTGATGCCCAAATTAACCAATGCTATTAACGCATCTTCGGATGTTGTATTGTGTTGCGGTAGACTAATAGTAGATGATGTATTACTTTTAGTTAGTTTTCCTTTTAATTCAAGTATAATTCGTTGTGCAGTTTTGCTTCCTATGCCTTTTACTTTTTCTAATGTTTTAGAGTCTTCGTTAGAAATAGCTCTTTCCAGCTCATCGGTAGTTAGGGACGAAAGAATAATACGTGCAGTAGCAGAGCCTACACCATTTATATTAAGTAGTTGTCTAAAGGTGGCACGCTCTTCCTCATCGGCGAAGCCGTATAATACCCATGCGTCTTCTCTTATTTGTAAATGAGTGAAGAGTTTGCACTTGTCTAAGTGTTGTATTTTAGAATAGGTTTGTAAGGTAATGTGAACTTCATAACCTACGCCGCCCGTAGATAAATATAAAAGTGATGGCGATTTATATGCTAAGTCGCCCTCAAGGAATGCATACATATTTTAATTAATATTTTTATTGCGCCCACAACAGGCAATAAAAAAACACACAATTTTATAAGGGCGTAAGTTACATCTTTTTTATATAACTAGCTTTACCTTGTAAGGTTTGAGGCTGTTTATTCTAAAAATGTTTTATTTGTCTACAGTTACCTTCTGTTGTAATGTTTCTTGATTGTTGGTTTTTATTTTAATTATATATATGCCGTTCGCAAAACCATCCGTAGGGATAATATTAAAATTGCCTGAATTTTGTTGCCAAACTACTTTGCCAGAAATATCATAGATAAATAATTGCCCAGTTATATCATTACCCTTAATGAAAATAGTATTAGCAGCCGGGTTGGGATAAATATTAAATGAAGAATGTTGCTCTGTGTTGGCTACAGCTGCTGGAGTTTGATATTCATGTGCACCTATATCTATACTGCTACCAACAATTCTTGGTAGTCCGTTAATATCAGTAGCCAGCGTTTGAACTAATGCAGAATCGCCACTATTAATACAAGGAGACGTGCCCAATAGGCTAAATGTGGAGTCTATTGCCTGTTCATCGGCGCTTGTAGTAGTAGTTACGCTAGTTAGTCCCGGATTTGTACCTATTATATTTGTGGCTGTATCGCCATAAAGCACGTAAGGCATAACAGTACCAACTATTTGGCTGTATGGTGTTTGTGTCCAGTTATGCGTGAATCTGAAAACTCCGGGTTGATAGGCAGAAATTTCTTCCGTAGGATTAGATGGTATTTCATTGCCATAAAAAATATTATTCTTAATTATAGTTTTTACTGAATCGCTAAGAGGTTGAGCATTAAATACATAAATAGCTCCACCGCGGTAGTCGGCTTTGTTGTTAATAAAATGATTATTAGCTATAACGGTATTAGAGTAATAATTATATACTCCTGCGCCAGCAAACTTAGTATGGTTGTTGGCTATAATGTTATTTCTAATAATGCTCCTAGCAGTATTGTATGTACCAGCCCTATTCTGGATGCGTATACCAGCCCCGCCTTGAACTAAAGCGCAAGCATGAAGGTCGGATGCAGGGTCTTTAAGACTTTTATTATTGCATATTTTATTGTTTTGAATATCAGATATGTTATCGTAACAACTAATTGCCGCATCTCCGAAAGATGTGTTTTTGTATATTTTGTTATTTAGAATCACTACTCTTCTTCCATAAGTAGGATTTCCTTGTGTGTTAATTGTAGAAAGCCCGTTTATTGAATCTATTTGTTTGTTATTATATATTTCTGAATTGGCTATCAGTGCACTTGAATTTACCCAGATAGACATAGGAGCTTCATTGTCATGGATTTTACAATTCGTTACATAGTAGTTTCCTGCCAAGAAGTGCATAATAGGACTAACTGCCCATGTTGAAGCTGATTCTTGATAGACAATATTTTTATTATTAAACACTTCGCAGCTATCAAAGCCAACTGAATAAGTAGAATCAAATCCGCCAGCAAATATTATTGGATTTTGCGCCCTGTGCTTATTATTATAAAATCTAGAGTTGGAGGTATATACATATCTAGCATCAATATAATATCCGTTACCATTTTTCATATTTGTAAAATCGCAGTAGGATACATGTGAAGTGTCAGGAGTCATACCCCAGTTTAGCATAAATCTTATGCCCTGCCAGCCACCATCAGTAGTTAAGTCATTGTGCCACCCTGTAGTGTCGTTTCTTTTAAATGTTATTCTGTTGTCGGCATTACCTTCTGCAGTAAGAGTGCCATATACTCTAAAGATATAACTACCCTGAAAAATTACTTCCACACCTGGGTCAATGGTAAGGTCGTCAGAGTAATTAAGTTGAATATTATTATAAATCAAGTAGGGCGAACCAGAAAGTGTCCAATGACCGGAAACAGTAGTATCTACGATGGATGTGGCTGCATGAATAGCTGTATGGGTGAATAGTATAAATAGAATAGTAAATAGTTTTTTCATTTTATTGGCTTTCTATTAAAGACTACTTTATGTATGTAAAAGGTTGGATACTTTAAATAAAGTTTTGATGTAGTTGTTTGGGTATTAAATTGTTACAAAATATTAACACTATTAACTTAAAATAGTAAATTGCATAACTTATTTGCTTTTTTAATGAGTTTGATTTTATTGATAAGTCAAGGCTTGTTAAGGCTAGGAAACCAAATACACTTATGAAGGACATTGTGAAAAAGAATAGTTGTTTTATAGTGACGAGTAACCCCGGTATCGCTAGTTTTTTAAAGGAGAGGATAGCGATTATGTTTGATGATGTACTTCGGGTAGATATAGCCCAAGAAGTAGGGGA
>CAYWUY010000021.1:0-7119 GCA_964461535.1 uncultured Flavipsychrobacter sp.
ATTATTATTAATAGTATCTTTACAGGCTGTAGACAGCTCTTTACAATTGGGTAGCTTTGCTAAAAAAATCAGTTCAAAAATCGCCTTTTAGGTATATATACCCTAAAAAAGGCGTTTTTTCACTAAAGCATTGATAATCAATCATTTTTTAGGTATTTTCAGGTATATTTATACCTTTTGGCCCCCATTTATACCCAAAAAATACCCTAAATACCTATTTTATACCTTTTTTAGGGTATAATTTGCTTGTTCTATTTTTATAATATATTGGGTTGTTATTCAGTATTTTTTGTATTCATCGCAGCGCAGTTTTTGTTAAAATAGTACCTATACAAAAAATAGTATTTTCAATTACGGCACATTTTTACAACGTCTATTTATCATTTCTTTCACCATCTTTTAGCTACTTTAGTAGTATCAACCATTTCCATCATGGCTATAAAAAATATAGGAGTTTTAACCAGTGGAGGCGATAGCCCCGGCATGAATGCCGCCATAAGAGCCGTAGTACGCACAGGCATTTATCATGGTATTAATGTCTTTGGCATCAGAAGAGGTTATCAAGGCATGATAGACGGAGACATCTTTAAAATGTCTACTACCGATGTCTCTAACATCATCCAAAGAGGGGGCACCATATTAAAAACAGCCCGTAGCAAAGAGTTCATGACCCCCGAAGGCATGGCAAAAGCCTATACCGAACTAAAAAAGCACGATATAGATGGACTGGTATTAATAGGAGGAGACGGTACATTTAGGGGCGCGGTCAATTTTTTCAACCACTATACCATACCAGCCGTAGGCCTACCCGGCACTATAGATAAAGATCTCTCCGGCACCGATTTCACTATCGGTTTCGATACTGCTGTTAACACCGCCGTAGAGGCCATAGATAAAATAAGAGACACCGCCGACGCACACGACCGCCTATTTGTGGTAGAGGTCATGGGCCGCGATGCCGGATATATAGCTTTAAATAGTGGTATAGCCTGCGGAGCCGAAGATATACTCATCCCCGAGCAGGTAACAGATATAAACGAGGTATTATGTAAGATAGACTACGACGAACGCCGTAAAAAAATGGTACACATACTAGTAGTAGCCGAGGGCGACGACTATGGTGGCAGTCAAAAAGTAACTGAAGCTATCAAGACCCGTTTCCCGCACTTAGATGTACGTGCCACAGTATTAGGCCACATTCAGCGCGGTGGTTCACCCACCTATGCCGACAGAGTACTGGCCAGTAGGCTAGGCTATGCTGCAGTTAATGCCCTCATAAACGGCACTACTCAGGTTATGGCAGGTATTATAAACGATAAGGTAGTATACACTCCTTTTAATCAGGTAATTAAAGGTACCACTCCCATAGATCAAGATATACTAGATATGATAAGGGTGCTTTCAGCCTAGCAAATGCAGCATCTTATTCTATTAAAAATTTACAACTTTGTATAGCGGTGTCCTTAGCTATTTCATCCACATGGTTAAGGGCATCGTTCAGATTAGGGTATTTTTTCTCTAGCTTATCCAGCACACATTTACAGTATACATCAGCACTGGCTTCTTTCCCAAACCACCGCTGCGAGTCCGATTTGCATGATTTCAACCAACTGTCTTTAGCATCCTCGTTCCATGTGTTTTTGCAAGAGCCTAATACAAGTATCAAAGCCGGTAGTAGTAATATTTTTTTCATTAGGCTATTTTTTTTACGCTAGGTGCACTACTGTTTATGTTTTCTATTAGGTTGATGCCCGGTGTTTTACCTATCTCTAGGGTGCCGCATACATCATTCATTTTCAAGGCTTTAGCGCCATTATAAGTGCCCCATTGTAGCAGTTGCTCCCAGTTCAGGTTAGTAAAGTTATGTTTTAATACTACTAATTCATCAAGTATACTTAGCTGATGGTTAGAGGCTAGGCTATCAGTACCTATACATATATCCCCCTTAGATGATAACAGCATCTCTACAGGCGGTAAAGCATTTTCTATATATAAGTTGGCATTAGGGCATAGGCACCAGTATAGGTCATCCACTGTAGCATCGGCAAAGGCAATATCCGCAGCTTGCGTATAGGTGTTATGCACATATATAATATTCCTTTTTTGGCCGCTCAGGTAGGGTGTATAGGTCTGTAAAGATGAGGTAGTAGCCGTTTCAAAGCCACTATAATCTATCCCCAGCCCCGACAGCAACTGCGTTACATCCCCGGTTTTATGTTGGTAAAACTCATCCTCTGCCTTACTCTCCTGGTTATGAATACTTAATACCATATTAGCCTTAAACTGACCTATAATATCAAACAACCTCCTAGATACCGAGTAGGGGGCATGCGGTGTTATGCTTTGCTGTAGTCTATGGTGTTGGCTAGCCTGTGCTGCTAGCACCTCATAGGTTTGTCTTGAATAGTCAAAAGCCTTTTCAGCATTAGCCTCAGTAAAGCCTATACACTCTACAAAAGTATGTATGTGCATACCGTCTAGCGCTCTCAGGTCTGCTGTATCTGCTGTGTTTGCTATATCGCCTACAGCTACTATGCCATTGGCTATCATGCTTTTATATGCCGCCAGTCTGGCCTCTTGTTTTTGCAGTTCGGTATAGCTATTTCTAAAAGTAGGTATGTGTTTCAAAAAGGGTATCAGCCCTGTATGTTCAGGTATAGCCCCCTTCATATGCGACAGCTCCATATGGCAGTGCACATTCACAAATCCCGGACAAATAACCCCCTCATATACAATGGTTTCAGCCGTAGGTGAGGGTAGTATGTTGCTTATTTTACCCGTACTATCTATTTCTAGCGTAGTGCCCTCTGGCATCCAGTGTGTGCCATTATGTATTTGTGTTGCAGTTATTAGCATAAAAAAAGCCACGCACCTATTACAATGCGTGGCTGTAAAGTTACTTGCTTTTTTATCCTTGTGGTTCTAGTGCAGTTTTAATTCTTGCCGCTAAATCCTCATAATGATATGTAGTCATTTTATCGCCGCTAGAGGTTCTAAGCATTTGTGTTCTCAGGCTTTTTAGCTGCCCTTTAGCTACCGATACCGCATCAGATAGTTTGTAGTTTACACCCTGTGTTTGGCTTGGTGGCATGCTAGCCGTACTAATAAGCGTTATCAGCGCATCTACGTATGCTTTCTGCAGTCCTCTTCTTATTTCTGTAGTAGCCGCTCCTGAATACAGCTCCTGCCATACCATTTTCTGTAGGTCATTCATCATATCTGCTACAGGGTATGTTTTAGCTTTGCCGTAGCGCTCAGTAGCATTCACCATACGGTTTAGTCTGCTAGCCGATAGTAAATTATTAATCACATTAGCCTGAACCGTGCTGATAGATTCACCATTGCCCGGATTGCTAATGTTATTCATAATATTAGCCGGTAACAACCATGTTGGGGTTTTAAACAATTGCTCGTTTAAGAATTTTAGAGCAGCTTTTTGTTTAGCTACAGGCGTAGGCTCGTATACTACCTCTCCGGTTTGTTCTATGCTTTTAGGTGTTTCATATATACCGCCTATGTTTTTAGTTACATGTCCCATATAGCGGGCATACTGTCCCAATAAAGCCATATACATATCGCGTAGATTACTGTATTTATTGCCCTCTTCTTTGGTCCACTCAGGCAGTCCGGCTATTATGCGTTTTAGGTTTTTTATACCATATTCACTAGCCTTCATGCTGTTGTCGCTCAGGTCTTCCGTTTGCGAGCGTGGGTCGGTAGGGTTAGTCTCCGTACCAAACCATAGTCTAGGGTTAGCCTTTAGGCTGTCTATTATCCATTTGTTTACTACCTTCTCATCTTCTTTGGCTGTGGTGGTAAATGTAGGTTTGTAGCCCCATTGTATAGCCCATTTATCATACACACCTATCCTTGGGAATAGACCCGCCCTTCCAATATTATCTTCAGGCTGTGCCACGTAGTTAAATCTAGCATAGTCCATTATAGATGGGGTATGACCATTAGCTTCTACCCAGGCTTTATCGCGTAGTTTCTCTACAGGTGTAGTGCTACTACTACCCATATTATGCCTAAGCCCTAGTGTGTGTCCCACCTCATGAGAAGATACAAAGCGTATCAATTGACCCATTAGTTCATCATCTAGCTCCATTTTTCTGGCTCCCGGGTCTACTGCTGCTGTTTGTATCATATACCAGTCGTGCAGTAGTTTCATTATGTTATGATACCAACCTATATGGCTCTCTATTATTTCCCCGCTTCTTGGGTCGTGCACATTTGGCCCGTAGGCATTCATAATGTCAGATGGTAAGTATCTTAATACCGAAAATCTGGCATCATCCAAATTCATAGTTGTATCACTCTCATCCCACTCCTTACCCATAATAGCATTTTTAAAGCCTGCACGCTCAAAAGCCACCTGCCAGTCGTTAATACCTTGTATTAGGTAGGGTCTCCATTTTTTAGGCGTAGCTGGGTCTATGTAGTACACTATTGGTTTTTGTGGCTCTACCAGTTCGCCTCTTTTCATTTTTTCTACGTCCTCTGGTTTAGGCTCCAATCTCCATCTACAAATAAAAACATCATTATCTACCTTCTGCTGATTATCGTCAAATGTGGTGTAGTCGTCAGCAAAAAAGCCCACTCTCGAGTCAAACATACGGCGTGCCATAGGCACCTTAGGTAGTAAAATAAAAGAGTTATTCATTTCCATAGTTACCGTTCCCGTAGCATAGGCGCTAGGTAGGGTAGTAGATGGAAAGCCTCCGGGGCTAGGCGGCATAAAAGAAGGGGTAGAGTTAAAGGTTCTTACCACTCTTATTTCCGTATTTATAGGGTAGGTTTTTATACCTACTATATAAGATTTATCAGACGACTGCCCACCCAGATTGAAACGCTTTTTGGTAAATGCGCCTAAACTAACCGGTTGGTTATCTCCCTTAAAGAAGTCTGTAACATCTATAACTACACCTGTAGTATCCTTGCTGTAGGCTTTTATTTCAAAAGATTCAGCTATAGGGTTAAGGTTAGAGTTTTTTACAGCTTTATATATATCGTTGGTAGAGTCTGCTTGGCTTATTAGCATTACTACTCTCAGCAATACATTTTTATTCTGTCCTTTCTCAAATATTATGGTTTGTGCATTCTCCATTTCGCCCGCATATATACCACCGCCGCCGGCAGTTTTGCTATATCGGGTAGTCATCATTATTTCCCTATTCATTAAGCTATCCGGCAGCTCAAAGAACCATCTGTCATCCACTTTATGTACTGTAAAAAGTCCTTTTTTAGTAACAGCTTTATCTGTAATCACCTTCTCATAAGGTTTAGGCCCTTTTTTATTACTGTTAGCAGTTGCGCTATCCGTTTTTGGTGCACTTGCTACTGCTGTTGTTGCAGCCTTATTACCGGTATCTTTCTTTTTTTTCTTTGCTAGTGCAGGCGTTACCATGCCCAACACTGCAATAGCTATTATGACTTTCTTCATGTAGTATAACGATGTAAACTTCTAATTTAAGGAACTATGCTAATCTTTTTAGCTTTTTCTACAGATTAGTTCTCTATTATAAACTTTTGAGTACTTGTATTACCGGCTATATTACTCTTAATTAAGTAAACACCAGATGGTAAATTGGGTAAGTTAATGCTAGCTATATTACTCCAACCTGCCGACTGAGCTGTGTAGTTGGTTATTTTTTTACCTGTAATATCTAGTATTTCTAGGTTTAATATACTTCCCGCTTGCCCTGTCCAAGATATGTTTATTGTGCTGCTACTGCTAGGGTTGGGCCATATGTTATTAATACCTGCATTGAAGTACATTTCTACATATGCATCTTTTGATACTAGCGCGCTAGCAGTATTTTTCCATTTAGCCAGAAGGCGATACACCACAAAATGATAGGTGTTTACGCTTGGTAGCGTGTCCATATAGGTATACTTATAGCTATTGCCTTGCACCGATTTTAGGTTGGCTATTTTTTCAAATGCAGTATTGTTTATAGAGCGTAGTAAATCATAGTTATCTATATTTTCGTCTAAATTATTTGTCCAATCTAGTAAAACTGTGTTTTTGCTATATACTCTTGCATTGAAGTCGGTGATAGAATCTGCCTGCTCTGTAGCCATTCTAACAGCAGAATATACCGAGTCGCCATTCTTTAAGTAGAGGTTTAAACGATAGTATACCGTATCGTTATACTGATTATAGCTACTGTCTGTGCTATAATAAGCATGCTCTTCGCCTACTCCTGCTGTAACATTATATAAATTTTGGTAGCTTATGCCATCAAAAGAGCGCTCTACTCCATATTTTTCTACAGCGCTATCTATGGCACATATCCAATGTTGTTCTACTTTTTTATTGGTTAGGCTACGAATATTGAAGTTGATGTAATTTTTTCCTGCGGGTATGTTGTCAACAGGTCCTCCACTGTTAAACCATAGTTCCTTAGGTTTTTTAATTTTTAAAGTGGTATAATAGCCGGCATCATAAGGTATCCAGTTCATAGTGCTGGATTTGTAAAAGTCTAATAGTTTAGACGTATCATCTCTTAGCGAATTATTAATCTCATCTATTACCGTTCCATAGTAGTTGCTAACACCTACGCCATAAATATCATAAATAGGGTAGCAGCCATTGCAGTCGGTACTATTTACTATTCTTACTATATCAGTATCAGCAACGTAAAGCTTTATGTATATAGAGTCATTTATCTCATTGTCACTTTTTATGGTGTAGTTCCTTGGTACTATCCATTGGTTATTATTAGGGTTGGTTATATTTTCATGCGGAAACAGTGTTACCTCCGTATTGCCCAGATTATTACTATAAGGATTTATTTCACATAAAATCCCCCCATTAGCTGTTACTATATTAGCTTTATTAGTTTCTAAAATAGTGTTTACGGTTAAGTTAGTAGTAGGTATGGCTAGCGCATTTTTTCTGTCGTATATGTGTATGTCATCTATAGCAACTCCATCAAAACCCGCTCCGGGGTCGCTGTTTAGTACAAATCTAATGCTGATATTCTCTCCAGTGGGCGGCTTTGGTAAGGCAATACTGGCAACATGCCATCTTGTATTAGCTTGTTGTGTCCATGCGTTAAATGGTGCATCATACCAGTTGGTACCTTCTCCATTATTACCCAAGCGAGTCCAGTT
>CAYWUY010000021.1:7219-31540 GCA_964461535.1 uncultured Flavipsychrobacter sp.
AAATATCCGTTTACACCTGTTTCAAATTGTTCCAAGTATGGAAAGTTATCTATTACTCTTTTGCTTCTAAATGTATAGTTGTTAATACTATCATTTAGTAGATAGGTATCTCCATCTAGTGCTATCCAGCAACTAATACTTAATGTAGTATCTAATGCAGAGAATGTATTATCTGGGAAGGTATAGTTGATGCTGTCTTTTGCTCCTATTGAGTCTATCATACCGCTTTTTATGCTGCCATCTTTAGGTTGGTAGTAAGCACGAATATCATATAACTTTTGTCGCATTCCATTTTTTACTTTAATAGTTACTGGCTGAGTTCCGGTAATACCACAACTATTTTGAGTAGGAGATACTATGGCTGTTAGTTGCACATCATTACTTACTGTGTATACATTAATATTATCTATGCTTATACCATTGCCATAATTAATATCTGCTATTGCCGATGTGTCGTTATGCTTAAATATAAGCTCGGCAGAGGTAGAAAAATTTCTGCCTTGGCTAAGTAATGCGTCGGTAAGAGAAACAGAGGTGATATGGTTTTTAGTTCCCGATTTTGTGGATAGGTCATAGTTATATATAGCTTTGCCTATAGCCGTATCTGCATGTTTATATACAACAGTATTATTTAATCCTGTTTTAGGTATACCGTGTAACACATAATCAGCATCTAGTCTTACTTCATCGTTTAGTGTATCATAATTACTTAGGTTCAAGGTTAGTGCAGCAGTATTATAACTATTGCCGTTACTGAAAGGCCTATAATTATCAATGCTTAAAGATCTATTACCATCCACAGTTAAGCCATAACCTAGATAGGTACGCATTCTTCCGAAACTATCAGAAGGTATAAAATCCCATTTTTTATTATTGCTAAACCCTATTTGCGATGTTGTAATGTTTAGATTATCGTTTGTTTCAAAATCGTCTATGTAAGGTAGTGTTACAGCAGTATTGGCTATATTTTCTACTACACTGCGTAGGGTATCATTGAGTGGGTTAGGCTCGATTAGTTGTTTGTTTTTTACTACTACAGAAATGCTATATGTACCTGTGGCTGATAAATCAATATTCGCAACATCTATATTCTGTATACTGTTAGCGGCTATACTAGTAGCAGCGTTAATACTATCCCAATTGCTGCTGTTAACTTTATACAATACAGTGTAATTATTACAGTTTGTATTGTACAGGTTTCTTATAGCAATTCTTATAGCTTCTGTCGAGCCTAATTGGGTGCTAGTAGCTTGTCGTCCTGTACTAGGCTGTATGATACTAGCTATTTGCAAGTCTCCCAGCGATACTAAGTTGGTACAATCACCACTATTGGCTATAGCTTTTAGTGCTTTGCTTCTATAACCAACTTTTCCATTTATTACAGGGGCTACTGCAACATAGTTGTAGGTAGATACAGACATGTTTTTAAAGCTATAGGTAGTATCTGTAGTAAAAGCTACAGTATCTATATTGTTGCCATTTTTTTTATACAACCAATATCCTGTTGCATTGTTTATTTTGTTCCAGTATACGTTAAGGTAGGTAGGGCATTGTGTTGGCTGTAACTGTAATGTAGCAGTGTTGTTAATAACAAATGCTGGTGTAGTTTGTGTATACGATCCATCGCTTTTGCTGATTTTAATTCTACATAAGCTACTGTTAATGTTATTAGATAGCCAGCTATAGGATAATTGAGAGTCTTTGATGTTGCTAGCTATTTCTGTCCAGGTGCCACCATTATCGCTACTAAAAAATATATTTGATGTTTTTCCATCTGCTTCGCACTGCCAGTTTATTCTAAGGCTATCGGTATTGTTCCAAACAGTTTCTGAGGTTGGGTACGTTATTGACAGCCCTTTAGGTTGTGTAATGTAGCTAACTACATAGCCTTGAGTGCTTCCGCTTATTGCTGTGCCGTTTATTTTTATAGTATATACTCCGCTTGCAGGTGTATTTACAATCACCTGTTCTACATTGTTAGTATGGTCTTCACCTTCGCTTGCATTGTCGGTAACGTTACTAGTATTAGTTCCAAGTATGTATGGTTTTCTAACAGTGCCACCCGGTTGGGTTACAGTCAGGTCTAGGTCGTTAATTAATTCTTTGGTGGCTAGTAAACTACCTGGTTTGTCATGCCAGTATAGCATTACTTTTAGTGTGGCAGTATTGGCAGGTACATTTATAGTAAATGTGTTATTTTCTCCGTTAGCCACAGCGCCGGTGTTATACCATTGGTTATTGAGTATTTGTAAAGAATTGTCTACGTTTAATACTCCAAAGCCATAAGTATAGTCCGGTCCTGGATTTCCCTTGTCAGTAGTGCCGTTAAGTAGTATGGCTTTTAATAAATCTGCCTTGGGTAATTTGTTATAAAGTTGTTTGTAGCGCTGGGTTAACAACGCTGCAGCTCCCGCAACCTGCGGAGATGCCATACTAGTCCCTGATGCCGCAACAAAGCTATCTATACCTAATGTAGAAAAAACATTTACACCTACGGCCGTCATTTCCGGCTTTAGTCTTCCATCTTTTACAGGGCCTTTAGATTCAGTAGGCGAGGGGACATAATTCTTATCTATGCTACCTGTAACCAATGCGTTTTTTGATGGTTGATACCCTCCGGCTGTAGTAGCATATCCTTGAGGATAGCCACTGCAATTCAGTTGCCCATCATTACCAGATGCAAATACATGTAGCACATTTGTATCTAGTAATGCAATAGAATCAAGTAAATAAGAATAGCCATCATAGGTGCCTGAATAGTCGCAATTTGATAGCAAAACACCGTAAGAGTTATTGGTGATATTCATGCCATAAGTAGCATACATGCTTGGTGTTGTAGCTATTACTTGGTCGTACTGATGATCTATAAGTGTTACTCCTGAAGCTATACCGGTACTTAATGGATTTACAATGCCCATACTACCAATAATGCCATTGATGTGGGCTCCATGGTTGCGCATTCTACCAGGGTGATAGTTGATTACTTTATCTTTTGTGTCTGCATGAAATATAGCAGGAGCATCATCGCCCACACCTACAAAAACGCCTTTCCCATTTAAGTTATAGCCGCCATTTGCAACACTCATAGCCGCTATATTCATATTGTGAATAGGGTGTGTTTGTAGGTCTAAATTACTAGGTTCGGCATACCTACCAATATATTTTACACTGGTTTTGGCTGCTAACTTAAGTATAACATCTCCGTTTACTTCTATGCCATAGGTATTTAAAGTTTTAAACTTGTCTGATGTGATTTTGCAGTTATACTGTGTTAGAAGTTGTATTATTTCTTCTTTAGATGCACTAGGGTAGAATACTATAGTAGCAGTAGTACGTACACTATTATTAAGTAAATGTTTGTCGCACTTCCATTCGGGCAGTATGTAAGCAGCAGTTATTTTATTATAGTCTAAGTTGTTTTGCGGTGTTTTGTTAGCTATTAGTTCTATTACAAATTGGGTAGCAGAAATAGGCTCAATTACTTTTATCCCATTTGTCTCAAGTTGATTTAAGAGTGTTGCATTAGGTTTTTTGCCAAAGTCTGCTATTAGCAACACCGCATCGCCTGTATTTTTACTGCTTTTATATTGATTAATACAGTTACCTAAAGGGCTCAGCGAAGCAGTAATACCATTTCTTAGTTGTATAGTATTAGATTGTGCTACTACATGGCTGCATATAGTTAGCAATATGAACAGAAAAAATAGGTAGGTTATTTTCCTCATGCTTCCCCAAGATTGATATAAGCAAGTTAACTAATTTATGGCAAGCTTTATTGTGCTAGCCTACTTGTTGTATAGTACGGGCTATAAAGAAAGCCGCTGCGGCAGCTACTGAGCCAATTAAAGCAACCCTTATAGCACCTTGCCATACATTTTGTCCGGTTACTTTAGCCTTGAAATAGCCAAATACGAATAAACAAATAACGGTTATTACGCATGAGTATTGTAGCCCATTAATAGGGCTTTGCACAAAAAAGTAGGGGGATAGTGGTACCAAGCCACCTACTATGTAAGACAATCCTATGTTTAGGGCGCTATTTCTGGCTCGTTTAGGATCAGGTTTTTCCAGACCAAGCTCGTAGCGCATCATAAAATCTACCCATTTAGCTTTGTCTTTAGACATTTCATTTACAATCAGTTCTTGGGTAGCCTCGCTCATACCCATCTCTGCAAATATTTCCCTTACCTCTTCTTTTTCTTTATCAGGCAGGTTGTCTACTTCCCATTCTTCGCGCTTAAGTTCAGAATTATAATGGTCAACTTCTGTTTTTCCGGCAAGGTAGCCACCAAGACCCATAGCTATAGAGCCTGCTACTACTTCAGCTATACCTGCAACAACAATAACTCCTGTAGTTGCTACGGCACCGCTGAGCCCGGCAGCTAAGGCAAATGGCACCGTAAGCCCATCGCTCATACCTATTACAATGTCAGTTACCAAGTCGGAACTTTTAAAGTGCGATTCAGTATGTTGAGCGTGGTTCATTCTTTGAGTTGGATTTTAAATAAAGTTACCGCTACCTAGTGTACCTCATGCATTAATTTTTTCACAATTGGAGAAATAGCAATTAATACTACTCCAGTTACGAGTGCATATATAGCCAATTGTTTATATCCTTCAGTATAAGATATCAGTTTATCGGTTAGGCTAGCATTTTCATTAGCTGTTGCCATACCTGCACCTAATAGTCCGGCAGCGTATTGTCCATAGGCACTAGCTAGAAACCACATGCCCATCATAACGCCATGCAGTGGTTTAGGTGACAGAGTAGTCATAATAGATAGCCCAATAGGTGATAAACATAATTCTCCAAGTGTAGAAACTAAATAGGCTAGTGTAAAGATGTTTAATGAAGTTTTGCCCGATGCGTCTGCAAAAAACTTGGTGTAGTAGTATAAGTAAAAGGACAAGCTAACAAACAAAAAGCCAAGGCCAAACTTTACTACCGTATTGGGTTCTATTTTCTTTTTGTTTAACCCTAACCATAACAATCCGGCTACAGGGCTAAATAGAATTACAAAAACAGAGTTTGATGAATTATTAATGACGTTGGGGTCTATAGTCATGCCTAGTACATTATTATGCAAGTTGTGAGCTGCAAACAAACTTAGTGATCCACCAGCTTGCTCAAAAAATGCCCAGAAGAATATAGAAAATATGATGAATATTAAGGCGGCTAATAGCTTTTGTTGCTCTTTTTTATCATACTTAAACATTTCATAAATAATGTATACAAGTGTTAGCGGGCCAACTGTATACATGAAATAATCTGTATACTCTGATTTTGAAACCAGTATCAGTATAAATGGTATAACAAGTAAAGACCCAACATATACCATAATATCATACAGCTTTATTTTTTTCTCAGGTACTTTACCTATTAGCGGAGATAAACCTATTGGGCCTAGTATTTTTCTTGTGAAAGTGAAGATCAGTAAGCTCAATATCATTACTATACCTGCTAGCGAAAATGCTAAATTCCATGAATGAAATTTACCCACATATATACAGAGTGCCCCACCTAAAAAGGCACCTATGTTAATACCTGAATAGAATAGCCCAAATCCTGCATCTCGTCTTGGGTCTCCTTGTTTGTAGAGCCCACCTACCATTGTAGATATATTAGGCTTGAAAAAGCCTGTACCAACAATAGTAAAACTTATGCCTAGGTAGAAAAATTTTATCGGGTCGGCAGCTAAGATGAAGCTCCCTAGTATCATTAAAAAGCCACCCCAATAAATAGATTTCCTGAAGCCTAGTATTTTGTCGGCAAATAAACCGCCTACAAATGCTAGAGTATATACAAAAGCCTGAGTAGCTCCGTATTGCAGGTTAGCATCTTTTTCATTTAACAATAACTTCTCAACCATAAATATGGTAAGCATACCTCTCATACCGTAGAAGGAAAAACGCTCCCACATTTCAGATAAAAACAGATACCAAAGTTGCTTTGGGTATTTGCCTTTAAAATCTTGTATTTCCTCAAGCGATTGTATACCTATTTCTTGTGTTGACATATGCAGTTGCTGTTATGCTAATAAAGGTCTAAAATAAATCAATTCAACTAATACCCCAATCCTTAACCCCAAATAAAAAAGCAGGCAACAGCCTGCTTTTTTATCAGTATTCTACACGCATAGTATTAAGAAACACCGTGCATCATTTTTTGAAGTTTTCTGCTTAGCAAAAATAGAATAATTGCAGCTACACCTGAAAAACCAACAAACAACATGAAGTAAGTGTATAGGCTATCTATTTCAATTCCCAACACGTGTGGATGCGTTGTTGACTTCGGATCTGGGTAAAGTGAGCTCATTGTTCCGGCAAGCTTATTACCTGTTGCTATAGCTAAGAACCATATACCCATCATTAACGATGTAAATCTACCTGGTGTTAGTTTGTTTACCATTGATAATCCAATAGGACTTAAGCAAAGCTCGCCTATAGTATGTAAGAAATATAAACCAGTTAAGAACATTATGCTAGCACCTGTAGTAGGTATAGATTTTGACCCCATTGCTATGAACAAAAAGCCTGATGCTAATAGTGCTAAACCTAATGATTGTTTAAAAGGTGCAGCCGGGTTGATACCTCTTCTAGCCAATCTAACCCATATAGCACTAATGATTGGTGCTAGGATAACAATAAAACCGGCATTAAAGCTTTGGAAGTATGCCGCCGGCATTTCCCAGCCAAATACATGTCTATCTGTTTGTTCTGCTGCAAAGAAGGTTAAAGATGCTCCTGCTTGTTCAAAACACATCCAGAAGAAGATTACGAAAATCATAATTAGAATGATTACCCATAGTCTGTCTTTTTCTATTTTTGTTAATGAAGGGTCTGTGATGATTACAAATGGTCCAATTAATGTCATACCGTAGATTAATGAACCCCAAACATCTATATTAAAGCCCCAAAATAGGATAGAGAATGCTGCCGCAATACCACCAATTAATATTGTAAGTTGTTGTTTACTGAAGCCCCCACCGCTTGATTTGGTGTCTGCAGAATCATCCATAGCTTTATTTGGACCAACACCTAATTGTCTTCCATCTGGAGCTACTATATATTTATCTTTTGTAAAGTAGAAGATAACAAGACTAACTAACATACCTAGACCGGCAGATAGGAAACCCCATTTAAAATCTACGTTTTCGCCCAAGTAACCGCATATTAGTGGGGCTACAAAAGCTCCAGCATTTATACCCATGTAGAATATGGTATAAGCTGCATCCTTTCTAGTATCATTATCCTTATAAAGCTGTCCAACCATCGTTGAGATGTTAGGCTTGAAGAAACCATTTCCAAATATTAAGAAACCAAGCCCTGCCCACATCATAGAAATAGCAGCTCCTTTTTCCGTGCTATGCGATAAGCTGGCTGAAAAGAACATTAAAAATTGTCCTAATGCCATTAATATACCACCAACGAAAATAGATTTTCTATTTCCCCAGTATCTATCTGCAACATATCCGCCAATAAGTGGTGTTAAATACACCAATCCTGTATAGCTACCATATATATTACTAGCTACAGCTTTATCAAGTAGTAGCATTTTGGTCATGTATAATGCAAAAATTGCACGCATACCATAATAACTGAAGCGTTCCCAAAATTCTGTAGCAAAAAGTACATACAGTCCTTTAGGGTGTCCGCTCTCTGAATCGTGTGAGTTAGCTGCGTTTTGTACGTTGTTATTATTACTCATAAATGGTTTAGTGTTAAACTGAACTGCCAAAATAAATAATTTTATTAGTCAGTAGCTTTAATTTTTACTTTTTTTGCAGTCAGAATCGTCTAAAATGCAAAATATCCTCCTTTTAGGGGTAGGTGGTAGAGAATCTGCACTTGCCTTTAAGCTTAGTCAAAGCCCTCTGTGTAATAAATTATATATAGCTGCCGGAAATGCCGGAACCGGAAAGTACGGTCAAAATATAGAGGTTAATCCACTTGATTTTGTGGCTGTTAAGCAAGCTTGTTTAGATTTTAATATATCTATTGTTGTTCCCGGCCCTGAGGATCCCCTGGTTTTAGGTATATACGATTTTATAAAAAACGATGCAGAACTTAAGCATATTATTGTTGCAGGACCATCAAAAGCTGGTGCTCAACTAGAGGGTAGTAAAGCTTTTTCTAAGCATTTTATGGAAAAGTACAATATACCTACAGCTTCATATAAAGAATTTACAAAAGATAACTATGAGGAGGGTATAGCTTGGATTAATCAAACAGAACCACCTATAGTTATAAAGGCAGATGGATTAGCGGCCGGTAAAGGTGTAGTTATAGCTCAGTCGCAAGAAGAAGCAAGAGAAGCTTTTAAGGCTATGATAATGGATGAGCAGTTTGGGGCAGCTAGTGCTAAGGTGGTTATAGAGCAGTTTTTAGACGGTGTAGAGTTATCTGTTTTTGCACTTACAGATGGAAAAAATTATGTGATACTTCCTGAAGCAAAAGATTATAAAAGAATAGGCGAAGGAGACAAGGGACTCAATACAGGTGGTATGGGGGCTATTTCTCCGGTGCCATTTGCTACTCCCGATTTTATGCAGAAGGTAGAAGAGCGTATAATACAACCTACAGTAGCAGGTCTGTATAATGAAGGAATAGTATATAAAGGTTTCATATTTTTTGGCCTTATTAATGTGGTGGGTGAGCCTATGGTTATTGAGTATAACTGTAGAATGGGTGACCCTGAAACCGAGGTAGTAATGCCAAGGCTAGAAAATGATTTGGTAGCGTTAATAATCAGTATGGAGGCTGGGAAGCTTAATGAAGTAGCTATTCAACATAGTCCTTTAGCGGCATGTACGGTTATGCTTGTTTCTGGTGGTTATCCTGGCGCATATGAGAAAGGTAAAGTTATTTCAGGTTTAGATAAACCTATGCCTAGCACCGTATTCCATGCAGGTACTAAGTTAGGCAGTGCTGGCGAGGTACTTACTAATGGTGGTAGAGTATTGGCTGTTACATCTACTGCTAATACTCTTAAAGAGGCGTTAGAAACATCTTATGCATCAATAAAAAACATATCATTCGATGGTATGTATTACCGTACAGATATAGGCTGGGAGTTTTAATTTTCATTTAACAACAGTTGCAGCTATTCGACATGCTATGAGTAATATTTGTTGTAATATTACCTCTAGTAATATGTCTTTAAAATCAGTGTAAATATGAATAAGATAGTTAAGCGCATATTTATTGGGCTAGGTATTCTAGTATTGTTAATATTAGCGTCAGCTATTATTATACCCGTTTTCTTCAAGGATAAAGTTTTATCCATTGTGAAAACGGAAATGAATAAAAATCTGAATGCAGTTACAGATTTTAAAGATGTAGATATTTCAATACTATCTCATTTTCCTCAATTAACTATAGGTATAGAGCAACTAAGCATTAGTGGAATAGCTGAGTTTAAAAATGATACACTTATTGCAGCTAAGGAAATTGAGGTTTCAGTTGATTTAATGAAGGCCATTAATGGTACTTACGAAATATTGAATATAGGACTGGTGGAGCCTCGCATACATGCTATAGTGCATGATAATGGCAAAGCTAACTGGGATATTACAAAACCTGATACCACTGCTAAAACCGAAACAGCAGCTGCTCCATGGGCATTAAAGCTGAAAAAGTATAGTATAGAAAAGGGGTATATTGAGTATCGTGATGAGTTAGGTAAAACATTTGTGGTACTACAAGAATTGAATCACTCAGGATCAGGTGATTTCAGCAGCGATCAATTTATACTTAAAACTCATACTGACATAGAAGCTATGAGTTATGCTAGTGGAAATATACCATATCTTAATAAGGTAAAAACTCTTGTAGATATAGATTTAGATATCAATAATAAAGAATCCAGGTATTCATTTAATACAGATAAAATTCAGTTGAATGGTTTAAAACTTTCAACCAAAGGGTTTGTAAAGTTGCCTGACTCTTTGAACACCATTATGGATATCAAGTTTAGTACACCTTCTAACGATTTTAAAGATATTCTATCTCTTGTTCCGGGTATATACCAAAATAACTTTAAAGATATTAAAACTACAGGTAAAGCTACTTTAAATGGAATGATACTTGGTAAGTATAATGCTACTACTTTACCTGCATTCAACTTTAAGTTAGCAGTTGATAATGGCTCTTTCCAGTATCCTGATTTGCCACAAAAGGTATCTGATATACAACTAAAATTGTCTGTTGACAATCCTGATGGTATTACCGACCATACCGTTATTAATCTAGAAAAAGGACATATACTCTTTGGTACAGATCCTTTTGATTTTAGGCTACTATTGCGCACGCCTATATCTAATCAGTGGGTAGATGCTAGCATGAAGGGTCGTTTGGATTTAGCAAGTGTTCAAAAATTTGTTAAGCTAGAAGCAGGTACCAAGCTGTCAGGTTTGGTAAATGCTGATGTTTCTGTTAAGGGCCCTGTAAGTGCAGCTACCCAGCAAAAGTTTGATCAAATATTTGCAGCCGGCACTATTGCATTGAGCAATTTGTATTATGCATCTAAAGATTATCCAGATGGTGTTTCCGTGAATAGTTTGTTACTTACTTTCAACCCTAAAAATGTAACAGTCTCTAATTTTATAGGTAAGTATGTAGACATCAACTTTAAAGGAGATGGCTACATTAATAATTTGTTAGGCTATTATTTGCATAATGAAGCATTGAATGGTAGTCTTCATTTTGCTGCTGATAAAGTAGATTTAAATAAATTTATGGGGGCTACCTCATCTAAAGAAGAGGAAAAAGCTACTACGCCAGCTACAGTTTTCTTAGTGCCCGATAACTTAGATATTACATTGAAAACTGAAGTAGGTACATTAATATATGACAAGCTAACAATGACGGATGTTAATGCCGGTCTTATGATTAGAAATCAAATAGTTAACCTACAAAATGTATCGGCCAAGGCTTTGGATGGTACTATTAAGATGAATGGTTTCTATGCTACTAAAACAGATAAAAAGAATCCTGATATTCAGTTCGACTATTCTTTAGAGGGTATAGATGTGCCTAAAACATATAATGCATTTGAGATGGTGAAGAAAATGATGCCTGCTGCAAAATATGTGAGTGGTAAAATGACATCGCACCTATCTATGAGTGGAAAGCTAGGTGGAGACATGATGCCGGTTATGAATTCGCTTACCGGTAAGGGAGACTTAATGATGCTGAGTGGTGTGCTAAGTGGTTTTCCTGTAACTGAACAAATAGCCAATAAATTGAGTTTATCTCAATTGAAACAATTCCCAATCAAAGATTTAAAACTATTCTTCTCTTTTGAAAATGGTAGAGTAACTGTACAGCCATATAAGTTGAAAATAGGAAATATAGATGCTGAAATAGCAGGTAGTCATGGTTTTGACCAAACTATACAGTATGGTGTAAATATGGCAGTACCTAGAGAGTCTATTGGTAGCCAAGGCAATGCCGTAGTAAATAACTTATTGAACCAGGCAAATTCAAAAGGGTTAAACCTAAAAGTAGGAGATAAGGTAAATTTAACTATGAATATTACAGGTACGGTTACACAACCTAAGATAGAAACCAACCTTAAAAACATAGCAGGTAGTGCTGTAGATAATGTAAAGAAAGAATTGGAAGAGGCTGCTAAGAAAAAGATAGATAGTGTAAAAACTGTAGTAAAAGATACCGCGAAAGCCATAGCCAATCAGGCACTAAATACCGCAAAAGATGAACTGACAAAGCAGTTTTTAGGTAATAAAGACACTTCAAAGAAAAATCCTGTGAATGATGCACTAAACAAAGCCGGCGATAAAGTAGGGGATAAGGTAAAAGATGGCATCAATAGCATATTTGGTAAAAAGAAAAAGTAAATCTCAGATATAGTAGAAAAGCGGAGCAGTTGATGAAATTGCTCCGCTTTTTAGTGCTATTACAAGTATTTGTTAGGCTTTTGCTTCCAGTTTTTTTCTTACTACTATCCAGTCTTCTATATCAACAGTAAAAGGTAGGTTGCCAATTTTTACAATTGCCTTTTTTTCTCTCAATTCTGAAACAGTTCCTATTTGGTGATTTTTCCTATTTCTCACCAAATCGCCTACGGCTGCTTTACCACCTACAGTATCATAGCCTCTATCGGCCTTTTTTGCTGCCGCAGCATTGTTTTGTATTTGCTTTTTCTTGAAAAGTATAGTTTCAGCCGAACTTATTACAGCTTGTTTGTTTTCTGTTTTTTTCCAGTCGTGTATTATTTGTTTAAGCTTTCTCTCGGTATCTCTCAGGTATTCTAGTTCTTCTTTTTTTATTTTATTCTGTAGTCTTAGCGTTTCGTAGTGTTGTTTTAGTCTTTCTTTATCGGTTAATACTTCATACTGCTTTTTCAGTTTTTCGTATTGTTCTATTAGCCCATCAAGTTCTTTTTCTTTGTCTTCAAGTCTTACAGACTGTTGCTCTGTTTTATGCAGCATTTTATCTAGCTTAAAATGCTCTCTTTGTGTTAATTGACGGGCTCTTTCTATTACGGTTGGTGCAAGACCACTTCTTTGTGCAATAGCAAAAGTATAAGAGCTGCCCGGTTTACCTACCGTTAGCTTATACAGCGGCTCTAGCTTTTCTTCATCAAATGCCATGGCACCATTCACTATGCCTTTCACCTTGCCCGCCATTACTTTTAGGTTCAGGTAGTGAGTAGTTATAATACCTAAAGCATGCTTTTGCGACAAATTTTCTACTATAGCTTCTGCAAAGGCTCCACCTAAATTAGGATCGCTACCACTACCTAGCTCATCTATAAAAAACAGTGTTTTGCCATTAGCAAAATCCATGAAATACTTCATGTTTTGCAGATGGGCACTATAAGTGCTCAATTCATGTTCTATAGATTGGGTGTCGCCAATCTCCACCATCATTTGTTTAAAAATTCCTACTTCAGATTGTGGTGATGCTGGTAAGAGCAGACCTGCTTGTGCCATTAATTGAAGAAGCCCAACAGTCTTCATCGATACTGTTTTACCTCCGGCATTCGGCCCACTAATAATTAGTATTCTATTATGCTTGTCAAGCGTTATGTTTAATGGTACTGTAGATTTATTATTAGCTTTATTTCTAAGGAATAAAATGGGATGTACTGCTTTTACTAAATGTATAGTAGGGTGCGGGCTAAGTATGGGCATTTCAGCATCCATATCTATAGCCAAAAGTGCTTTGGCTCTTATATAATCATATATGCCACACAAATGATAATAGCCTTCAAGTTGAGGGCCGTATACAGACAAATCTCTAGTGGCTTGTACTAAGATTCTTTGAATTTCTCTGGTTTCAGCTCGTTCAAGTGAGAATATCTCATTGTTTAGCTCTATAGTTTCCTCAGGCTCAATAAAAACTGTTTTTTGTGAATCACTTTCACCGTGGTGTATTCCTTTAACTACACGTTTATATTCTGCAAGTACGGCAGCAGTCCTACGCCCATTGTGAAAACTTTCCCCGGTATCAGCTAAATACCCCGCTTTTCCTAGCTTTCTTAAAACACTTTCAAATGTTCTTCTAGCCTCACTTCTTATTTTATTTAGTTCACCTCTTATAGACATCAACTCTTTTGAGGCAGTATCTCTTACTAGTCCGTAATCGTCTATTACCGTGTTTATCAGTTCATTTATCTTTTTCTCATAGTGTATCTTCTCACTAATAGATCTCAGGGCAGGGAAGAGGTCATTATTTTTTTTGAACCAAAGTAAAATATCTTTAATGCATGTGGCTAATTGAGCAACAGAGAGCATTTGATCTCCCATTAGTACCCCACCAGATATTTGTAATAGTTTTAATTCTTTTTGTATGTTTTTTGTAAAGTCATTAGGAAAGTAATCTCCACCACTTTGCACATTTTTAAATTCGTTGGTTTGTTGCAGCTCGCGTTGCATATTCTCCAACTTAGTATGAAATCTTATGTTTTTTACACGTTCACGCGCAGCATCTGTGCGGCACTTTTGTAGTAAAAGGTCGCATACTTTATTAAACTCTAAACTCTCTACCGCAGAACTAGGGTATAATTGCATCATTTTGCTAATAGCTAAGGGTGCAAAGTTACGTTCCTGTAGAAATTTGGCTTATTAATTATGTAAATGTTGTTACAGTTAAATTATCAACAGATGAGTTACTGTTTTCTTTTGGCTTTTTCCCATGCAGCGCTTTGGCTACCTTTCAAGTAACGGTTTATACCTGCTATTACCGCATAGTTCATCATGCAGAAATAATACGGGATGAATAATACTTTGATTTTTATAGAACGTTTTTCAAGTATCCAGCCAAGCAAGGCACTTATATAAAATGCACCTTGACAAACCAATAAAAGCAAATAAATAAGATTATTATTTTGCCAGCTGATATATACGTTCAGTAGTAAGGTAAGTATCATTAAAAATGGTGTTACTGTCCACCTTAATACCCGGTGGCTTAAGTATTGAAACCATAGTACTGTATTTCTGAAAGGATTTAGTAAAGCTGATAATCTTACAATAGACTGTATACCACCGGCCGCTATTCGTATTTTTCGTTTAAGTTCTTCTTTTACATTCTCAGAGCCATTCTCTGTAGCATATGCTTGTGGTTCATATACTATACGATATCCTTTTTTAGCTATTAGCATAGATATCATAAAGTCATCAAGTATGGTGTCGGCGGGCACATCTTCATATAAATCTGTTCTTACACTAAAAAGCTCTCCGGCGGCACCTACAACTGAATACAATTCTGAATCCCAAGTTTTTAGTTTCGATTCATATTTCCAATAAAATCCTTCGCCTGCGGTTGCATCTGCGGTTTCTTCTATACTTACTCTTTTTTCTCCCGACACTGCACCTACGCTAGCATCAGCATAATGTCTGCAAATATTTATTAGCGCATCCTTATTCAATAGGGTATTGGCATCGGTATATATAGTTATTGGTGTTTTTACAAATCGCATGGCACGGTGCACAGCTGCAATTTTACCTCTTCTTTCTGCTTGGTGTAGTAATTGTACCTGAGGGTATTTTGCAATGAGGTCAGGCGTAGCATCATTACTACCATCTGTAACAAAAATAAAATGCGCTTTGCCTTCAGGGTAGTTTAATGCTAATGTGTTGGCTATTTTTTCTTCAATATATGCAGCCTCATTGTATGCAGCTACTATTAGCGTTAGTTCCGGCCATTCCCCATCTTTAAATGTTGGGGTAGTTCTTTTTCCTTTTATTGCTTGACGTATTTTTACAAGTACATATAATACTATGCCATACCCTAAGAAGGTATAGAATACTAGAAATAAACTAATCCAAAATATGATAGCAACTATTGTCATGGTATGGCTATGCCTTTATCTGTGCTGTTTTTAGAATGGGTGCAGTTCCACCAAATTGCTTTTATAAGCATACTTATAAAAGATGTTTCTTTATTTTTTATGTACCCCAATATATTTCTAGGTGCTACTACTAGCATAAAATATGTGCAGAATAATAGGGTGGTAATAAGTCCGGTATTTCTTCTCACATATAGTATTCTATTCCGGTTCATAAAATACTCTTTCATTTTGCTTCTTCTTCCTACCGATACTGATTCTTTATGATAAATAAGTACACTATTATCTACCCATATTTCATACCCATTTCTTTTTATTTCTTCGCACCAGTCCATTTCTTCATAGTATAAAAAGAAACATTCAGGCATTCCTGTGTCTGTATTAATGGCTTGTCTTCTTGCCATCATAGCGGCACCATGTATAAAGCCAGTTATACCTTTATAGTGGTCATACTGACCCTTATCTTTTTCATACTGCCCTATACAACTGTTTCTTGCAGTGTAGTAATTCATTGGGGTAAAACCTGCATATTGTATAACATCAGGTTCGTCAAAATACCTTATTTTAGGTGAAATAATACCTATCTTAGTATTGTTATCTAAGTCATTTGCAAGAGTTTCTATGAGCCCGCTGGTTAGTTCTGTATCATTATTTATAAAAAACAGATAATCACCTTTAGCAATTCTAATACCTAAATTATTTCCCCCAGAAAACCCTAGATTTTCTTCTGACCTAATAAATTTTATGTTAGGATACTTTCTTTCCCAGTTTGGTACCGGATTTACTCTACTACCATTATCTATAACTATTACCTCTATGTCAATACTACATCTTACTTCAGCAATTGATGTTAGCAATGCTTCAGTTACCTCAGGTTGGTTAAAATTGACAGTAATTATAGATACACTACTCATCAGCATAAAGCTACATCAAGAAGTAATAGTATCTAAGTAATCAAGAATATTTTTATCAACATCAACATCAAATTTTCTGGCAAATAGTGCTTCGCTCTGTTGCAAGATAGTTTTGTCATCTATTACTAGCACTTTAGGGCTGGCACCTCCTTTGGTCCAGTCCATATAAGTTAAGTCATCGTTTATGATGTGTTCTCTATAGTCTGAGTTATAAAGTATAGTATGAAAAATCATCTCATCTGGAGCCCAGCTTAATTTAAAAAAACGTTCTATTTCCGGATGTTTATTAAGCGTATCAATTATATATTTCGCTGCCGGTGTATTAATGGTTATCCATTGCGATTTGCCTACAGCTTTCCAGTTAAACAAAAACTTTCGTTTAGGAGCTAAAAAGTTTACAAGGTTTTGTAATTTATACTTTCCGGGTAGGTTAAAGTCAGTAAGATGGTATTGTGTAATTCTGGTAATTCCATCAGGCCATTCATTGCCTACAGGAAGATATTTTACAAATAGTTTCCCTTTATTTTTTTCAAACAACTCCTTTATTTCCGAATTACTTTTTATGGGATAGTCTTGTCCACTTGTTATATGTATATGGTCGTAATGGGTGCCACTATCTAGAATTTCTTTTAGCCCGTTGAGTGTGGCTGATACCATACTATAGCCTGCCCAAGTGACCGAAACCGTATTTTTAATTAAGATAGTGTTTGCCGGTAATTTAAATGAGGTGAAGAGTAACTGAGATTTTTTGTCTATATGAATATAAACGTCAGTGTCAGCGTCTTGCAGTTTATTGGCAAGTCGGTAAACTTGGTCTGGACATTTGTGAGCTAATATAAGATGCGCAATCTTCACTTATGTAAACTTAAGTGATTTTGAACATTTATTAAACTATACGCATCAGTTTGTTGTGTATTTTTTTATTTGCTGTTGGGTATTAAAATAGAAACTATTGTACCTACATTTTTTTTACTCCGAATAGAAAATTTGGCATTAATAAACTTTAGTAGATCTTTTATTATAAGGTAGCCTAATCCGTTACCTTTTTTTCTATCTATGTTTTGCGACGACACAATAAAGTCTTCAGAAAGTATGTTTCTAATTTGCTCTTCAGTCATACCCATACCCTCATCTTTTACTTTAATTAATATTCTATTGGTTGTTTGTGCACCTGATATAGTAATGCTTCCTTTTTCTGTAAAGTTGAGTGCGTTTAAAACAAGATTATAGAGTATAATTTTAACGGGTTCCATGTACTGATACATGACAACATCGTTTTTGCATTGGTTTATAAAACTTACATCTCTTTGTTTAGCCAATCCATTAAATATGGTGAAAATTTGCTCTATCATTTCATGAAGGTCAAATTGTTCTTTTTTTACTCTTCTGTTTTCATATTGGTATTTTATCCAGTTAAGAATGTTGGTAGAGATGAGTTCTAGTTCTTTAGAAGTATTGGCTATTTCGTATAGCATTTCATTTACTAATTCTTCTTCCAGAGGTGTTTTTTTATCTGATAGTATTTTGGCTGTTACATGTATATACTTAAGAGGGCTAATAACGTCGTGGCTAATTATTGAAATTAAACGTGTTTTAATGGCGTTATTTTTCTCCAGTTCCTCATTTTTTAATTTTATTTCTCTTGTTCTACGCTCAATATACACCTCAAGTATTTTTTGCTTGGCAGATATTTTTTTAAATATGAATATAAGAGCAGCAAATAGTAATCCCGCTGCTAATATTATAAAAAATAATAAGTAAGAGTACTTTAGCTCTATAACTATTGTTTTATCCAAAACCTCTAGTGATTAATATTATGCAACGTAGCTAGTTCTAATAGCTGAGCTAGATTGTCGGTATAAGTTTTATCAAAAATTCGCTTTTTCAGGGTAGATATGGTACTCATTGTAAGGTTCATATGGTCTGCTATAGACTTGGTGGAGTGCCCACCCAAAACATAATGAAGCACTTCCAATTCGCGTGGTGACAATACAGAGAAAGGATTATTAACCGAAAACATATTGCTTTTAATAGGCAACATATTATCATCATTCATAAATCTATTGAGGTAGAATATAGTTTCCTCCTCAGTCATAGACTTAGGTAAATAATAATTTACACCATACTGTTTAAATGCCTGAGCATACACAGTAGGGGACTGCATAGAACATATCATGATTTTTAAGTCAGGATATAGTTGTTTGATATTGGGTATGATTTCTAATGCTGTACCATCCGGGAATATTACATCAAGTAGTAAGTGAGTACACTCCTTCTTTTGTAATAAACGCATCAAGTCTGCACAAGTAGCTGCCTCTTCAATATTATTCAATAGTAATGACCTTAAGATTAGTTTTAGCCCTTTCCTAATCATGCTATGGTCATCTGCTATGATGATGTTTTTATTCATTACAGATGGGTACCGGTGTTTAAAATGCTCTTAGTTGCAAAAGTCCTTAAATGTTATTTCTATTCGTATCGAATTATTACGACAGCCTATGTGCTAAGCTCCAATTACATTCGCCAACCTTTAATAAAATAGCAAAATTATTTCTGTTTATTGGTATTGTTATATATTCCTTTTTAATAACCATGTCTTTGAGGCTTAAAATCACCAGATTTTTTTGTTTAAGGTATATAATATTGCCACTGTTTGTGTTGTGTGTAAATACTTGTTGGGCATCTAGTAAATTGATTTTGGTTGCAAGTTCAATAAAAGACATGGATGCTGTTGATGATGGAGTAGTTGAGTGGAATAGAGATTGGTTGGGAATAATTATTTTTCTTCTTCTTATAATTATTTCTTTTTTAATATATTATTTCCAGAAAAGAATATCAAATTATAAAAATGCTGCAATTAATTTGAATATTGAGGTTGAAAAGCATAAAACAACTATTAAGCAGTTGGAAGAAGTAAAAGATTTTAATAAAAGGCTCATATCTATTATTAGTCACGATGTTCGTGCTCCAATTGCCTCGGTAGATACATTTATAAAAATGCAAGAGGCGGGTCATATTACGCAAGATGAGTTTAATAGCGTTAGAGATAGTATTTCTACACAGTTATCTACAATAGTTCAGTTGTTAGATAATTTATTACAGTGGTCTAAAAGCAGTATGCTTAATAGGCATGAAGCAAGGCAGCCATTGGTTTTAGCAGAAATTATAGATGCTAATATACGCCTAGTAAAGCCTATAGCTACTGCTAAGGCAATACAAATTAATGCCACGCTAGAAGATACCCTAAAAATAGATGTGGTAAAAAGTGAGATTGATACAGTTGTAAGAAATTTGTTAAGCAATGCAATAAAGTATACTCTAGAAGATGGTTCTATTCATGTGAAGGTTAGCAGCAAGAATAGGGTAGTATATATCGAAATTGCAGACACAGGTATAGGTATGACTGAGGCTGAAGTGAAAAGAATATTTGAGATGGGAGTGAGAGAGTCTTCTTTGGGTACCAAAGGCGAAAGTGGAAGCGGTATTGGTCTACTGTTTTGTAAAGAGTTTGTAGATAAAAATGGTGGTAAAATAGAAGTTTCTAGTAAAAAACATTTTGGTACTACATTTACTTTAAGTTTTCCTGAATACAGTTAAGCGTAGTTTTTCTACACTTTATAGTTATATACAACAAAAAAGATGGCAGCATGCTACCATCTTTTTTGTTGTATATTTTGCTGTCCTAATACGCTTATACTGCGTTATTAGTGTCATCACTACTGTTTGTATTAGCGTCATTTTCTTTGCTTCTATAACTGCCCGGAGTATAGTTGTTACTATATCTTTCACGGTTGTTGTAGTCTCTATCTCTATTGTAATTACTGTCTCTGTTGTAGCTATTATCTCTATTATAGCTGTTGTCTCTGTTATAGTTATTGTTGCTACGATAGTTGTTATCCCTGTTGTAGCCACCGCTATTATTGTCTCTATTGTAACCGCCAGATTGTCTATCTCTGTTGTAACCTCCATTATCGCGGTTATAGCCTCCCTCACGGTTGCCGTAATTATTGTTATCTCTGTTATAACCTCCACCGTTATTGTCTCTATTATAACCGCCGGATTGTCTGTCTCTGTTATAACCTCCGTTATCTCGGTTGTAGCCACCTTCACGGTTGCCATATCCGTTATTATCTCTGTTATAACCGCCTTCTCTAGGAGATGAGTATCCGCCGCCACCAGGACGTGGGCTACGCGGTCTGAAAGAGCGCTGTCCGCCATCTCTATTACCATAGCCACCAGAGTTACCTCCGCGACCACCGCCATATCCACCGCCGCCTGTATTATTTTGTTTAGCTTCTTTTACAGAAATTATATTACCTTCAAAATAGCTTTGGTCTAGGTTGTCTATAGCATCTTGTCCGGCGTTTTTATCCGCCATTTCAATAAAGCCAAATCCGCGTGACATGCCAGTTGCATTGTCCATAATTATTTTTGAAGAAACTATTTCTCCAAACTCTGAGAATAAAACGCGAAGATTATCTGCTAGAGTTTCCGGGCTGAGGTTACCTACATAAATATTCATAAAAAAGGAACGATAAAGTGAACAATCGGTTAGAAAAATATTTAATAAAAAGTGTTACGTTTAGAGCAAATATAAGTATTTAATACACAAAGTTTGTAGACAAAAGTAATTTTGTTGGTCATTTTGTGTACTGTAAATTAAGCATTTATTCTTTACCAACCTAGTAAATTTTTCAGTTTAGCCATACCATTTTTACTTACTACTACTTTAGCGCCGCAGTGTAGCAGTGCTACATGGCTATCTTTTTCATAGGGCTCTATACGTAGTAGCTGACTTACAGGCACGAGATAGGAACGATGAACTCTTACAAACTGGTTAGGGTCAAATGTTTGTTCTATATGCGATAGGGTACTTTTCTTTAAAAAAGTGCCATTTTTGGTATATATTTTCACATAGTCGTCACTAGCTTCTATGTAGTTAATTTCATTGTCAGGTATTATTCTTATTAGTCCATTATCTTTAACCACTATTCTGTGCTGATAACCCTCATATACATTCTTCTCAATTACTGGTGCTATATTTGTTGTAGCTGTTCTGTTTGCTGCTTGTGATTCCCATTTTTGAATAGCTTTCTCAAAACGGTCTTTTGTTACAGGCTTTAGTAAGTAGTCTATAGCGTGTGCCTCAAAAGCTTTGAGTGCATACTCATCAAATGCCGTTGTAAATATTACAGATGGCGGATTATCTAGCAATTCTAACATTTCAAAACCATTAAGTCTAGGCATTTGTATGTCTAAAAATATTAGGTCTGGTTTGTGTTCTTGTATTGCTTTAAAGCCCTCAAATCCATCGCTACATTGTGCAACTACTTCAAAATTGCTGTGGTTTTTTAGTAGCGTTGCTATCAGTTGTCGCGCCAGTTGTTCGTCATCTATTATTATTACTTTATGCATATTGATGTTGTGGTATTTTTAGTATAGTAGTATACTCATTGGCATCTTTAATTGTTTCTAGTAAGTCATTTCTTGAGAATAATAGCGTAAGTCTACGCTCAATGCCCTTTAGCCCAAAACCTGTTCCTTTAGGTGGAGTCAAATTAGGGTCATAAGGGTTAGTTACTGCTATAGTCAGCATATGTTCTTTATTACTAATGCTAACATTTATTTTTACTTGTCCTGTCTGTCCGTATAATCCAAATTTTATGGCATTCTCAAGTATAGGTTGCAATAGAAATGGAGGCATTTTGCATGCCCCTGTTATATCTTTTTTTATGTCTACTACTAGTCTGTCTCCAAATCTTACTGACTCTATAGATAAGTAAGATTCTAGATAATTCAGCTCTTCTTCAATGGTTACGCTGTCTTCAGATTCTTTTTTTACTGAGCTTCTTAGAAAATCTGATAGTTTACCCACCATTTCCTGCGCCTTGTCAGGATCTACCATTACCAGAGCGTTAATGGAATTAAGGCTATTGTACAAAAAATGTGGTTGTAGTTGTTGTCTCAGTTTAAAAAGTTCGGCTTCTTTTAGCATTTCTGCTGAGTCGGCCTGTGCCGTAAATCTTGCATCTTGTTCGCTGATGCTTTTTCTTAGCGCGGCATTAGTGGCCATCCAGCTATAGAACAATACTACTACAATGTACCTGATAGTTAAGCTAGATTTAAACCAGTTAAGATAGTAAGCGTTATTAGTGTTGCTGTTTAGGGCAAATTTTATTATTTGCCAGTGACTAAATACTGATGCTATAGCAAAGCCAAATGCTATTAATAAAGAGTAAGAATATAGCGTTACTTTGGTAGGATAAGATTTTACTAATAATAGTAATACCCAAACACAAGCAGCCATTACAGCAGTAAAGCTAATAATATCTGTTACCGATAAAAGCCAAGTAAACCCCAATATCATATGCATAAAAACTATGCATTTAATAGCGGCTATACATATAAGTACCCATACAAGCAAGTGTATGTTTTTGCTAACTGCTTTCAATATTGGTAGTTACAAATAGTTTAAAAATTATACAGCCCATACAGGTGAGGCTACCATTTCCGGCTCATGAACCATAGAAAATAGTAAGCCACCGTTTTTTAGTTCTACCGGCTGTAGGTGTTTTACAGCTAGCATACGCCAGTTAATGTTTCTGCCGTGTCTATCAATAAAAGTACCCTCATCTAGCATGCCTGCTTTTTTGGCTTCATCTAGTGCAGTTTGGTCGTCATTGGCATATACTAGGCGCCATTGTTCTTCATATTGTTCAGTAGAAACGCCTTCGCATTCTATTCTGTAAATAATTTGAGCAGTATATGATTTCATTATATAGTAGTGAGTGTGTGAAATGAATATATTTTAGTATGATTTAATCTCTATATTGCCGAATGAGCAGTCGCCCCTTAGTATTAGTGTCTTTTTATTTTCGGTATTTACATTACTCCTGAAGCCACGCTCATCCTCCACATTGCCGAAAGATGGATTGATTTCATTTCTTACCTCCCAATGTGAGGGTAGAATAATTTCTAAACCACCAAAAGACACTTTTAAGTCAAGTTCGGCTGTTGGGCCCACCATTTCAGCTTGCATAAAATTGATTTCGCAGCCGGCAAATGTTACATTAGCTCTGCCTCCTACAAACTCCTTAGAGGTTACTATTTCTTTTCTCCCTCCGAAGGTTACATCAATATTAAATAAGTTATTATCTGTAATGTTGTCTACAGTGCAGGCCCCATAGTTCTTTTTTTTTCTAGGTTTAAGTGTTATAGCTAGTCCACCTAGTATAAGGGCTACCGGCCACACATAGTCTACATATTGAGGATAGTAGTTGTCTACTAAGTTTACTACACCTATAAGGCAAAGTATCCACCAAGCATTATTAGTGAAGTTGCGTTTTATACCAATAAGAATACCAATGGCTATTAATATAAATGGCCAGTTGTCGCTCCAGTCTATATCTAGATTAAATGCTTTAGTACAAAACCAGATTAATCCAAATATGATTAATCCTATTCCGAAGAAGATTTTATTCTTATTTCTATTTTCTTGGTATTCTTTCATCCTTTCTTGCCATATAGGATCATTCCAATCCGCATTTTTGAAGTCTCTCCTGCGCATAAAATATATTTATGACACAAAGATATTAACAGCAAATACCGTGCGAAAGTTTCATTAGGCAAGAAAAATTATTATATCGGTAAAGCAGGGATTTTTGTCGGTAAAGCAGATACTTGGGTTGAGGTTTCTTATCTAAGTAAGGTTTGGGTTACGGTTTCTATATAGTTTACCCCTACTGGTAGTTCTGTATTGTTAAGCATAATATACTTGGATTTTGCTGCGGTAACCTTGGTAGTGTCTACGATGTATGATCTGTGTATACGCAAAAAACGGTCTGTTGGCAGTTCTTCTAATATGCTTTTCATGCTCATTCTAGCCATTATTGGGTTGCCTTTACTTAGGTATATTTTTACATAGTTATCTCTACCCTCTATATAATTGATATCAGAAAAAGCTATTTTATGTATCATATAGTCGGCTTTTATGAATATATGGTCTTTTTTCTGGGCAGTCTGTGTTGGTTTATTTCTGCTATACTGTATAGCTTTTTCTATAGCCGTGCTAAATCTATCAAAACTTACAGGCTT
>CAYWUY010000021.1:31640-44333 GCA_964461535.1 uncultured Flavipsychrobacter sp.
GCACAATAGTTAGATATAACATCTAGTGCTAGTGGTTCATCGTCTATGGCAATACACTGTATCATACTAATGCTATTTGTAGGTCTACTAAAAACTCATTTCCTTTATTTTCTATTATTAATTGGTGCTTTTCTGGATACAGTAGCGCCAATCGTTTTTTGGTAGTAGCTATTCCTATACCCGTACCTCCGGATGGCTGTTTAGGTATAATGCTGTTTTTTACTACCATTCTTATACTTTCTGCTTGTATATCTATTGAAACTTCTATATAACATTCATGCTCTGTACTAATGCCGTATGTAAACGCATTTTCAATGAATGGAATCAGTAAAAATGGAGCTATGTGGGTTTCTGTGCCGGTACCGTTTACTACATATTTTAATGATACCATGCTGTTTAGCCTTAGCTTTTGCAGGGCTATATAGTTACTTATATAGTTTATTTCTTTTTCCAGGCTTACCCATTCTTTATCAGCCTCACTAATGGTATACCTCATTATACCGGATAGTTTTAAAACAGCCTCAGGAGCTTGCTCCGATTTGCTAAGTGTTAGCGAGAAAATACTGTTTAGGGTATTGAATAAAAAGTGGGGATTTATTTGTGCTTTTAAAAACGATATTTCAGTTTTTAACTGCTGATTTTTCATGTCTTGCAGTCTTCTATATATGCTAACCGTAAAAGAAGCTATGCATGTAATGAAGTACATGAATAGATTATACGGTGGACCACCCAGTAAAAAGAAGATATTATTCCTTCTAAGATGATGAGGATGAGGCATTTCTGGACCACACATACCGCGAACTTCATTGTTATGTTTAAGAAATTCTTTGTGGGTAGGGTGGTGGGGAATAAAATAGAGATTGATGAGTACAAATATGCCTAATGTAGCTACCCAATAGAGCATAAGCCCTATGTTTTTATTATAGAAATACAGTTTAGGTATAGCTACCCAATAACTTATATAAAATAAAATTAAAAGGTAAATATTGTTGTATACTCTATTTGAGTTTAGCGCATCATAGACTATCTGCTCTAGGTTGATATGGTATATTCTAGGATTGAAGAGGGCTGGTAAAGAGAAGAATAAACACCAACATACTATATGTATGAGTATAGTTTTTACATTGATATGTTTCCCCAGTATGTTCATAATAGTTGTATAGCAAGTTTAAGTATAGGCAATTTTTTAATAAAATGTTTTAAAAAAAAGGCACATTAGAAAATGTGCCACTAAGCCAATGTACTTTATAATCTACTAAAATATTAAGACTGAAGAATCAATCCTAATGGTCTATAGGTATGTTGCTTAACTTATTACTAGCTACACAACAAAATTCGTTCACGTAATAATTGTGGCGAAATATTGTACGTGTATATACGTTTATTTGGGGTAAAATTACGTTTCTTATGTAAAAATAGAAAAACCTGTGTTTCTGTTATGCTAAAATTAATTTCCAATTACATTTTATAGAATAAAATCTACAGCATTGCTACTCATTATTTATAGGCAGTGTATAATGTAGTTATGCCCATTGTTAATGGTTTAGCTTTAGCTTTAGAAAAGCCACATTTTTCAAGAATTTTACAGAAATCTTTTCCTTCAGGGAAGGCCATTACAGATTCTGGCAAATAAGTATATGCACGGCTATGCTTAGATACCATACGCCCCATTAAGGGTAGTATATACTTAAAGTAAAACTGGTATAACTGCTTAATAGGAAACTTAGTTGGTTTAGAAAACTCCAATATCACCACCTTTCCGCCGGTGCGTAACACTCTGTTCATTTCTTTTAGCCCTGCTTCTAAATGTTCAAAGTTTCTTACACCATACGCACAAGTTACTACATCATATTCCCCGGTTTCAAAAGGCATTTGCTCACTATCTCCGGTTTGTAGCGTAATAACACTACTTAAGTTCTGATTTTTAATTTTTTCTCTGCCTACCGCTAGCATTTGGTCAGCTATATCTATCCCTCTTATATGGTTAGGTGCTAGTTTAGAGGCAGCAATAGCTAAGTCTGCCGTGCCTGTAGCTACATCTAATATTTTTTTAGGGTTTAGTTCTCCGGCTTCAGCTATGGCCTTTTTACGCCATCCTTTATCAATTCCTAGAGACAAAAAGTGGTTTAGAAAATCATATTTGGAAGAAATGTTGTTAAACATTTCTGCTACTTGCTCTTTCTTATTTAGGTTTGAACCCGCATCAGGCATTATCTTTGCCGCCGGATTAGTATCTATCTCTGAATGCATCAGTGCAAAAGTACAACCAAAAACAAATGGAAATCACATCAGCTAAATATATTGTAAGTAACGAGAATGTAAAAGCTTGCCCAAAACCAGACAAGCCTGAGTATGCTTTTATCGGAAGATCTAACGTTGGTAAATCTTCTCTTATAAATATGCTGACAAGAAATTCCAAGTTGGCTAAAACATCGGGAACTCCGGGAAAAACGGTTTTAATTAACCACTTTCTTATTAATGATGCCTTTTACATTGTAGACTTACCCGGATATGGTTTCGCTAAACGCTCTCAAGCCCAGCGTGCTGCTTGGGAAAAAATGATTGAGGCCTACCTGAAAGAAAGAGAAAATCTGGTTACCGTTTTTGTATTGGTTGATAGTCGTTTAGACCCACAAAATATAGATTTAGCCTTTTTAAGAAAATTGGGCGAGTGGGGTATCCCTTTTAATGTGGTGTTTACTAAAGCAGATAAAAGCAGTCAGAAAGATGCGCATAAAAATGCGCGTATGTTTATTGATGCAATGAAAAAAGAGTGGGAGTTTATACCTAAATCTTTTATGACTAGTGCAGAGAAATTTCTAGGCCGTAAAGAAATGCTATTATTTATAGACGAACTGAATAAACAGTGGGCAGAAGAGCCGCCTGCTATTTCGTAAGTTTGGTTGTTGGCCAGTTTAGGTCAGTAAACTTCTTTTTCTTGCCAAAAAAGTAATCTAGAATGATGCTTTTGGGATATATACCTACCTCGTTACGCTTAGTAATTAGCTTTTTATTGTCTTTGCGTTTTTGTAGCCATTTACCTATGCTTCCATAAACATGAAAGTGAGCTTTTATTATAGTATAGGTTTCTCTAAATTCTCCTTTTAATAATAATCTTACACCGGCTACGCCGTCTAGTACTAACCTTAATGGGAATAACCAAAGGAGCTTAGAAGAACGTTCGTTCTTCAGTAATAGTATCAAGTTATTCCGGAAATTGTAATATAGTTTCTGCGGGCTGCCATAGCTTATAACACTACCACCAACGTGGTATACTGTAGAGCCTCCTATATAGCCAATCTTATATCCGGCGTTCTTTAGTCGCCAGCATAAGTCTACTTCCTCCATGTGGGCATATAGTTCATTGTCTAGTCCGCCTACTTTATGATATAGTTCTGCATTTACTACCAGACAGCCACCTGATGACCAGAAAACTTCTATATCATCATTGTATTGGCCGTGATCTTTTTCTATATCAAAAAAGATGCGCCCCCTACAAAATAGATACCCAAACTTATCCATAAAAGCACCACCTGCACCGGCATATTCAAACTGATCTCTTTCTCGCCAGTACCTGATTTTGGGTTGGCAGGCAGCTAAATTGGGGTATTGTTCCATAGCAGCATACAATGGAGGAAACCATCCCTCCGTTACTTCAAAGTCTGCACTAAGTAAAATGTAGTATTTGGCTTTTATTTGCTTTAAAGCCTCGTAATATCCATTAGCAAAGCCTCTATTAACGGCTATGCTAAGTGTTTTTACAGTAGGAAAGTTATTTTGAACATAAGCCAACGTATCATCGGTAGAGGCATTGTCTGCAACCACTACTTCATACCCTGTATGTGCTTCTTCCACTATTTTAGGCAAAAACAATTCATGCCACTTAGTGCCATTGTAACTTAATATTACAACAGCGGTATCCTTATGGCATACAATCATAATTACCTAAGTATAAATGGTATTGAAACAATATAAGTTGAGTGTTTACAGGTGTTTTAGCTTAGCCTGCAATGATTACTTGTATTTCGGCTCGTACAAAGTATTATCAGGAGCTACAATACCATCGTTCTTTTGGTATTTATGCTCATGTAAGTTATAGCAGCCCGACCATGCGAAAATGAAAATGCCGAAGAAACCTAGCAAAAACAAAAAGCGCGATTTTGAAGGCTTATTAAGCTCAATATCAAGTGGATTGTCTAATTCTTGGTCTTGTATATTTTGTTGAGTATTCATGAATCAGTAAAATTTCCTTGACAAAAATAATGCGATTTAGTTCAAAATCATAATAATTTTAGACTAGTTTCCGTTTCAGACTTGAAAATAAACACATAATTATATTATTAATTCTATTTTAAGGCCTTGTAAAAGCTGTTTTTCATTTTACTAGCCTGTCTTATATATGTTTCAATACATTAACAGAAGGAATATACTTGTTGTAGTAGCTATTTTTATAATGGGTGCTTCGTTGTGGTATACCAATAGTTTAGCTGAGAAATTGGCTGCCGAAGAAAAAAGTAAGGTGCAGCATTTGGCCAATGCCATCAGAACAGTATATGTGTCTGAAAATACCCAAGAAACTGAGTTTGCTTTTAAAACCATTGAGGAAAACAGAACAATTCCTTTAATAATTACAGATGATAAAGGTGGTGTGGTTGACTCAAGAAATTTGGACAGCTCTAAGTCTCTTATTAATAAAAATGTTATAGCTGATAAGCTTAATGAGTTTAAAAAACTACATGCACCCATTATTGCTGATTGGGGCAGCGGGCGCAACTATATTTATTACGGAGAAACCTATTTATTAACGCAGTTGAGGTATTTTCCATATGTACAGCTAACTATTATAGCCTTATTTCTAATGGTGGTTATAATAGCATTATCAGCCTCTTATCGCAGTTTGCAAAATCAGGTATGGGTAGGTTTATCTAAAGAAACAGCTCACCAGTTAGGTACTCCTTTAAGCTCTATTGAGGGTTGGTTAGAAATACTAAGAGATGAGGTTCCGGGTAACGATGCCGTAATAGAAATGCAGAAAGACCTTGATAGGCTAAAGCTGGTAGCCGATAGGTTTAGCAAAGTAGGTAGCGAGCCTCAGCTACATGAGGAGAATTTAATTGTTCGACTGGAAGATATGGTGAACTACATGCAAAAAAGAGCACCACTTAAGGTTAAAATTTCATTGCATGCACCTCCTACAGAGGTAATGGCTAATATTAGCGGGGCACTTTTCGACTGGGTGATTGAAAACCTAATACGTAATGCTTTAGATGCTATGGAAGGTAAAGGGGCTATAGATATCTTCGTAGAGCGTTCTGCTGATCATCAAATACATATTGATGTTCAAGATAACGGTAAGGGTATATCTAAAGCCCAAATCAAGAAAATTTTCAATCCGGGTTTTACTACTAAAAAAAGGGGGTGGGGTCTGGGTCTAACCCTTTCTCGTCGTATTATTGAGAAGTATCATAAAGGCTCTATTTTTGTAAAAAGTAGCGAAGTAGGCACAGGCACTACTTTTAGAATTATATTAAGAAGCTAGTGAATCTTATTTTCAAAAAGGCATAGTTGCTCTTGTGTGTCTGGTTCTGCCAATAGCCCCTCATCTGTAAAGCCTAGCTTTTTTAGCAATCGTTGCGAAGGTTCGTTGTCTGGAGTGGTAATAGCACCTATTTTAGATATACTATGGTAAGGGCATAGTTGCGATAATATAGCTTTTGCGGCTTCATATCCATAACCTTTGCCGCAATATTCCGTTAAGTATGCAAAGCCTATATCCGGATAGGGTAGGTAGCGCCTTTGTACTAATCCACAACTACCAATAGGTATGCCATATTCCTTTAAAGAAACTTTATACATGCCATAACCATTTTCATGAAATGGCTGTAAAATACGGTCTTGTATGTAGCGTATGGCATCTTCTTGGGTATGCATGTTTCTGTCGCCTATATATTGTAGCCATCCCTTGGTATTCATTAACTCTATAAGAAAGGCAGCATCAGCGGCTGTGTATAATGATAGTTTTAGTCTTTCGGTCTCTATTATTGGTAGTATATTAGCCATCTATAAAATTACACATCTTCTATACTCTTGCAGGGTGAAATATGACGTGAAAAAGGCTAACATCGGTGAGAAGTTAGCCTTTTGAGATGTCTTATATCTTTTTATAAACGCTCTATTATTCCCGCTATGCCTTGCCCACCACCTATACATGCTGTTACCATGCCGTATTTTTTATTGAGTCGTTTTAGGTCGTTTAATATCTGTACGGTCAGTTTTGCTCCGGTGCAGCCCAGTGGGTGTCCCAGTGCTATAGCACCGCCGTTAATGTTTACTTTTTCTTGATTGAGCCCTAGCGTTTTTATTACTGCTACCGACTGTGAAGCGAAAGCTTCATTCAGTTCTATTAGGTCTATCTCGTCTAGTTGCATGTCTGCCAGCTCCAAAGCTCTAGGAATAGCCTTAATAGGGCCTATCCCCATTACTCTTGGGTCTACACCTACTGCCACTGCATTTATAAGTCTGCCCATAGGTTGTAATCCTAGCTGCTTCATTAGCCTTTCGCTCATTACTATAGTAAATGCTGCACCGTCTGACGTTTGCGAAGAATTACCCGCTGTTACGCTACCACCTTGTGCAAATACCGCTGGTAGTTTGGCTAGTACCTCAATCGATGTATCTGCTCTTGGTCCTTCATCTGTATCTACTATAATCGTTTTTTCTTTTCTTTTTTGTTTGTCGTCCAGGTATATCTCCGTTACCTGCATAGGAAGTATACCTTCTTTAAAGTAGCCTTGCTCTATAGCGTGTATAGCCTTCTGATGAGATTGTAGTGCAAAGGCATCTTGCTCTTCTCTTGTTATATTATAATCTTGCGCTACTTGTTCGGCGGTTAGCCCCATACTCAGGTAATAGTCGCCGTTTTCTTTAGCTATTTCGTAGTTAGGCATAGTGCGCCAGCCTGCTGTAGGCACCAGGCTCATGCTTTCTACACCACCGGCTATGATGCAATCTGCCATGCCCGATTGTATTTTGGCAGTAGCCATTGCTATACATTCCAGCCCCGACCCGCAGTATCTATTTACTGTAACGCCTCCGGCCCATTCTCCCACGGCTCTATTAGCTATTATTCTCCCCACTTGCAGTCCTTGTTCAGCTTCAGGAACTGCATTGCCCACTATTACATCGTCTACTAACTTTGGATCTAGTTGGGGATATTTGGCCAATAGTCCTTTTATCAGGTCAACAGCCATATCTTCCGGACGGTATGATTTAAATGCACCTCGCTTAGATTTGGCAACCGGAGTTCTAAGCCCTCCTATAATATATGCGGTTTGCATAGTCTATCTCTGTTTTTCTACTCTTAAAGATAGGCAACTAACTATTTATATATTGTTATGATTGTTTAAAACGCTGCTTGCGTAGCCAATTTATAACCTATGTTATAGTTGTATTTGCCGCATTAGTGTATGCACCCATTATATAGTCTGGTGTGAAATACCTCGCTATGCGGAAATGTCTCTTTTATTTCGTTTAATAGTAGTTCTGCATCCTCTCTTTTATCAAATAAACCACCTATTAGGCACATCATAGATTTATCTGCCTCAGTTTGATAATAACTGTAAGATTCTATACTTATAAAACTGCCCGTAAATCTTCTAGGTGCATATTCACCTCTATACATTTCATCTTCGTCCTTGTCAGATAGTACAATCATTTTCTTCTTCTTATTGTAGTATCTGTTCATAGTATCTATAGGTAGGTTAGTTTTTGGCCCTGCTGCCAACATCAAGCTATCCAGATAGTTATAGTTATTACTTTTTTCTAAGCATAGCACATAGTAGTCTACCATTTCTTCTTCACTTGTTTGTCCTTTGACCCCTGTATCTTTTGCGCTAGTTTTATATGTTGTGCTGTCTGTAGCTATTGCTGCACTATCTTCAGCATCTGTCTCTTCTTTACAGCCTATAAAAGCTAGTATAGTTATGGTTAGTACCATTCCTATTGTAATACGTAGCTTATTATGTAGTATTCTATTTATCATCTTTATAGTCCCACAAATATAAACATGCATAAGTTTTATAAGGTGCCCATTTTTCTGCTATTGCCTGCATGTCAGTTTTAAATTGTTTTTTGTTGGTATTATCTAGTCCATACAGCCTTATCATAGCTGTTTGTATGCCTAGGTCGTCGGCTGCAAATATGTTAGGTCTGCACATGGCAAACATCAGTATCATCTCCACGGTCCATCTCCCTACGCCTTTTATCTGTGTAAGCAAGCTTAGCACTTCCTCATCACTCATTTGGTGTAGTTGTTTATCACTTATTTTATGTTCCTGTGCAAATGCTGCTACATTTTTTACATATTGGCATTTAGCGTTAGACAATCCTATTCCTCTTAGTACTTCGTGCGGAGTATCAAGCAATTCTGCAGATGTTGGTTCTTTATCGCCGTATAGAGCTAAAAAACGCTTGTAAATAACATCTGCCACTTTGGTAGATAGTTGTTGGCTCATTATTGATGCACATAGCCGCATGCAGATATTCTTTTTGGTGCTTATAGGTCTGTGCTCTCGTCCTTTTACTATTTTGGCTAGTATTTTATCTTTACAAAGATGTTTCTGTATTTCAGTGGTCATATGTATAGCTGTACCGCAATTTAGTAGAATATAACTTTAACAACTAAAATGCATGTATGTACATTTATTTTGTATCTTTGTAGTATAAATAGTTAGTCATGCATAGGCGCACATTTTTAAAGGCCGGTAGCCTGGCAGCTTTAGCACAAGTAACAGGTATGAGTACACTTTCAGCTTTAGAGCATCTCGGAAATTCTTTGTCTTCTAGTCAGCGCATGCCGGCACTTTTTGTGGGGCATGGCAATCCTATGAACGCCATAGACGATAATGAGTTCAGCCGTGCTTGGAAGTCTGTTGGGCAAAAGCTACCGCATCCGCAGGCTATACTGGTGGTTTCGGCACACTGGCTTACGCCGGTTACTAAGGTTACTACTATGGCTAACCCCAAAACTATACACGATTTTGGAGGCTTTCCCGAAAAACTATTTCAGCAGCAATATCCGGCACCAGGTTCACCCGAATTAGCTAAAATGGCTCAAGATTTAATCAAGCAAAGCCATGTGCAGAGCGATGAGACTTGGGGGCTTGACCATGGTACTTGGAGTGTATTATTACCTATGTATCCGCTGGCCAATATTCCTGTGGTGCAGTTAAGTTTGGTATACCAGCAATCGCCCGCATATCATTATGCTATAGGCCAGCAGCTAAGTAAACTTAGAGAGAAAGGAGTGTTAATAATAGGTAGTGGTAATATAGTGCACAATTTGGGGCGTATAGACTGGAATAATACCGGTAAAGTATTTGACTGGGCTCAGGAGTTTGACGCTAAAATGTCGCATTGGATAGATAAAGGTGATCACCAATCGGTATTAAACTATCAAAAACTATTGGGTACTACGGCCGATATTGCGCATCCTACATACGATCACTTATTGCCACTGTTTTATATATTGGGTTTGCAGCAGAAGGGCGAGCAAGTAACCTATTTTAATAATAAGTTCGATATGGGGTCTATTTCTATGCGCTCGTTGATTATTCAGTAAGCGCTCGGCCTACGGTTTATTTACATTATTTTTGCGTTTTGTCTTAATAGTCAATCCGTTATATTACTAGCATGTTCCGTAAGTCAGTTGCCCCTCATATTGTATTTCTTACATTGGTATTAGCGTTTAGTGCATGTCAAAAGCCACAATATTTACAATATAAAACCACCGATAATTTTAAGTTAGAGTCGGTTGGCTTGTCGCGCAGCACCGTGTCTATGGATGTGCATATTTTCAATCCTAATAAAGTAGGCGGAGATTTAAAGAAGGCAGATATAGATATATCTATTAACGATATACAGATAGGCAAAGCCATTATTAATAAAAAGGTGCATATACCTGCTAAGAAGGAGTTTATTCTACCTATTATTTTTAGTGCCGATATGATGAAACTCATACCCGGAGGTATGCAGTTGCTTACCAACCGCAATAAAACAGTTACCATTAAAGCCAAGGGCTATATTAGTGCCGGAAAGGGCGTTTGCGTCAAGTTGCCTATAGACTATACTACCAAGCAAACAATTAAGTTTTAGATATCCACAAAATAGTGATGGTTTGCACAGATCGTTGGAGATTTGTGTCATGAAAAAACGCTACTCTGCAAACGCATTAGTGGCAAGAAGCACATCAGACATCATGTATGTTGATATGAATAGCTTCTTTGCCGGTTGTGAGCAGCAGCGAAACCCTGAACTAAGAGGCAAGCCGGTAGGTGTGGTTACTTACGATAGTCCTACGGCATGTGTCATTGCCCCCTCTATAGAAGCTAAAAAAATGGGGGTGAAAACCGGAATGCGTCTTAATGATTGTAGGCTGCTGTGTCCCGAAATTATTCCAGTTACCACCCATCCTGCTTGGTATAGGCAGGTGCATGTCGATGTTATGACGATACTTTCGTCTTATTGCGATGATGTGCTACCTAAAAGTATAGATGAGGCTGTACTCAATTTCGCATCCTATAGATGGGTATATAAAGACCTTACCGAAGTGGCTAATAAGATAAAAGCTGATATAGCCGCTAAGCACGACTATCTTACCTGTTCTATAGGTATAGCCCCCAATAGTTTTTATGCTAAGTTGGCTACCGACATGCAAAAGCCTGATGGCCTTATTGTGATAACACCTGAAAACGTAGATGAGCGTTTGGCTAATCTTAAACTTACCGATTTTCCAGGTATAGCATCTCGTAACGAAAGACGGCTGAACATGATAGGCATAAAAACGCCTTTGCAAATGAAGTATGCTTCCCCGGCTTTGCTACGCAAGGCGTTTGGTGGTGTGGTGGGCGATTATTGGCACAATAGGCTCAATTTCAAAGAGGTTGACTTGTATAACAATCATACCATTGGCACCATGAGTGCTACCCGCACTGTAAGCCGACAGCAGCGGGAAAGTCCTGAAACTTTGGAGGCTATGATAATAGCCTTATGCACTAGGCTAGAGCAGCGCATGGTTAAGGCCGGACTGTTTTGCAAGACTATGACGTGCTATGTGCGCTATTTTGATAGTCTCAGTTGGGAAACCGTAGTAAAAGTGCCTAATCCTGTGCAGGATGGCATGGAGATAAAGAAATATATAAAAGAAAAAATGACCACTTTCGAGCAAGAGCGGAAAATGGCCACGCTACTAACTAATAAGGTGCAGAGTATAGGGGTTGCCGTGCTCGACTTTGTAAGCGATAAAGTATTACAGTATAGCCTTTTTGATAATCGCATCAGGCACGATTTGTTGCGCAAAACTATGTACAGCATTAAAGATAAGTTTGGTAAAAATATTGTGCGTAAAGGTGCAGAAATGTTTGACCCTAAAGTAATGAAAGATGCTGTGGGCTTTGGTTCTATAAGAGATATGAGCCTGACCGGTACCGATATAGTTAATAAATACCTATTAGAAGAAGACGATTTTTAATAACTACTTTTCACTATCACCATGATTAATCAAGATGCCGATCACCGTTTCGATAAGGGCAGGGGAGCTCAATTTAATCCCAAGAATAGGTTCCTTAAAGGCGAATATGCCAGAATGCACATTGAAGCCATTGACGATTGGGAACAGGAAGCACGACACACAGAATATATTTATGATAATAGTAAAACCATTGTCAATGATGTAACTAGCCCTGATGTTGGCATGTTATATTCCCTCAATCCTTATCAAGGCTGCGAGCATGGTTGCATTTATTGTTATGCCCGAAATTCTCATGAATACTGGGGCTACAGCGCAGGCCTAGACTTTGAGAGCCGCATTGTGGTGAAAAAGAATGCACCACAGTTGTTAAGAAAGTTTTTTGATAACAAACGTTGGCAGCCGGCACCTATTTCCTTATCGGGAAATACTGATTGTTACCAGCCTATAGAGCGGAAAATGAAATTGACCAGAGCACTTTTAGAAATTTGCTTAGAATATCGAAACCCTGTAGCCTTACTTACCAAAAATGCGTTAGTACTTCGCGATTTAGATATTATAAAAGAAATGGCAAGCCTTGGGCTTATAAAGGTGTTTACTTCAATTACTTCTGTAGATGAAAAGTTACGTAGTGTATTAGAGCCAAGAACAAGCACCTATAAAACACGCTTAATGATTGTTTCTAAAATGTCTGCCGCAGGTGTGCCCACCGGTATTATGAATGCTCCTTTAATACCCGGCATTAACGATCATCATATGCCTGAAGTGCTCAAGGCAGCTGCTGAGGCAGGTGCTATATGGGCAGGCTATACCGTAGTGAGGCTTAATGGCGCAATAGGGGTCGTATTTAAAGATTGGTTATTTAAAGCCTTTCCTGATAGGGCACAAAAAGTATGGAACCTTATTAGCGAATGTCACCAAGGACAGGTAAACGATAGCCGATGGGGTAGTAGAATAACAGGAGATGGTAACTTTGCTGCCATCATTAAAAAACAGTTTGCACTCTATTGCAAGAAGTATAACCTCAATAAGCAAGAAATTATACTCAATACCCATCATTTCCGGCGTATGCCTTCAGGGCAATTGCCTTTGTTTTAGCGTATAACCTATACCGTTTATAAACAATTACGACCGTTCATGAGAAAAAGAAGCCAATAAATCAATTATTA
>CAYWUY010000022.1:0-26251 GCA_964461535.1 uncultured Flavipsychrobacter sp.
AATCAGTAATAATTTGTATAGCTTCTTCTGCAAGTATTTTTAAAGCACGTGTTTGCGTTTCTGTCAGTTTTCTCGGGCTACGATCTATGACGCATAATGTGCCTAGTGCATAGCCTTTAGGGTCTATTAGTGGCCACCCTGCATAAAATTTTATATTAGGATCGCCTGTTACAAGAGGATTGTTTACAAAACGTTCGTCTGCTGTAGCATCTTCAACTTCAAATAATTTTACATCTTGTATAGCATGATGACAAAAAGCGATATCTCGGCTAGTTTCGTTTACCCCTAGCCCTACTTTAGATTTAAACCATTGTCTTTTTTCATCAATTAGGGAGATTAATGAGATAGGGACATTACAAATAATAGAAGCTAATTCTGTTATTCTGTCAAGATCTTTGTCGGGAAGTGTATCTAAAATATTATAGTTATTCAATACCTCAAGCCGTATCTTCTCATTGTCATGCATATAATATAAGTTACTATTAGTTTGTTGTTTGTATAAATTTATGAACTTTAGTTTGTATGTGTTGTTATTTTTTATCCTTAAATGTAAATATGATAACTAAAGGGTATAGAATGTTTTAGTGTATAGAATGAAAGAATAAAATACTAACTTGACCCTCAAAATTAATATAGATGTCTCAAGGTAAAAGCTATAAGTCTGCTTTTGTTGCTATTGTATTTACTTTCTTTTTTTGGGGGTTTGTAGCAGCTTCAAATGGTGTATTGATACCTATGTTGAAAAAAAGTTTTCAACTTAGTCAGTTTCAGTCTCAATTGGTAGACTTTGCGTTTTATGCAGCCTATTTTTTTGGTTCGTTAATATATTTCGTTTTATCCCTATTAGCCGGAGATCCTATCAATAAAATTGGGTATAAGAATGGATTAATATTAGGACTTTTAGTGTCTGCCGGTGGTGCACTATTATTTATTCCGGCTGTAAATACAGGAGCCTATGGGTTGTTCTTGGGCGGCTTATTTATAATAGGACTGGGCTTTGCCTTGTTGCAAATAGTTGCTAATCCGTTTGTAATTAACCTAGGAGATCCTGCTAATGGTTCTTCTAGATTAAATTTTGCGGGTGGTATTAATTCACTAGGAACTACGGTGGGGCCAGTATTGCTTGCTTATGCATTATATGGTAAGGTAGCTTCAGGAACCGCAGAGTTGTCTGTAGATAAATTGAAAGTGCCATATGTGGGATTGAGTATAGTATTAGTAGCACTAGCTATATTGATAGCTGCAGTGAAAATGCCTCACATACAAAATGATGAAAAAATGTCGGGCAGTATACAGCTGACTCAATATCCGCAATTGCTATTTGGTATGATAGCCATATTTGTATATGTAGGAACGGAGGTGACCATACAGAGTAACTTAGGGGCTTTATTAGAGTTGAAAGATATAAAAGGAATAGACCATACTCAGGTAGATAAATACATATCACTGTATTGGGGAAGTCTAATGATAGGTAGGATGAGTGGGTCGCTTAATAGCTTTAATTTATCTGCTACAATGAAGCATTTATTGTCGGTAGTGGTGCCCTTTGCAGTTTTTGGTATTATTTTATACTTCAACTCTTTAAGGGGTACTTATGTTGGTGACTTGTATGTATATATGGCATGGGTGGCTATGTTTATAGTAATAAAATTTATAGGTCAGGAAAAGCCATCAAGAACATTGCTATTGTTTGGACTAGGTGCAATGGTAATGATGCTGGTAGGTTTGTTTAGTAAAGGAGATGTTGCACTTTATTCATTTATAAGCGGTGGCTTGTTTTGCAGTGTTATGTGGCCATGTATTTTTAATTTGGCTATCGCCGGCTTGGGTAAAAATACCAATCAAGGCTCTTCTTTATTAATAATGATGATATTGGGCGGTGCTATAATACCACCTATGCAGGGCAAACTTGCCGATTTATCTTCAATAGGTATTCATAATTCTTATTGGATACCATTCTTAGGCTTTGCATACTTAGCTTGGTATGGTATGGCGGCTCGTAAAATGTTACAAAAACAAGGTTTAGATTATGATGCAAACACTAGCGCTGGGCATTGATATAGGTGGTACTAATACAGCTTACGGCATTGTAAACAGAAGTGGTGAGATAGTGAAAAAAGGTAGTATGCCTACTGTAGGCCATGCTACTGTGCAAGACTATATAGCAGCTATGACTGCCGAAATAATGCCACTAGTGCAAGAGTATGGTTTGCAAAATTTTGTGGGTATAGGTGTGGGGGCTCCCAATGGTAATTACTATACGGGAGAAATAGCATTCGCACCAAATTTGCCATGGAAGGGTGTGATACCTTTAGCTAAGTTGATGAGTGAGTCTTTTCATATGAAAGCTACACTAACAAACGATGCTAATGCTGCTGCTATAGGCGAGATGACTTATGGTGCGGCAAAAGGTATGAAAGATTTTATAGTAGTGACACTAGGTACTGGTGTAGGCAGTGGCTTTGTGGCTAACGGGCAGATGGTATATGGTCATGATGGATTTGCCGGCGAATTAGGACATGTTATAGTGGACCCGGTAGGGCGTATATGTGGATGCGGTCGTAAGGGATGCTTAGAGACATATGTGTCGGCAACAGGTATAGTAAGAACAGCAGAGGCATTTCTAGATAGTAGTAAAAAGGCGTCTTTGCTGAGAGATAGACAAAATGAAATAACTGCAAAAGCAATTTATGAAAGTGCAGAAGCTGGAGATGAGTTAGCACTAGAAATATTTGACTATACGTCGCAGATATTAGGGATGGCTTTAGCAAATGCAGTTGCCATAACTTCTCCGGAGGCTATAATACTGTTTGGTGGACTTGCTAAAGCAGGTGACATACTGCTAAAAGCAACCAGGAAGTATATGGAAGACTATATGCTAAATATTTATAAAAATAAAGTAGCATTATTGACTTCATATTTACCTGATGCTGATGCAGCTATACTTGGGGCATCAGCATTGGCATGGTAAGCAATGACGGTTAATCTAAGAGATGTTTTCTTTCTCTGTATACTTTTAGAATCAGTTCGCCAAATAGTGTATTTGCCCAGGCAAACCATTTGCGTGTATATTTTGTAGCATCGTCTTTATGGAAAGACTCGTGCATGAACCCAGTACCCGCATGAGTGTTTTGAAGTGTGTTCAGACATTGTTTTATTTCATCGTCTGAGTTGCTGGTCATGGCACGCATAATTATACTAATTGGCCAAATCATGTCCATACCTACATGTGGCCCCCCAATGCCTTCGCCTTCTTTTCCGGCAAAGAAGAATGGATTTTTGTTGGATAACACAAATTTTCTGGTGTTACTATATATGTCCTTATTAGCAAAGTCGGGCACCAAATAGCTGAGTGCTAATAATGAAGGTACGTTAGCATCGTCCATTAGGTTGCTGCTGCCATAGCCGTTAATTTCATAAGGTATTATTTTTCCAAATTGTGGGTGTTGGTAATATGCATTTTCGTTTAAAGCTATATCTAGGGTAGTAATTAAATCTTTTAGGTCTTTAGTGTCAAAGTTCAGGTTTACTATAGTAACAATTTCTAATAGCTGTTTTAAGGAATGTAACGCGAAGAAATTACTAGGTAATAGGTAAGGGAAAACTGTGGCGTCGTCGCTAGGGCGAAACATAGAGCAAATTAAACCGTTAGGCTTGGCCGGATAGCCATAGCCCCCCATAGGAACACTATCTGTAGCATATGGGCTACTGCGCATAAAGGAGTAATCACCTTTGCTATTTAGGCGTTGTTGCTCTTTAAATGTTGCCACTACTTTGCGCATAGCCTTTAGCCAATCATTTGTAAATACTGATACGTCTTTAGTTTGTTTCCAGTAGCCATATGCTAATCTAATGGGGTAGCAAAGGCTATCTATTTCCCACTTGCGTTCATGTATTCCCGGCTGCATGAGTGTTACATCATTGTGCCATTCACTTATTTTTTTCTCGTCTTTGTAAAATGCGTTGGCATAAGGGTCTTTGTTTATGCAGTAGGTTTGCCTGTTAATAACCCCTGCAATAAGTAATTGTAAGTTTTTTTCTTGTTGGCAAAGCTGAACATATGGCCAAACCTGAGCAGATGAGTCTCTTAGCCACATAGCATCTATATCGCCGGTTATTACATAGGTGTCTGGAATGCCATTGTTGAGTTCAAAAAATACTGTTGTATCTAACGTATTGGGAAAACAATTACTAAAAAGCCAGGATATATGCTTGTTTTTTATGTTTGAGGCTATCTCATTAATAGTTTTTTCAATAATAGGGCTATTGAAGTTTCTTTTGTTTTTAGGAGTTCGTACCACTGGAAAAGAGTTGGTTTGACTATACATTTTTGCTGGCATTAAGCTTACTCCCGCAGACATTATACTACTCCATTTAACAAAGGTTCTTCTGTTCATGTTTTAAAAGTAAAAGATTGATATTGATTTGGCAATGCTTGATAAAAGTTTTTAAGTAATTAGCCGATGCTAAATTTCCACTTTTCTGATATAATGCTTACATTGCATGTATAAAAAACAAACATTTCGCATATGTATTTGAATGGTACAAAATGCCGTTTACTTGTACTTAGTTGTTTAGCGTCTGCTTCTTTAATAGCTAAGGATATAAAGTCTATAAACGCTACAGGTTTACAAAAGCCTATATGTTTTATTGAAAATAAAGGGCAAGTGCATGATATGCAGTATCGCCAGCGTCCGGATGTTGACTATAAATTGGCTGCTCATGGGTTAGACCTTTATGTGGGCGCAGGTGAGTTGCACTACCAATTTAAGCAGGTGAAAATGGATAAAGATGCTCCTGAAATAAAGGCATATCAGATGGATGTGGTATTGGAAGGTGCAAATAAATATGCAAAACCAGAGGCTTTAAATCAGCAGTCTTACTACGAAAATTACTATGTTGAAGGTGCTGCAGGAGTAACGGCTCATTCTTACAATAAGGTTATTTATAAAAATATATATCCAAACATAGACTGGATAGTATATGTAAAGGATGGAAAAGTTGAATATGATTTTTCTGTTCGCCCGGGTGGCAATGTAAGAGATATTAAAATAAAATATGAAGGAGCCACAGACTTAGCTATAACAAAAGATGGTGGGTTGAAAGCTGCAACCCCAATGGGCGAGGTGGTAGAAGGCAAGCCATATACTTACGAATCTGTTTCTCATAAGAAAGTTACTTCTAGATTTACCCTAAACGGTAATACTGTTGGTTTTGAAACCGGCACTTATGCCGGTGCTATAACCATAGATCCATTTGTAAGATGGAGTAGATATGTGGGTGGAGCCGCTGAAGATGTTGCAACTGGTATAAAGAGCTCTATCACGGGCGAAGTTTTTGTATCTGGTTATAGTGCTAGTACCGGTATAGCTACTACTGGTGCCTTCCAAACAACTAATAATGGAGGATTATATGATGCGTTTTTAGCTAAGTATGATAGCTTTGGAACCCTACAATGGGCTACCTATGCAGGAGGAACCGGCTCTGATGTAGGTAATGGGGTGGCAATAAATAATGGTGGTTTTGTTTATTTAGTTGGTACTACTACTTCTGCAACAATACCCTCCTTTACAGGTGTCAATAGCGGTGGGTCTGATATATTTTTAATGCGTTTGAGTAAGGCTACAGGTATTCTGGGCTGGGCGCGTTTTTATGGTGGTACTTCAAATGATTTTGGTACTAGTGTTGCTTGTGAACATGGGACAGGATCTACAATAGGCTACATAGGTGGTGCTACTACAAGTACCGGTATTGCTTCTGCAGGTGCTTATCAAACTTTATATGGTGGTAGTCAAGATGGATACGTAGCAAGATTCACTACAACATCGGGTAATATTACATGGCAAACCTATTATGGTGGTGGCGGTACTGATATAGTTAACGGTATGATGGTAGATATTTCTAACCGGTTGAATGTTGCAGGTTCAACTACATCTGCCAGTGCTATAGCAAGTACGGGTGCTTATCAAACAGCGCTTTCTGGCAGTCAGGATGGTTTTGTTGCTCAGTTTACAGCGATTGGTGCCCGAAATTGGGGTACTTATTATGGTGGAAGTGGTTCGGAATCTATTAATGGTGTAGCCATTGATAGATATTCAAACATATACATAACAGGTGAAACAAATAGCTCAGACGGTATTGCGCGCGGTTATTCTACACAGTCAGGTTTTGCAGGAGGTGCTAATGATGCATTTTTAGCCAGACTAACATCGGGTGGTGCTATGCGTTGGGGTACCTACTTTGGTGGAGAAGGTGATGAAAAGGCCTATGGAGTATGTGCAGATTTTCAGGCAAACGTATCAATAGCAGGTGTTACCGGTAGTAATACAGGTATAGCTACCGATGGTGCTTATCAAGGTGCTTTAGGTGGCGGTACTGATGCTTTTGTAGCTAAGTACGACACTATGGGTAGAAAATACTATGGTACCTACTATGGTGTGACAGGTAATGAAATAGCTTATGCAGTTATTTCTGATTCTGTTGGCTCAGGGCTAGAAATAGTAGGAAGTGCAACCAGTGCAGGTCTTAATACTATAGGTTCAGCCTTTGCAGGTGGTACTAGTGATGGTTTTATTACACGCCTAACAGTTGATACTCTTGTTACAATTAATGAAGTAATGAGAGACACAGTTATGTGTGCAGGTAATACATTTACAATCAGAGATTCAGTAAACTATTCATTTAGCACCGGAAATATTTTTACAGTACAGTTGTCTGACGCTACAGGTAGTTTTGCAGCACCTGTAACAATTGGTACAGTTAGCGCCACTACTAAAGGAAATATTACTTGTACTATACCTACTACAGTGCCAGATGGTGCAGGATATAGAATAAGGATTATGTCGTCTAGTCCGCTAACGTATTCTCCTGTAAATACTAGAGATATAAGAATATACAACACATTGCCTACAGGTACTATAAGTGTAAATACCCCGGTGTGTGAGGGTGGTACTGCTAATTTTACTTTCTCTTTGCCGTATTCAGTAACATCATACAGTTGGAGTGGTCCTACAGGGTTCTCGTCTGTTATTGCTAATCCTAGCCGTAATCTATTGACATTTGCCGATGGCGGAGTTTACACTGTTACAACTACCAGTCCGGGTTGTCCTAATGCGGTACACACGGTAAGTTTATATGTTAATAATGTATATCCTCCTGCGCCAATAGTTGGCTCTAATAGCCCTATTTGCGAGTTTGGAACGTTGAACCTAACAGCTGATCCGGATACTACTGCAATGGTAACTTACTTTTGGAGCGGTCCGAGTGGATTTACTTCTAATCTTCAGAATCCTAGTGTTACAGGTGTTACTTCTGCAGGAACTTATACGGTTGTAGATACATTTATGGGCTGTCCTTCTCCTGCATCTTCAGTAACTATTGTAGTTAATCCGCTGGATACGGCAAATATCAGTATTTCAGTTTCTCCTAACGATACTGTATGTGCAGGAACTATGGTTACTTTTACAGCTAGTACTACTATGGCAGGTACGTCACCTACTTTCCAGTGGATGAATGGTACTAGCCCTGTTATAGGTGCTGTATTTAGTACTTATGCATCGCCATTCTTGTCTAATGGAGATAATATTTATTGTATCATGGCGGCTTCTGCTACAGGTGTGTGTTTGTTTAATCCAATAGATACAAGCAATGTAATAACAATGAATATCATTAATAACACTCCTGTTATAAGTATACATGCTCTACCAGATACTGTTGTTAGTCCCGGCACTACTGTTACCTTTATTTCTACAGTGTTAGCAGGTAGCGTTAGTGCATATCAATGGTATAAAAATGGTACTCCGGTTATAGGTGCTACTTCATCTACTTATACTTTGCCTTCTGTTACGGCTGCTACCAGTGTGCGTTTAGAAGTTACTAGTGCCGCTACTTGTGCTGGTATTGGCGTTAGTAATACAGTTGGTATTCATATGCCAAGCACAGTAGGTTATGTAGCTGCTTCTTTAAATAGCATAGAATTGTATCCTAATCCTAACAGTGGGGCCTTTACTTTGGAAGGAATAGTTAGTAATGGTGACGAAACATTGCAAGTATCTGTAACAAATGCGCTTGGACAAACAATGTATCAGCATGATGTAAAAGTTAGTAATGGTAAAGTGAGCCAGAACTTCAATTTGAATGAGTTGCCATCAGGTATATATTTACTTCATGTATCTAATGCAGACGGTGGTAAAACAATCAAGTTTGTAAAAGAATAATATTTATTCTCGTTTTTTGTGAATGGGTAGTGCGGGTGCGCTACCCATTTTTTATTTCTAGTAATAAAGTAGAGTATTTAACATGGTGTTATATTAATTGTTTCTAAGTTTGTAGTTGCTTAACGCTAATGCGAAAACTAGTTATATACATATTAATGCTTATGCATGTAAACACTTACATGTTCTTTCCCATGCTTAATGAGAAAGATGCGTATGAGTTGAATGGTAAGCAAAAAGATGATATAAATAGTGTTGTAGAGTTTGTATATCAGATACTACTAGGTCATAAGGATTTAACACCAGAAGATGAAGATGATGACCAAGAACACATCTATCAGCTTAAGCATTACCAAGCCGTGCCTGGTAGCTTGTATGTAGTAGTGCCCCCATCTAAGGGAAGTATATTTAAGACTACAACTAGAGTAACACATGCCTCTTGTTGGATTGAGAAACAATCCGATTGTTACTATTCCCTTAATGCGCCACCTCCCGAAGTATAGTTTTTAGGTGCTGTCTGTTATCTTCAGGCAGTAGCATTGTTGTGTCTGCCATTGTTGTGGGCTAGTTCTAATTATTCCATCAAAATTTATTGAAAAAATGATCTCTCGTATGATGTACGTGAGACGAGGTATGCTAGTAGCGGCTATGCTGTTTCTTTCTTGCCATATATATGCGCAGGATACTCTTCGTCTCACAGTTAATGATGCTGATAAATTATTTCTACAGAATAACTTACAGCTTATAGCTGCCAAGCTAAATGTTTCTATACAACAAGCAGCTGAGGTGCAAGCAAAACTGTATCCCAATCCTAATGTAACTGTAGAGGTAAATGCAGTAGACCCACAGAATAATAAATATTTTAATGTGGGTGCTGCCGGTGAAAAAATGCTTGGCATAGAACAATTGATACTTACCGGAAGTAAAAGAAAGTATCAGGTAGCTATAGCTAAAAAAAATACTGCTTATGCTCAACTATTGATGGAGGATGTCATGCGCGACTTAAGACAACAGATGCATACCTCTCTTTATTCAGTTCATTTTGATGAGCTCACTTTGATTAAGTATAACAATCAGCTAGCCTTGCTAGATACTATTATAAATAGTTATCAGGTACAGGTAGATAAGGGTAATATTTCAGTAAAAGAGCTAGTTCGCTTAAAATCAGTTTATCTGGCATTGAATAATGAAAGGACTGAATTACTACAGAATATTGAGCAGGAGCAAGCAGATTTAAGAATATTATTACAAACTGAAAGTTATGTAAAGCCCAACATCTCGACAGCTGACTGGGACAGGTATCAAAAAATTGTGGCAGTGGCCGAGTTGGAACAAACTGCTATAAATAATAGGCCTGATGCAAAAATGGCTGAGGTTAGTATTGGTATTGCCGATTTGAACTTAAAATATCAAAAAAGCTTGGCAGTGCCTGATTTGACATTAGGTAGCGGCTATGACCAAAGAGGCGGTGCCTTTAATAATCAGGTTGATGTTTCTTTAGGTATGCAACTCCCGTTTTGGAATAGAAACCAAGGGGGTATAAAATCAGCCAAGTATCAGCAGCAAACGGCAAAGGTGCAGCAGGAAATAAGTACTAATCAAATAAAGTCGGAAGTAATAGCAGCGTATAACAATCTGAAGCATAGCCTTGAGGAGTATAATAAATATAAGGTGATGTATAATGCCGATTTTAATAATGTACTATCCGGAATGACGGACAATTTCAGGAAGCGTAATATTTCCATTATTGAGTTTGTGGATTATTTCGAGGCTTATAATGTTAGCTTGGCAGCCATCAATAGGGCCAAAAAGCAAGTGGCAATATGTGCGGAAAATATTAATTACACTACTGCATCATCTGTTTATTAATAATAAATAATCTTACTAAAATGAAGAATATAGCAATTGTGCTGCTGGCAGCATTGAGTATAATAAGTTGTAAAGAAAAGCAACCTGAAACAGTTCAGGCTAAATTCAAGCTGTCTGACACTATGATGAAACAAACTGCTTTTGCAACCGTGGTAACAGATTCGGTTAATGGAGAGCTGAAACTGTATGGCAAAGTAACCGCAGATAATAGCCGCCAGGCACAGGTATATCCTGTGGTGGGTGGTAGTATTACCAAAGTATTTGTAGAGTTGGGTGACTATGTAAAACAAGGTCAGGTACTGGCTACTATACGTAGTAGTGAAATAGCAGAGCTGGAGAAACAGAAAATGGATGCCATTAACGATGTGGCAATAGCTGAGAAGAACTTGCAGGTAGCTAAAGATATGTTTGCGGGAAAGCTAACATCGGAAAAAGACCTATTGATAGCTACTAAGGAACTAGATAAAGCTAAGGCATCTTTAAAGAGAGTGAATGAGGTATACCAAATATATAGCATAGGCACAGGAGCTACTTATAATGTAGTGGCGCCTATTAGTGGGTTTATTATAGATAAAAATGTAACCCAAAATATGCAGTTAAGAAGCGATAAAGGCGAGGCTATGTTTTCTATAGCGCAAATAGATGAAGTGTGGGTAATGGCTAATGTTAACGAATCTGACATAAGTAAAATAAGCCAAGGAGTAGATGCGCAAATTAGTACTATAAGCTATCCTGATAGGGTGTTTAAAGGCAAGGTAGATAAGATATTTAATGTGCTAGATGATAATACCAAAACAATGAAGGTGAGAATAACAATTCCTAACCCTGAGCTATTATTGAAGCCTGAAATGAGCGCAGTAACTGCACTGAAAATTTCGGAAAAGCAAACAATGCCGGCTATACCATCTTCTGCCATAATATTTGATAAAAGTAAGAATTGGGTAATGGTATACAAGGATAGAAGCAATATAGAAACCAGACAAGTACAGGTGTATAGCCAATATGGAGATACTACTTATATAAAGTCGGGATTGCAGGATGGAGAACAAGTAGTTACCAAGGGTGGCTTATTGATATATGACGCATTAAATGATTAACCTTTTAAAACTAAGCTAGTATGAATAAATTAATAAGGTCAATCATTGCATTCTCCTTAAAGAATAGGTTCTTTACTATATTCTGCGTGGTGTTGTTAGTGATTGCAGGTGTATTTAGTTATATCAATATACCTCTGGAGGCCTTTCCTGATGTAACTAATACTCAGATAATAATAGTTACGGAATGGGACGGAAGAAGCGCTGAAGAAGTGGAGCGTTTTGTTACCACTCCTATTGAGGTGTCTATGAATGCCGTACAAAAAAAGACAAATGTGCGCTCTATTACCATGTTTGGATTGTCGGTTATTAAGATAATATTTGATGATGGAGTAGACGATTTTTTTGCGAGACAACAGGTAAATAATCAGCTTAGAAATGTATCACTTCCTGACGATGTAAAACCCGATGTGCAGCCGCCTTATGGCCCTACGGGTGAGATATTTAGATATTACCTTAAGAGTAATAAGCGAGATACCAGAGACCTGCTAACTATACAGAATTGGACTATTGACAGACAGTTGAAACAAGTAGATGGTATAGCAGATGTAGTGGCTTTTGGTGGGCAACAGAAGATATATGAGGTAAGCGTGGATCCTGCCAAATTGCAAAAGTTTGACCTGACTCCTCTTGAGGTATACGATGCCGTATCTAAAAGTAATTTGAATGTAGGTGGTGATGTGATTGAGAAAAATGGACAGGCATATGTAGTAAGGGGGATTGGTTTATTAAATACTGCAGAAGATATCCGTAATACCATTATTAAGAGCTATAATGGTAATCCGGTATTAGTAAGAAATGTAGGTAGTGTAGAAGAGTCTAGTGCGCCTAGAGTAGGGCAGGTAGGTCTAAATGACAGTGATGATATAGTTGAGGGCATAGTAGTAATGCGTAAGGGTGAAAATCCTAGTGATGTGTTAGCAAGATTGAAAGATAAAATTGCCCAACTGAATGATCATATATTGCCGAAAGATGTAAAAATGGTGACCTTCTATGATAGAGATAATCTGATACACTATTGCACTAAAACGGTAATACATAATCTTATAGAGGGTATATTGTTAGTAACAGTAATTGTGTTGGTGTTCATGTCAGATTGGCGCACAACAATTATTGTATCTATGGTTATTCCGTTGGCGTTATTGTTTGCTTTCTTTTGTCTTAGACTAAAGGGGATGAGTGTAAACTTACTTTCTCTAGGTGCTGTAGATTTTGGTATTATTATAGATGGAGCTGTTGTAATGGTTGAGGGGCTTTTTGTGGCTTTAGATCATCTGGCGCATAGGGTAGGTATGGAAAGGTTTAATAAGCTTTCTAAACTTGGTTTGATAAAGAAGGCGGGCGGAGAAATGGGTAAAGCAGTATTCTTTTCAAAGCTAATTATTATTACTGCCTTGCTGCCCATATTTGCATTTCAAAAGGTAGAGGGAAAAATGTTTAGTCCTCTAGCCTATACGCTGGGTTTCGCTTTGTTGGGGGCATTAATATTTACACTAACTCTAGTGCCATTAATGTGTTCATTGTTGTTGCGTAAAAATGTAGTGGAAAAGAATAACAGATTTGTAAGAACTATTAATTCACTTGTTGAAAAAGGGTTCTCATACACCTTTGCACACCGTAAAAAAAGTATGATAGTAGCTCTTTTGTTTTTGGGTGGTACGTTACTGTCGTCTAAATGGTTGGGTACTGAGTTTCTGCCTCCTCTAAATGAAGGAGCTCTTTGGGTAACTGCTAAATTACCCATGAGCACTTCGTTAACAGAAACAAGAAAAACTATAAATGTTCTTAGAAAAGAATTGATGACATTCCCTGAAGTAAATGGTGTGTTGAGTCAGATAGGGAGGTCTAATGACGGCACAGATCCAAGTGGTTTCTATTTTGCTCAAATGCAGGTGAACTTAAAGCCTAAGGAAGAGTGGAAACGACATATAACTATGGATCAGTTGGTAGATGAGATGGATAAGAAGTTGAGAAATTACCAAGGTATAGTCTATAACTATTCTCAGCCTATTATAGATAATGTGGCTGAAGCAGTAGCTGGTATAAACGCATCTAATGCCATTAAGGTATTTGGAGATGATTTAGAGACATTAGATAAAATAGCTAACGAAATAGTAGATAAAATAAAGGTGGTGCCAGGTGTAAAAGACGTAGGTATACTAAGAAATATTGGTCAGCCGGAAATAAGTGTATTGCTTGACGAAGAGAAGATGGCTATCTACGGTGTAACCAAAGCAGATGCACAGGCTGTAATAGAAATGGCTATAGGTGGTAAAACGGCTACTCAAAAATATGAGGGTGAGAAGAAGTTTGATGTTCGTGTACGTTACCTCAAAGATTATCGTAAAGATGAGAACGATATTGCTAACCTTATGGTGCCAACCATACGTGGCGATAAAATTCCGCTTAAAGAAATAAGTACCATCAAAACTGCTACGGGTCAGGCTTTTATTTATAGAGATAACACTAAACGATTTATTGGTGTTAAGTTCTCTATTAGAGATAGAGATTTGGGTAGTACCATTGCAGATGCGCAGGCTGTAGTAAATAAATCAATAAAACTGCCTACCGGATACACCTTGGGGTGGACTGGTGAGTTTGAGAATCAAGTACGTGCTACAGGGCGCTTAGGGCAAGTAGTGCCTATTAGCTTGATTATGATTTTTATTTTGCTATTTGTAATGTTTGGTAATGTTAAGGATGCTGCTTTGGTTCTTGTTAATGTTCCTTTTGCATTAATAGGTGGCATACTGGCATTACATATTACGGGTATAAATTTCGGCATATCTGCCGGTGTAGGGTTTATAGCGTTGTTTGGTATATGCGTACAGAATGGAGTAATACTAATTTCTGAATTTGGTAAAAATCTGAAGCAGAAAATGACGTTGGAGGAGGCCATAAATCTGGCAGTAAAAGTGAGAACGCGACCCGTAGTAATGACTGCGCTAATGGCTATGTTAGGTTTATTACCGGCAGCAATGTCTTCAGGTATAGGTTCTGAATCGCAAAAGCCACTGGCTGTCGTAATTATTGGTGGGCTAGTTACAGCTACTGTACTTACCTTACTAATATTCCCGTTGGTATACTGGTTTTTTAATAAAAATAACACCAAGCATCCCGCATAGCTTGTTGGCTATAAACTAAAATGTCCTGTATTTGTGAACGCAAATACAGGACATTTTTATTGATGCTATTTAGTGTTATTTGGGTGCTATTTTTCTATGTAAAAGCATTTTCTGTGCAACTTACCAGCGAAGTCGAATGGAGTTGTTACGTTAGTAATGTCTTTAACTATGGTAGCAGGTATAGCATCTCTATCTATTTGGAAGTTTCTATAGTTGTTGCTGAAATAAATGCACCCTGTTTCAGTGCACCCTTTTAGTAGTTTTTTCAGCAGTTTCACATGGTCTCTTTGGACATCAAAAGTGTCTTCCATCTTTTTGCTGTTAGAGAATGTTGGTGGGTCGCAAACTATAATGTCGTAAGTGTCAGCTGGCATATAGTCCAGCCACTCCATAACATCTGCATTAATAAATTCGTGTTTTTCGGGCGAAAACAATTTGTTGTATTGCATATTGCGTTTAGCCCAGTTAATATATGTTTTAGATAGGTCAACTGATGTAACACTTGCAGCACCGCCACTTGCAGCATATACACTAAACGACCCAGTGTAGCAGAATAGATTTAGTACATTTTTGTCTTTTGCCTGTTCCTTTACCATGCCTCTGGTTATTCGGTGGTCAAGAAATAGCCCGGTATCTAAATAGTCAGTAACGTTTAGTATAAAGCTTAAGCCGGCTTCTGGTACTATAGTTTCTACTTTTTGTTCATTAAACTTTTCATATTGACCTTGTCTGCCTGCTTTACGCTGGCGCACTTTCATGTATATCTTATCTGGGCTAGTTTCTACTACGGTTGCTATAGTGTTTTTGCAGTCGTTAAGCCATATTTCGTGCTCTTCATCTTCCATGCCATGTTTGCGCTTATATTCAGCGGCATGCACTATTCCATTCAGCCATTCTATGGCGAAAGGAAATTCTGGTAGATCGTGATCGTAAAAACGAAAGCATGCTATTTCTTGTCTCTTAGCCAGTTTGCTAAAATGTTTCCACATTTTAGACAGCCTGTTAAAAAACATTTGTTGTTTGTCAGATGTTGTAATACTCACAGTTGTTGTGTTATGCTGCAAAAGTACTTATAATGCTACAATGCATTTTATAAAATACTATTGTTGGTAGGGGTGTAGCTTTCAGGTAGCGGATAACCCAATTCTTCCATTATACACTCTATAACAGCCTCTTCATTGGGGTTGTATGTTTTATTCAGATTCATGCCATTCATTTTGGCCCATAGTTGCCATTTAGTAGCAGTGAAATCATTTTTGTATTCAGATATCAAATCCATGACATTAATATGATTTTGCCTAGATACAAGTTTTATTAACAAGTCTGCCTGAGTAACATTCAGACTTTTTATTTTGTCTTCAAATGTGGTTTTTAGTTCGCGCTCTCTGCTTTTTATATATCTACGTCTTTCTCCTTTACTGTAATGGTTGTTAGTGCAGTTAGTGTTTATTTCAGTTATTAGCTGAGTACTGGCATTTACATAGGGTAGTATGGTTGTTATGTAATATTTCGTTTGGTTATAATGGTATCTGTCGGTATCATTCTTCCAATGGGTAGATACTATTACAGGTTTCATTTGGTAACTATACGCAGTATCGGGGCTGGCTGTTTGTGCATAGCCAGAATTAAATGCTAATAATATCGTGCAAAGAAAAATTATCTGTTTCATGTTATTAGTAGTACAATCTGCGTACCAAAAAATGATATAAATATTTAACGTTTACAATAGCTATTTATATTTAGAAAAACATACCTTTGAAATGGGTATATTTTTCATAAGGTGTAAATAAGGTTTCAGCTCACGGTTGGAGCCTTATTTTTTTGCAAAATATTTGAAAAAATATTTTTGGAAATATTAATGTTTTTCCTACTTTTGGAATGGGTATATTTTTCATAAGGTGTAAATAAGGCTTCAGCTCACAGCTGAGGCTTTATTTTTTATGTGTATATCCTCAATTACATTTTACTTCTTGCTTAGTTTTGCAATATGGATATTGTTTGTGCTCCTGATGAAATCGAATTATTTCAATTAATAGCTGATGTAGCCGATGAGATTCGGGTAGATTGTTATTTAATTGGCGGTTTCGTACGAGACAAAATCATGGGAAGACCTACAAAAGATGCTGATATAGTGTGTACTGGTGATGGTATAGCCCTAGCCCATGCAGTAGCAGCTAAACTTAAGCCTAAACCTAACGTTAGCTTTTTTAAGAATTTTGGTACTGCTCATTTCTGCATTAATGGTTTCGATGTGGAGTTTGTAGGTGCTAGAAAAGAATCTTATCGCTCAGATTCAAGAAAGCCGGATGTAGAACCCGGTACAATAAAGGACGATCAGTTTAGAAGAGATTTAACTATTAATGCCATAGCAGTAAGGCTAAATAAGGCTGAATTTGGTAAGCTCACTGACCCCTTTGATGGTATGGGTGATATTGAGCGCAGAATAATAAGAACCCCACTAGACCCTGATATTACTTTTTCTGATGACCCCTTAAGAATGATGCGTGCCATTAGATTTGCTACGCAATTGGGTTTTACTATACAAGAAGACGTTTTTCAGGCTATTTATAGAAATAGAGAACGGCTAAAAATTATATCTCAAGAGCGTACTACTGATGAGCTGAATAAAATAGTAGCAGCTGTAAAACCATCAGTGGGTTTCGATTTGTTATTCAAATCAGGTCTTTTGCATCAGTTTTTTCCGCAGATGGTTGATTTGGCAGGTGCTGAATATATTGACGGGAAAGGACATAAAGATAATTTTTATCATACATTGCAGGTGCTAGATAATGCGGCCGAGAAGTCTACAAATTTGTGGCTTAGGTGGGCAGCGATATTGCACGACATAGGAAAGCCGGCTACTAAGCGCTTTGAAGAAGGGCACGGATGGACATTTCATGGGCATGAAGTGGTAGGAGAGCGAATGACGCCTAGGATATTTAAGCAGCTAAAGCTGCCTATGAATGAGAAAATGAAATATGTAGCCAAGTTAGTTGCTTTACATCTTAGGCCTATAAGTCTCACCAAAGAAGATATTACAGATTCGGCAATGCGTAGGCTGCTTTTTGATGCCGGTGAAGACTTGGAAGATTTAATGATATTGTGCGAGAGCGATATTACCTCTAAAAATAAAGCCAAAGTAAAGCGCTATCTGGAAAATTTTGAGCTAGTAAAAATTAGGTTGCAAGCTGTAGAAGAAAAAGATAGGATACGTAATTGGCAGCCTCCAATAAGTGGAGATGATATAATGAAGATGTTTAACTTGTCTCCTTCTAGAGAAGTAGGTATTTTAAAAACTGCCATAAGAGAGGCTATTTTGGATGGTGTTATTCCCAATACATACGAGGCATCTTACGATTTATTGCTACAAAAGGCTTCAGAAATTGGTATTCACATAGTAGCAGCCAAATAATTAGAGGTCTCACACATATTAACTGCCTTTAATTTGGATTTTAGGGTATAAAAAATTACCTTGCAGAAAATATTTTAACATATTTGACGTATGCTGTAAAGTGTGCGCCTTGTGTTCATATTGGTGTTTTTACCTACATATATTATTTATGAAAAACATTGCTTCACTGATCCTATTGTGCTTCTTGGCAATATCTGCCAAGGCTCAAACCATTACTGTATTTGCGTCTGCCCCTACCGGATCGTTTAAGACAGGAACCTCTACCGCTTCAACCCGAACTGATGGAAATATCATTACTACAGGTACATCTACCAGAGGTTATGCCGTATTTAACTTAAGTGCATTGCCGGTTGGTGCAGTTGTTACCAGTGCCACCATTGGTTTTAACGTAGCTGCTTACAGTGGTACTGGAGCGCCATCTGATTGGCAAACAAGAGGTTGGGGAGGCGATTTGTCTACTCTTACCGATCCGTCTACATTATTTACAAATCTTGGTGCGGGTACTATTTTATCATCTGCTTCATACGGTACTGCAGCAGGAAATCAGACGATTAGCTCTACTGGCAGCTTAGAAACTTTTTTAGCCAGCTATGCAGGTAATTTTGTTACTATAGCATTTACTGGTGGCGGTACATCTTCTTATACTATTACTGGTCAAACAGGAGCCTTAGCAACTAGTGGAGTACATGCACCATACCTTATTATCAATTATACCTGTGCCGGTGTTAGTGGTGTTAGTGCTGCTGTATCTCCAGATCCTGCATGTAATACAAGACCATTTCAACTAGTAGGTTCTGCTACTGGCGCTACTTCTTACCTATGGGTTGGTCCTAATAGCTATACTTCTACTGAATTGATACCCACTGCACCTATAATAGCAAGTGCTGCTACTGCAGGTACTTACACATTAACTGCATATAACGCTAGTGGATGCCCAACAATAGCTACTTACAATGTGTCTGTTAGTCCACTACCTAATCCTATAACCGGTGCCACTACCCCATGTTCAGGAACAACTACTACTTTGTCTAGTACTACCTCTGGAGGTATATGGAGTATTAGTCCGGGTTTAACATCTGCTTCTATATCCACTGGCGGTGTAGTTACTGCTGGTGCTACTGGTGGCATAGCTACGGTTACCTATACATCGTCTACTTCGGGCTGCTATGTTACTACAGATGTTAGTGTGCGCCAAACGCCAAATCCAATTGCTGGAGCTACTCGTGTATGTCTAGATGGTACTGCCACAGTTTCTGATATTACTCCCGGTGGAACTTGGTCAATTAGTCCTACATCTAGAGCTACTATAAATAGTTTATCAGGTGTAGTAAATGGTATATCGGCAGGTGCAGCTACGGTTACATATACTGGCGCAAATGGTTGTACTATCACCAGAGCTTTAACTGTTGATCCTTACTTGAATCCGGTAACTGGTGGCGTGCCAACTATTTGTCCACTATTTAGTACCACTTTTACTAATACTGTAGCTGGTGGTGTTTGGTCGGTTGGAAGCCCATCTTTGGGTACCATCAATCCATCTACTGGAGTGTTTACTGGTTTGGCTGCGGGTACAACAATGATTTCTTATTCTAACTCTTGTAATACTCAAACATCATCTATTACTATGCTAGTGCCACCAGCACCTATAGTAGGTACTACTATACTTTGCGAGGGGCAAACCACTACATTAACTTGTGCTACTCCTGATGGATTATGGACAAGCTCTAATCCTGGTGTTGTTAGTGCTGCTATAGGTATAGGTGCGGTTACAGGTATAAACGATGGTGTGGCTGTAGTAACCTATACACAACCATCCAATAACTGTATTTCTATAGCAAATATGATTGTTAATCCTAATCCAACTCCAATTTATGGATTTACATTTAATGTTTGTCGTAACTCTACCATTACCCTGCTAGATACTACGCTAGGTGGTACCTGGAGCAGTAACGATCCTACTATTGCCACTGTAAATAGTACAGGTGTTGTAAGAGGTGTAACGGCAAGTACTACATACATTACATATACAGCGCCAATTTCAGGTTGCTTTGTAACTGCAGCAGTAACTGTTAATCCATTGCCATCACCTATAGTTGGAAGTGATTTTATATTCTGTCAAGGCGATACCGATACTTTATTATCTGCTACCCCTGGAGGACAATGGTCTAGCAACTTATCTACTGTAGCCTCTATAAATATCTCTTCGGGTTATCTAAGTGCAGTAGCGGGTGGTACAGCAATAATTACTTATAAGCTGCCTACTACCGGTTGTTTTGTTACTCGTAACGTATTAGTACATCCTAAGCCAAACCCTTCAGTAAATCTTAATTTTGGCACAATGTCATTTTATTCTGGTACATACTATGCTCAGTATCAGTGGTACTGGAATGGAGCTCCAATAGTAGGTGCTACATCATACAATCTGGCAGCTGCTGAAAATGGTAATTTCCAAGTTTATGTGGTAGATACTTTTGGTTGCGAGGGCTCGTCATCTATATTTAGTTTTAATTTAGCTGGTCTTGGCAATAATGTTGAAGAATCTATTAATGTATATCCTAACCCAACTAATGGATGGATAAATATTACATCTACTGAGCCAGTGAAAGCCGTTATTACTTCTGCTGTGGGTAGAGTTTTAATGACTATAGATGATGCACAACAAATAGATATGAGTTCTTTAGCATCTGGTTATTACTTCATTAGTTTATACAATAAAGGCGGAGTAGCTGTTGCAACTAGAAAAATAGTAAAACAGTAAAAGATATAATATTGTCCTACAGTGGGAGCATCATAACGGTGCTCCCATTTTTATTTTACTATAAAAAAGATAGATGGGTATATACAAGCAATCATTCTACTTTATAAATTTGCTAGCATATGAAAAGAACTCTTGTAGCTATTGTAGTATTTGTACTTGGTGCTATCATAATGGATAGCTGTGCCAAACCTTATGGATATTACAAATCAAAAGATCGTCCACATAGGTCTCATTTTCATTATCGTGGAGCCGGTAAGTCTTATTAGTTGTTGGTAGGTCTTACTTTAAAATTGTTATAGGTATCATCTTATACCTATATTCACTGTTTGCCAAGTCGTTAAGATGTAGTCTTTCAGCTGCATTGCCCCGGTTTTGGCATATTTCTAGTAGCCCTATACTGTTTGCTCTACACAGCAGTTCTCCCTCGGCTACTTCGTTGTAGCTGTTACAAATAGAAGTGATTTTTACATCAGGTGCAGGTTGCAATACAAATGGTATGTCCTGAGTATATTTCAGTAAGTCAGCCTTTTTTAGGTTTAGTACTATGTTGCCGTATCTGTCAATGTGTACTATGTTACAGGTTATTTGTCTACCATTTAGTAGTTGCGCATAGCTATTTAGGCTGTTGGGTAATGCTAGCCTAAATGGCAAATAGTGTTGATTTATATCTGCCTTTTCAGTTATTATCTCAATAATATCACAGCTGTATTTTAACCAGTCTAGTGTAGTAAAGTTGCCGCTAAGCTCTTTACACAGCCAGGCCTTGTCGGGTTGTTTTTCTAGGGCAAATGGTAGTATGCCATTGTCAGGGGTAATGAAATAGTGTCCATTATGCTCGGCCAGTAATATTCTTGGTCGCTGATGTGCATGAATGCCGTATAGAAGCAGATGGATGGTGCCTGCCGGAAAGTGCTTGTATGCTTTGGCAAATAAAAAGGCTGTTTGCCAGATGTTGGCAGGGTCTGCATCGTGAGTAATTTCTGTAATCTTACAGTTTCTATAGTGTTTGGTAAGGAATGCCACAATCATACCAGCAGTAGCACTGCCTGCACCCGTATCTGACAATATACTTACGATTGGGAAGTTCATTTCTATTGGAAAATTAGAACTAATATAGGTGCGCGCAAAAAAAGCAGGAACTTAGTTCCTGCTAATCATGCCTTTAAACGGATTTTTTAAATTTTTGTAGTCCATTAGGTCTACTTTTATGCTTCCCACCAGTATGGGGCTTTCTATTCTAAGAGGCAGATGGTTTTCGTCGTCACTCACCCATACGGTCATTTTTTCACCGCCTTTGAAAATGGTGCCTTCTATCAGTAGTGGCACAATTTTTATTGCGTTAAATGTTCCCATTTTGGTCGTAATGCGTTCTTTGCCTTGGTATTTTATATATAAATTATATACTTGGTTGTCTAAGAACATAGAAAATGGAATTCTATCGCCTTTTTTATAGTTATTATAGTTAATGTTTCTTGCAAAATAAATGGCTGACAATACGTCTTGTGTATATTTAGGTGTAGCAAATGTTTTTTGATCTGAAACAGCTATGCCCTTTGAGTGATAAAAGGACACATCGTTATGTATTTTTATATCTCCTTCATGTACATTTCTTATAAAGCGCAGTGGTAGCATGTTCTCTTTTGCAATGTAGGTTTCATAGGTGTCGCTTACTTTGTAGAACCATTCAAATGATTTTGCTGTATTGCCTCTGCCTATAATATGGTAAGCATCATTATCTCCGTACTTTTCTGAAGAAACACTAAAGTTGGCATCTCCGGAATTTATCCAGATGAAACTCATATTATAGAATACTCTGAAAGATAAAGTCTCCCCCTCTCTAAAGCTATTATTCTTGATAGGATACTCAATTTCGCTTTGTGCCCAAGTGCTGCCATTGAATATACTTACAAGCATCAATAATACTACTTTATAAAATTTGTTTTTGTTCATAAACATTTGGTTGATGTTTATCTAAGTAAATCAAATACTATGCCGATGTAATTTCGGTATTATTTCGTTAACTATATGATTGTCATTTTAAATCATTCTATTAGTTTTCGTTTTGTTAGTGATTTGTGTTATATTTGTTAATAGCATTAAAATAATTGCTCTTTTGAACAATACTAAACGTATTATTTTAGGAATAGATCCGGGAACAGTGGTGATGGGGTATGGTTTGCTAGGAGTAGATGGTAATGCGCTTTCTATGATAGAGATGGGGGTGTTGAAATTGTCGATGAAAGAAGACCACTCAGAGAGGTTGCATCTTATTTATAAAAAGATGGAGACTTTGATGAAGTTGCACCGTCCCACAGATGTAGCTATTGAAGCGCCCTTTTATTCTCAAAATGTACAAAGTATGCTTAAGTTAGGTAGGGCTCAGGGTGTAGCTATTGCTGCGGCCATGATGCATGGCCTGAGTGCTGTAGAGTATGCGCCTAGAAAGGTAAAGCAATCTATTACTGGTAAAGGAAATGCTGCAAAAGAGCAAGTGTGGGAAATGCTGCAACGTACGTTAGGCTTTAAGGAAGATATTCAATACATGGATGCTTCTGATGCATTGGCAGTTGCATTATGTCATTATTACGAAACTCGTATACCTGAAATGGCTGCTGCCAATAAGGCTGTAAGAAAAAAGTCTACTAGCAATTGGGCTTCTTTCATACAGAATAATCCGGGGAGAGTAAAAGAGTAAAATATATGTGCGAATACTGTTAATTATAGTGATAAAATAAAAAGAGTATTATATTAGCGAATTATTTTAATATCCTTCTGAATTATGTCTCAGCCCAAAGTAAAAATATTATTAGTGGAAGATGACCCAGTAATGGGATTTGTTGTTAAGGATTTTTTACAAAAGCAAAACTACGAGGTTACTCATTGTACTGATAGCGATTCTGCTTGGCAGCAGTTTATGAAAAACATTTACGACATCTGTTTGCTAGATGTAGTATTGCCGGGTAAAAGAGATGGTATAGAACTAGCCAACCAAATACGCAAGAAAAACGAGAATATACCTATAATGATGCTCACTTCGAAAAGCCTTGACGATGATAAAATTGCAGGCTTTGAGGTAGGGGCAGACGATTATGTAACTAAGCCTTTTAGTATGCAAGAGCTCTTGAAAAGAATTCAAGTGTTTTTGAAGCGCAGTAAAAAGAAAGATACGGAAGGCCCTGTATTTTTCAAGATAGGTAACTTAGACTTTGATTATTCTAATTTGGTGCTTAGTAATGATGCAGAACAGCATCAACTGACTCAGCGTGAAGCAGATTTGGTTCGCTACCTATGTATGAATGCCAACAGAGTGCTAAAGCGCGATGAAATATTGATGAATGTATGGGGTAAAGACGATTATTTCTTAGGGCGTAGTATGGATGTATTTATTACAAAAGTGAGAAAGTATATTAAAAATCAAGTGGATGTAAAATTGCAAACCATTCACGGTATTGGTTTTAAGTTTATCTATGAGAACGGAGCTACTCAAGAACTGCCGCAGCCTAATCCGTTTGAAATGAATTAGTAAGCAGATACATACATATATATCATTTAGTCTAGGGCAACAAAAGTTGCCCTATTTTTTTTCGTCTATTACCGATTCAAGTTTTAATATTAAGGCTGTAGACTCGCTAGGAGGTATAGCTGATTGCATAACAAACTTTCCCTCCTTATCTATAATAAAATATGCAGGCAAACTTTGCACCCCGTAAGCCGCTATTTCGGGGGCGTTCCATCCAAGAGGTGTATGTGCAAAAATGCCTTTTATTTTATAACGTTCAATAAGTTGCTTTTGCTTTACAGTGTCGCCATCAATAGCTAGATATGCAAATACTACCGGTTTTTTAGATAATAATATTTTTATTTTATCTTCCGACATCATATCTCCTACACATTGCCTGCACCATGACGCCCAGAAATTTAAATATACCACTTTACCTTTAAGTGAGTCTAGCGGTATAGCTTTCCCTGTTTCGTCATAAAAAGTTATGTTAGGAGCCATTTTCCCAGGTGCATGGCGTTCCGCTATTTCTATTTGTTTTTCTAGGGTTGCGGTATAGTTACTTCCTGGCCATTTTAGTTTGAAATTTTCCATCATTGCATGGGTTAGTGCATTTTCTTGAGTTTGCGCTCTGGAATAAATATTTTGAGCCATAAAATATTCTAAGCTTTTGTCAGGCATTGTGGTGGCAGCCAGTTTATACATACTATCTACAAATAGCCTACTACCCATGGTGTCTTTTCTATAAGGTTTGTAACCATTTTCTTTCATTTTAGCCTCTGTAATACCTGTTAAGTATAAAAGATAGGGAGGCATAGCTACAAATGAATCGTTAAATCGTTGGTCTAGATATTTATACACCGCATAACTGGTATCTGGTATTGTATCAGTGTACCTTTTAATAGTTATTATATGGTGAGATTGTGGATACTGTTGTATGAAAAATTGATTAAAGTAATAATGGTAGTTCTTCCAGTAGTTAATGAAATGAGATGGTAGTCTAGGGAAAAATTGCTCGGCTTCATTAACACTGGTGTTATATTCTTTAATTATGTTATTATAAAATGCCTCTTGTCCATAATTAATTGCAGTCCTTATTCTTACAGAATATCTGCTAACGGGTCCGTATTTTAGAGTATAGTATTGTAAAAATTGTTGGATGTTAGCCCCACTTCCTGCAAATCTTAATGAGCTGTCTATTTTTTTACCATTAGCAGTTATATATAGGCTATCCCCCGAACTTAAAAACAGTTCTATAGCATAACTGCCATATCTAATGTCAATTTGTTGGAATTGAACATTTTTTACGGGTAGTTTTATTTTAAATTTTCCTTCTTTATTTAGCACGGCATTACTATTGGTGGGGTAGTAAGCTAGCGTATTAATATTGTAGGATATCTTTAAGGTATCTGTAGTCTTGTTAGAGATTTGGCCAGAGAGAATTATATAATCATCTTTTGCTATTGAGCTACTATAACATAAGACAGCAATAAAAAAGGAGATAAGATAGCGCATATTTATGTGTGAAAATCAAATTTATGATAAACTATTCTCTATTAGCGAGCAGTGTTTTTGTATTATATAAATATTTATGTAAAATTTTTTATTGGCATCGGGTTACCTTTTCTCTGTTTAGGTATTAATGGTATAACAATTTAAAAAAACAGAAAAATGAAATTTGTAAAATTAAGCGTTCTTGCTCTTTCAATGGGTTTATTCGTAGCATCTTGCGGTAACGGTTCAACTGAAGCTCCTAAAACTGATTCAGCTGCTACTGCTGCTCCAGCTCCTGAAGCTGCTCCAGCTCCAGCTGCTACTGCTGATACTGCTAAGAAAGATTCAGCTGCTATGGCTGCTCCAGCTACTACAGCTCCTGCTGCAGAGCCTAAAAAAGAAGAAGTTAAAAAATAAGTTTAACCACTTATTTAGCATATTGGGCGACCCTAGTGGTCGCCTTTTTTGTTTTTTGAAAAAAAGTTTAGAAATTTTTTCTCCTAACGGGTTACCTTTTTCAAGTTGTGGTATTAATGGTATAACAATTAAAAACAGAAACAAAATGAAATTCGTAAAATTAAGCGTACTTGCACTTTCAATGGGTTTATTCGTAGCATCTTGCGGTAACGGTGGTTCTGAAGCTCCTAAAGCTGATTCAGCTGCTGCTGCTCCAGCTCCTGAAGCTGCTCCAGCTCCTGAGGCTGCTCCAGCTACAACTGATACTATGAAGAAAGATTCAGCTGCAACTGCTGCTCCTGCAACTGCTGCTCCTGCTGAAGCTAAAAAA
>CAYWUY010000022.1:26351-41229 GCA_964461535.1 uncultured Flavipsychrobacter sp.
GAAGCTAAAAAATAAGTTTAACCACTTATCTAGCATATTAGGCGACCCTAGCGGTCGCCTTTCTTTTTGTATATGGTATGCTTAATAGTTTTATATTGCTATATGTTAATTAATGCTGTGGTAACGCTAGTCTAATAATCAGTTTACACATATATAGTCTATTTGTATAAAATACACAACTGACTATTATATGTCTAAGCGCGAAGTAGATATTCTAATCCTTTCAGATATTCACCTAGGCACTTATGGGTGCCGTGCCAAAGAGTTACTACAATATCTGAAAACTATAAAACCCAAGGCAGTAGTATTAAATGGTGATATAATAGACGTATGGCAGTTTAGTAAGCGCTATTGGCCCACCACTCATATGATGGTTATTAAGCAACTAGTAAGCTGGGTAGCAAAAGAAGTACCTGTTTATTATATACCGGGTAACCATGACGAAATGCTACGTAGGTTTAAGGGGTTTAATCTAGGTTCGCTAAAAATTACTAATAAGCTATCTTTAAAGGTAGATAATACAAAACTTTGGATTTTTCATGGGGATGTATTTGATGTGGTAATGCAACACAGTCGTTGGTTGGCTAAGTTGGGCGCAGTTGGCTATGATACGCTTATTTTTATTAATAGTATAGTCAACTTTTTTTTAGAAAAAACAGGCCGTGGTAAAATATCTTTTTCTAAAAAAGTAAAAAATAGCGTTAAGAGCGCAGTGAAGTTTATAAATAGCTTTGAAGATACGGTATGTTCTATAGCCGCTGAAAATCAATATGATTATGTGATTTGTGGCCATATTCATCATCCGGATATCAAGACTGTTGAAACACCTAAGGGAACCGTTACCTATATGAATAGTGGTGACTGGATAGAAAATTTGACTGCATTAGAATACACAGCAGGTAATTGGTCTATATATAATTATAACGAAGATCCGGTAGCTCAGGCAGTAGATATAGATAATAAAAAGAAAAGTAAAGAGAGTGCCAAAGCTATGATGGCTAGTTTAATGCTAGAGTTGAACATTAACAATAGCTTAGACAAGACAGAAGAGGGACTTGAAGCAGCATAAGCCCTTATTTACTATTTTCACATTCGTGAAAATTTTATTTGCAATACAAGGTACAGGAAATGGACATATTAGTCGTGCTAAAGATGTGTATCCCATTCTAAAACAGTACGGTGATGTAGATGTACTTATAAGTGGCATACAGGCCGATGTGGATTTTCCATTTCCGGTAAAATATAAGCTACATGGCTTGAGCTTTATATTTGGCAGAAACGGAGGAATAGATTTTTTATCTACATTATTTAAGCTAAAGCTTTTTAGGCTATTAAAAGATATTAAGTCTTTGCCAGTAGAGCAGTATGACTTAGTGATTAACGATTTTGAACCTGTTTCTGCATGGGCATGCAAAAAAAAGAAAAAAGATTGCATTTCACTGAGTCATCAGTGTGCTGTTTTGCACCCAAGTTCCCCAAGACCAAAGAAAGTAGATAAATTGGGTCTTATGGTACTACAGCGTTATGCACCTACTACCCACCAGTATGGGTTCCATTTTAGGGCATATGCTAAAAATATTTTCACTCCCGTTATAAGGAAAGAGATAAGAGACATTGAGCCTACAACGCTACCTCATTATACAGTATACCTTCCTGCTTACGACGACCAGTCAATAATCAGAATGTTGTCGCAGTATAAAAATGTAGATTGGCATGTGTTTTCTAAGCACAATAAAAAGCCAATAGATAAGGGTAATATAAAAGTTAGAAAAATTGATAATGAAGCTTTTATAAAAAGTATGGCTAGTGCTACAGGTGTGCTGTGTGGAGGCGGATTTGAAGGCCCCGCAGAAGCAGTATATCTTGGTAAAAAGCTGTTAGTAGTGCCTATGAAGGGGCAGTATGAACAGCAATGTAACGCGGCCGCGGTTAATAATATGGGGGCAACACTTGTGCCTTATTTTGATAAAAGAGCAAAAGATTTAATAGCCCACTGGATAGAAAAAGGTAAACCTGTAAAAGCGGACTATCCGGATATGACTGCTGAAATTATAAATTCTATTATAATGACACACGCCCCTGAAGTACTAAAAAAAGAGCGTGTGGTAATGAAGCCTGGAAAACAAAAACAATAAGACTATAACGTTTTTTTATTCATAGCTTCTCTTTTTTAGGGCTAACTTTGCGCTACAATTTTTAAAAATAAAAACGTAATAATAGTATGGCACATTCACTTCCTGCTCTACCATATGCTTATGAAGCATTAGAGCCACATATTGATGCACAAACAATGCAAATTCACCATGGTAAGCACCATCAGGCTTACGTGGATAATTTGAATAAAGCGCTTGCAGGTACTGAGGCTGAAAACAAATCTTTAGAAGAATTAATGGCTAACATCTCTACTTACCCGGCTGCAGTACGCAACAATGGTGGTGGTCATTATAATCACTCTTTGTTTTGGTCTATTTTAGGTGCAGGTGCTACTCAACCTTCTGCTGAATTATTAGCAGCTATTAATGAGACTTTCGGTTCTTTAGATGCTTTAAAAGAAAAAATGAATACTGCAGGTGCTACTCGTTTTGGTAGTGGTTGGGCATGGTTGTCTGTTAGCAATGGTCAGTTACAAGTATCTTCTACACCTAATCAAGATAATCCTTTAATGGATGTAGCAGAGGTAAAAGGAACTCCAATTTTAGGTATAGACGTATGGGAGCATGCTTATTATTTAAAATATCAAAATAAGCGCCCTGACTATTTGTCTGCTATATGGAACGTTATCAATTGGGACAAGGTGTCTGAATTGTATGCAAAAGCAAAATAGTTTTATATAATATTATATATGTAGGGTGCGAATTTCGCACCCTATTTTTTGTGACATAAGTTACTTATGTTAAAATATTATTGGAAGTAATAAGGTGTACTGATTTTGTGAAGGAAGTTATTACTTTTGAGCACTTTAACACAATAATATACTGCCCACATGGCATTTACATTCTTTAAGAAAAAAGAGACCGCAGATCCTAAAAAGAAAAAACCGGTATGGAGAGAGTGGCTTGATGCTGCCTTATTTGCAGTAGTAGCTGCTACTATTATTAGAACATTCATTTTCGAGGCATATACTATACCCACAGGGTCTATGGAAGGTAGTATGCTAGTTAATGATTATCTTTTTGTAAGCAAGTTATCATACGGTCCGCGCATACCCAATACCCCTGTTGCATTGCCTTTGGTACATAATACCATGCCTATAACAGGCGGTTTGTCTTACACCGATGCGGTACAATGGGCATACCATCGTTTGCCTGGTTTTGGCGATGTGGAAAGGTATGATGTAGTAGTATTTAACTACCCGGCCGGTGATACTGTGATAGAAGAGCGCCCAGCCGATGATTATTATTCTATACTTAGAGATGATTTTGGTGGAGATAGAGCCGCTATGAATGCCAGATATAAGATAATAACTCGTCCGGTAGATAAAAAAGAAAACTACATAAAAAGATGTGTAGGTATGCCAGGTGACAAGCTGGAAATAAAAGATGCTGTACTATATACCAACGATCAAATAGCTACTCAATATCCGCATCAGAAGTTTTTATTTATTGTTAATCCTAAGGGTAATAATGGATTGTACAATATGCTGGAAGAGCTAGAGGTGGAGCCACCAGTGGCTAATAACATCTACTTTTTAGAAAATCGTCAAGTTGCTGAGTTGCGTAAGCATCCTGAAATGGCAGATATTATTCCATATCTTAGTCCTAAGGGTGTTGCTGAAAACGGAGTTTTTCCGCAGGATACAGTAAACTTTAAGTTTAACAAAGACAATTTCGGACCAATAATAGTTCCTAAAGCAGGCACTACAGTTGCGCTTTCTCCTGCTAATATTGCATTGTACAGACGCATTATTCGCAACTATGAGAAAAATAAACTTGAGGAGCGCGATGGTAAAATATTTATAAATGATAAAGAAGCTACTTCTTATACATTTAAGATGAGCTATTACTGGATGATGGGCGATAACCGCCATAATTCTTTAGATAGCCGTTATTGGGGATTTGTGCCACAAGATCATATAGTAGGTAAGGCTTGGTTTGTGTGGTTTAGCTACAGCAAAGAAGGGCTGTCTTCAGGTATCAGATGGAAGCGTTTATTCCGTAGTGTACACTCTCTAGAAAAATAGTAAGTAATTGTATGAATAAAATAGTTCTATTGCTAAGTGCATCTTTGTTGTTTTTAGTGGCATGCGGTAGTAATAATCAAGCTAATGTGCCAGGGAACACGCCCGATACTAAGGCTATATATAATCCGGCAAAGGATGCTTTTCAGAATAATTGTTTGCAATGCCATGGCCTAAAGCAAGATAAAACAGGCCCTATGTTGGCAGGTGTTTTTGCTCGTTGGAATAATGATACTGCTAAACTGGTTGCATTTGTAAAGAACTCTCAGCAACTTATAGAAAAAGAAGGAGCAGACTCTTACGCACACAAGCTATATGAGAAATGGTATAAGGTAAATATGCCTGCGTTTGCTGGACTCTCTGATGCCGATATTAAAGAGATTCTCGATTATGTAAATAAAGGGGAAGAATAAAGTATAAAACAAACTAAGCTATAATTTATAACAGACTAAACTAGTTTATGAAAATGAAACGTTCTGTGCAAGGAGTGTTGGCTGTAACTATGCTAGCAGCTGCATCTTGTAATTTACCTGCTCCGAAAAGCAGCAGTAAGGAAGATATACTTAAAGCACACATAGATACTACTGTAAGACCACAAGATGATTTTTTTGCATACGCTAATGGTGGCTGGATTAAAAATAATCCCATACCCGGCGATGAGGCATCGTATGGTATAAGTGAGTTAGTGCAAAAAGAGTTGTATGAAAAGCTGCTACATATAAATGAAGAAGCTGAGAAAAAAGGAGAAAAATCTGGTACAGGGCAGCAAATAGGCGATTTTTGGCACGCAGCAATGGATTCGGCAGCTATTGAGGCTAATGGAATAAAACCATTACAGCCAGAGCTGGACAAAATCAATGCTATTCAATCCCCTAAAGATGTTATGGCTATTGCGGCACATTTGCACAGTATAGGTGTAGGTGTGTTTTTCGATGAGGGCGTATCTCAAGATGCTAAGAACAGCGATGTTATGGCTTTTTATCTAAATCAAGGTGGTTTGGGTATGCCTATTCGCGATTATTATTTTAATACAGATGAACGCACAACAAAGGTGCGCAACGCATATCCTGCTTATATAGCTGCCATGTTTAAGAACATGGGTGCTGATACCGCAGCAGCAGCTATTAAAGCTAAAAACATAGTAGCCTTTGAAACTCAGTTAGCTAAAGTGTCTCGTAAGTTGGAAGATTTACGTGACCCTTATAAAAACTATAATAAGTATCAGATAGCTCAGCTAGTAAAGCTTGCGCCTAAGACAGACTGGGTAGAAGTGCTAAAAACTATAGGCGTAAAAAGTGTAGACAGCGTAATAGTAGGTCAACCGGAGTTTTTTGCTGCGCTTGATAAATTAGTGAATACTGTGCCTGTTGAAACTTTGAAAGACTATATGGCATTTCATTTAGTAAGTACATATTCTAGTTATTTAAGTAAGCCTTACTTTGATGCTACATTTAGTTTTTACAGCCGTACTATAAGAGGTGCGCAAGAGCCTAAGCCTCGTTGGCGCAGGGTGTTAGATGCCGAGCAGTCTGTAATAGGAGAGTCTTTAGGGCAACTATTTGTAAAAGAATATTTTAGTCAGCAAGCTAAAAATCGTTATGAGAATATAGTTGAGAATGTGCGTAAAGCATATGCTGCACGTATAAAACAACTTAGTTGGATGACGGATAGCACTAAGCAAAAGGCTTTAAGTAAGTTAGCAGGTATTAAAAAGAAAGTGGGTTATCCTGATAAGTGGAAAGATTTATCTGGCTTAAAGATAGATCGTAGTTCTTATGTAATGAATATGGTGCGTGCTAGCGAGTTTTGGAATAACTATGAATTGAATAAGCTAGGCAAGCCGGTAGATAGAAATGAGTGGGATATGACCCCTCAAACGTATAATGCATATTATAATCCATCTAATAACGAGATTGTACTTCCTGCTGCCATGATGACTGTACCTGGATTTAAAGATGAAGAGTTGGATGATGCATTGGTGTATGGATATACCGCAGCTAGTACTGTAGGGCATGAAATTACGCATGGTTTTGATGATGAGGGTCGTCAGTTTGATTTAAACGGTAATCTTAAAAATTGGTGGGGACCCGCAGACTCAGCTCAATTTGTTCAGCGTGCCGATGTATTAGTGAAGCAGTTTAACTCGTTTATACCTATTGATACTTTGCACATTAACGGTAAAGCTACCTTAGGAGAAAACTTGGCCGATTTAGGTGGTATACTTATTGGTCTTGATGCCTTTAAGCAAACTGAAGCCTACAAAAAAGGCGAGAAAATTGCAGGGTTAACTCCGCTTCAACGTTTCTTTTTAGGTTATTCATTAGGTTGGTTAGTTACACAGCGTCCTGAACGTTTGTCAACTCAATTATTAACTGATGTACATGCTCCGGCTAAGTATCGCGTAAACGGACCATTCCCTAATGTGCCGGAATTTTATGAGGCCTTTGGAATTAAACCGGGGGATAAAATGTATTTGCCTGATAGTGCTAGAGTTCACCTGTGGTAATCTAAGACACAATTATATACAAAAAAGACTGAGGTGTGAGCCTCAGTCTTTTTTGTTGTAAGTATATTTTTATTCTTCTTCCTCGTCTTCTTTTTTAGTAGGTATTTTAGACTTGTCTTTTGTTGGGGTAGTTGGTTTAGATTTTACCTTTGCATCAGCATCGTCTTCTTCCTCCTCTTCTTCTTTTGTTGGCTTGCTGGTATTGTTTGTTGCAGGGCTTACTTTGTTAGGTGGTGTGCTATTTAAACTTTTTTGTTGCGTAGGACTTGAAGGTTGTGGAGGTACTAAGCCTTTTTGCTGGGGTGGCGTTAGTTTGCGGTCTTTAGACGAAGAGTTTTCTAGCGAAAATCCATTACGTTGAGCAAAACTTTTCCGCTCTACATTTAGCTTTTGTATATATTCTTGTTCTTTTCTTGCTTCTTTTTTCAAGTTGTTAAAGGCAGCCTCTACGTCTTGGTCAGTAGATGATTCTGTTAGTTTCTCCATGCCGGCAAATTCATTACTAACAAAGCGCTGTTCAAATTGTAGTAGGTCAGTAATAGCTTTATATAGGGCTTTTCCATCTCCTGTTTCCGGATTGTCTTTATATGTCTTTAGCTGTTCTTCAATAAAAGATTGTAATGCAGCTCTTGGGGTAGTTAGTTCTGCAAATTTCTTTTTGCCCATTTTTTGCTCGTTAAAGGCGTTTATCCAGCTAGTAGTAAGGATATACATCTCCTCTGTAGTTTTCCCTATTTTGTCGCTTAACATCTTAGGGCTTTGAGCCAGACAGCTTAATGTGGTGCCTATACATAGGGCTAGTGTGGCAGCCCATTTGGTTATTTTCATTGTTGTTTACTTAAATATGTGCATGAAAGTAAAAAAACATAAAGAGATAAACTAGTAACTGCGTGTATATAGGTTTAGTTTATTGTTGTTTATACATATTCTATAGGCAGCAAAAGTGCTATTTCATTACATGCACTTACCTTTAGCCTGTTAAAGCAATAGCAATAAAAGCACATGGCACAAGCACCACAGATACATACATTAGGAGCATTAAAGGCAGCTGGTTATCACCAAAAATCGGTTAAAGATGAGGTTAGGGATAACTTGATACGATTAATAAAAGATAAAAAAAATCCTTTCAATACAGTATTGGGCTATGAAGATACTGTTATACCAGATGTAGAACGCGCATTACTGTCTAGGCACAATATACTTTTATTAGGACTTAGAGGGCAGGCTAAAACGCGTATGGCTAGAGAAATGGTACATCTGCTAGACGAATGGGTGCCATATGTAGCCGGTAGTGAGATAAACGACGACCCTTTTGCGCCTATAAGCTATTTTGCCAGAACTCTTATTGCCGAAAAAGGTGATGAGACACCTATAGCATGGCTGCACAGCAGCGAGCGCTATGGAGAAAAGTTGGCTACGCCCGATGTGTCGGTAGCAGATTTAATAGGTGATATTGACCCAATTAAGGCCGCCAACCTTAGATTAAGTTTTGCAGATGAGCGAGCACTGCATTTTGGAATTATACCTAGGTCTAACAGGGGCTTATTTGTTATAAATGAGTTGCCGGATTTACAAGCACGTATACAGGTGTCTTTATTTAATATATTGCAAGAGGGTGATATACAAATACGTGGTTTCAAGCTAAGAATGCCTTTAGATATTCTTTTTGTGTTTACAGCTAACCCTGAGGATTATACCAATAGGGGTAGTATTGTAACACCTTTAAAAGATAGAATAGAAAGCCAGATAATAACGCACTATCCCAAGTCTGTGGAATTGTCTAGGCAAATAACTCAGCAAGAAGCACACTTACTGCCACAGCAGCTTGAGCGTGTGGTTGTACCGGACACTATAGCGCTGCTGATAGAGCAAATAGCCATGGAGGCCCGTAAAAGCGAGTATGTAGACCAAAAAAGTGGTGTGTCGGCTCGTTTAACTATTTCGGCATACGAAAATATGGTAAGCACTGCAGAACGCAGAAGTATACGTAATAATGACATGCCCACCCCTGCGCGAATAGCAGATTTGTTGGGTGTTATACCCTCAATCACCGGTAAGGTAGAGTTGGTTTATGAAGGAGAGCAAGAGGGCGCATTGAATGTAGCTTACAGATTAATGGGGCTGGCTATACGTTCTGTATTTACACAGTATTTCCCCGATCCTCAGTCTTTCAAGAAACCGGCCGGTAAAGAAGCTGGTAAAGGGAAAGCTAAGGTTAGTCCTTATCAAACACTTATAGATTGGTTTGCTAAAGGAAATGAACTAGCTGCTTTACAAGACGATACTGATGAAGTGTATAAAAATAAACTATACATGGTGGATGGTTTGTATGGTGTTGTTAAGCAGTTTTATCCTACAGAAGATGAAGGGCAAACAGTATTGAAAATGGAATTAGTGCTACATGGTTTGGCTGAGTATTCGCTTATTAGCAAAAAGGGCATTGAAAGGGGTGGTTATAATTTCTCTGATATGTTTGGAAGTATGATAAACCTTAATATGGATGATTTTGAAGGGGATGAGGACTATTAGCTTTCAAAATACGCAACTGTAGCCATTTTTTTGCAGGCCTACTTTTGAATTATAACTTATTTGTTTAGATTTGGAGTTTATTTAAAACTAACTTCATTATATGAAGGCTTTTTTGCTTACAGTAGCTAGTGCGTTAATGTGTAGCGTAAGTGCGTTTGCACAGCGCGACATTGCACCTAATTTTCCGCCCGACTACCGTTGGGATATAGGCATTAATTATGGTGGAAGTGCAATATCTCGCCCGCTAGGGCCACAAAGCGATTATCAAGGTAATCGTACTGATATTGTGCCTGAGTATGGTGTAAGAGTTACTAGATTTATCAATCCGCATTGGTCAGTAGGATACGATTTGGCTTTCCGTCGCTGGGAAACCTATGGTACTTGGAGTAATCCATACTTGATGGGTACTAGCTTGAAAAAGACAGACGTAAAATTTACTTTAGGTAATCCGGCTATATCTAATTCTATACAGGTAAACTACATTCTACCTTTTTACACAAAGTATAGTTCTTATAACAAGGCTAATATCAACTTTGGTATTACATTGGGTGTAGTAAACACTGTTAGTGACGCTTCTACAGGATATACAAAGTATAATGCTGCTCCAGATTCTAATTATAAATACATATCTAACTATAACTATGCCTCAGCTATGGGATATAGTATAGGTGCACAAATTGGTTATACTTACTACATAACTCCTCGCTTGGGAGTAAATGTAGAAGTGGCAGCGCGTTTTGTCAGTATGACTGCCGAACGTGCCAATGGCGTAAATGATGTGCATGGTACTGATAAGTATCATTTGCTGTTTTTGCCACAAACTTTCGGTATAAGATACCGATTGAGATAGTACTGTGAAAGTGGTGTTAACTTAGACCATCCACATACACCAAGGCACACTTTTTGAGTTATTACTATTGTATTTCCTGAATAGTGTGTGTGTTTGTTGGAAATTTAAGGTCTCGGAAATGCCCTAAAATAAATTTCCACAAAAAGAGTGTCTTTCTAGGCACTCTTTTTTATTGCTATTTTTGGAGCAAAATAGTCCCAAGATTGTTAAAACAATATTTTAATAGTAGCCTAATAGAGGCAGGGTGCGATGAAGCCGGTAGGGGATGTCTTGCAGGTCCCGTATATGCTGCGGCTGTTATTCTACCCACAGATTTTTATCACCCTTTGCTGAACGATAGTAAGCAGGTGAAAGAGAAAGACAGGGAACAGCTAAGGGAGATAATAGAAAAAGAAGCAATAGCATGGGCTGTATGCAGTGCCGATTTAGAGACTATTGAGAGGGTTAATATCTTAAATGCATCAATGGGTGCTATGCATCAGGCAATATCTCAATTAAAAGTAATCCCCAATCTGCTGCTGGTTGATGGGCATATATTTCCGCCTTATTTAGGCATTAGCCATAGGTGTGTAGTTAAGGGCGATGCCGAATATGCATCTATAGCCGCAGCCAGTATTTTGGCTAAAACTCATAGAGATGAGTATATGTACCGTATACATAACGAATACCCGCAGTATAATTGGAATGAAAATAAAGGCTATGCTACAGCGTCACACAGAAAGGCTATAGCTACTTATGGTATATGTAAGTATCACCGAAAAACCTTCGGTATTTGTAATACAGCTCCTCTAATAGATTAAGACATAAAGTATAATACATAAATAAAGGCAAAAGGCGTAGCTATTAATAGAGAATCGAATCTGTCTAGTGCGCCACCATGTCCCGGCATTATATTGCCACTATCTTTTACATCAGCCATTCGCTTTAGTTTAGATTCCATAAGATCGCCTAGTGTGCCTGCTATGGCTGCACAGGCTGCCAGTGCCATAAGATCAATAGTAGTGAATGCTTCATCGAAATAACTATAAATACTGGCTACTATTATGGTTAAAAGTGCTCCGCCAATTGTTCCTTCCCAAGTTTTTTTAGGTGATATAGGTGAAAAAGGTGTTTTGCCAAAAAAACTACCTACCAAGTACGCCATAGTGTCATTAATCCATATTAAAACTATTAGTATTAATGGCAGTTTATGTGTATATATCTCGTTGTTTACGTTGTACATGTATAGTAAAAATATCATAGGTAGTGATATGTATAATATACCCGCAATGCACAGTACAAATGATAATAAAAACTCTTTTTTGGATAATATAGCAGTTAATAAAAATATAGCCGGTAATACAGGTAAAGCCTGCCAAAAGAAGCCTGATAATCTAATAACATTGATATTATTAGGCAAGGTGCCATTGTTAATGTTGTGTAATAGATATATAATTACTGCTACGGATATTAGTATAATAAAGCTGGCTGCTTCAAAAATACCAAGCATGGCTTTAGGCCAATGACCGCTAGGATATATACGCTGCATTAACTTGGTATATTCTTTAAAGCATAAAAATTGTATAACACATACCAATGCTAAAAATGCCCACTCATTCCATAGTAAGCCGGCTAGCATTATGATTACAAATACAACTGCGCTTCCGGTACGTTTATAAAAAGTAGGTAAGTTAAGTGCCATATATTGTTTGTGAATATAATGTTTGGTGGTTATGAAGTTGCAAAGTCGTCGGTCCAGTTATCAGCCAAAGGCCTTTTGGTACGATACAATAAGAATAACGAGGCTGCAAATATTATAGTAGAAATAGCAATAATTTTCCAATCTAAATGTGTGCTATTGATAAAAGCCGGTGCGTTGGTACTATGGCTTGACCAATAGTTTAATAATACTTGATTACTGTTAAATAATATATGAGCTATAATGCTGCACCATAAGCTACCAGTAAAATAATATATACTGCCCAGTAAAGCGCCGGCTAAAAAAATACTGAACATGCCATATATATTAGAATGTACAAAGGCGAATACTGCGGAAGAGAGGGCTATGCCGAAAAACAAGCTTTTACTGCTGCGAGTACTAAAACGCATAATCATTCCCCTAAAAAATAATTCTTCGCCTAGGCCTGGTATGATGCCCATTACTAATAAGGTTAACGCTAAATCTTGAAGAGTGGGGGCACTAAGCATAGCTTTTGTTGTTTTTTCGGCTATTTCTTGTTGCGCTTTTACCTCATTGCTAAAGTTAATGTTGCCAACTAATTGCTGTATAAGGTCTAATAAAGGGAGTGCACTAAGCATAATGACTACCCCAAGTATTAGATGCCACCATTTTTTAGGTGCTTTCAGTCCGTTATATTGTTTGGGGGTTGGTGTTGCTAAATAAGAAAAGAGTAAGCTAGGTATCATATACATACTTACACTTAACGCCCCGGTTACTATTAAAAAATATCTTATTTGGTCATACGGACTTTTGTCGCTTATTTGGCTGACTACTTCAAAAGTATATCCAGTTGCTTTTGGTAATATCATACCTACACACCAGAAGCCAAATGATAGGAATGTGAATACCATTAATAAAAACAGTGTGAACTGAAGCCACCAAGGATATGTTCTAAGATATCTCATAATAATTGTGTGCAAAGGTAGCGGGTTCTATTAGCTCTTGTAGCATTAATATTTATAAAATTAGTTAGACGCTCTATTGAAGGGTGTCAGGTGTTATCTTGTCGCACATTTAGGTACAGTAAATGACTATTTGTGCATATATAAAAGCTTGTAGGTATCTTGACTGACAGAAAGTCTGACATTATTGCAGTTCTTTAGCCATGGCATATGTATTGATGTGTACCAGTTATCAAAATACACTGTAAAAAATATACATTATAATAGTTATGGGAAAAATTATAGGAATCGACTTAGGAACTACCAACTCATGTGTTTCCGTAATGGAAGGTAACGAACCGGTAGTAATTGCAAACGATGAAGGTCGTCGTACAACGCCATCGGTTGTAGCTTTCTTGAAAAACGGAGAACGTAAAGTAGGTGATCCTGCAAAGCGTCAAGCTATCACTAACCCTCAAAACACTATCCAATCTATCAAACGTTTCATGGGTCGTCGTTTTGATGAGGTGACAAATGAAATCTCTCATTTTGCTTACAAAATTGCAAAGGGTGATAATAACACTCCGCGTGTAGATATAGATGGCCGCTTATTCACGCCACAAGAAATTTCAGCTATGGTACTTCAGAAAATGAAGAAAACTGCTGAAGACTTTTTAGGACAAGAAGTAAAAGAAGCGGTAATTACTGTGCCGGCTTATTTTAATGATGCTCAGCGTCAGGCTACTAAAGAAGCAGGAGAAATTGCAGGTCTTACAGTACGTCGTATCATTAACGAGCCTACTGCTGCTGCTCTAGCTTATGGTTTAGATAAACAACATACTGATAGTAAGATAGCAGTATTTGACCTTGGTGGTGGTACTTTCGACGTGTCAGTGTTAGAGTTAGGTGATGGCGTATTCGAAGTTAAATCTACTAATGGTGATACACACTTAGGCGGTGATGACTTTGATAAAGTAATCATGGATTGGTTAGCTGAAGAGTTTAAAAACGATGAAGCTGTAGATCTTCGTAAAGATCCAATGGCTTGGCAACGTTTGAAAGAGGCAGCTGAAAAAGCTAAAATTGAGTTGTCTTCTTCTCAAGAAACTGAAGTTAACTTACCTTACATTACTGCTGTAGATGGCGTTCCTAAGCACTTAGTGCGCAAATTGTCTCGTGCTAAATTTGAGCAATTATCTGACAGCTTAATTGAGCGTACACTAGAGCCTTGCCGCAAAGCATTAAAAGATGCAGGTTTATCTACTAGCGATATTGATGAGGTGATACTAGTAGGTGGTTCTACTCGTATACCTAAAGTGCAAGAAGTAGTAGAAAAATTCTTTGGTAAGAAGCCTCACAGAGGCGTTAATCCTGATGAAGTAGTTGCAATAGGTGCTGCTATTCAAGGTGGTGTACTAACCGGAGATGTAAAAGATGTATTGTTACTAGATGTTACTCCTCTTTCTCTAGGTATTGAAACTATGGGTGGTGTAATGACTCGCCTAATAGAATCTAATACTACTATACCTACTAAGAAAAGTGAGGTATTCTCTACAGCTAGCGACAGCCAACCAAGTGTAGAAATTAATGTACTACAAGGTGAGCGCCCTATGGCTAAGGATAATAAAAATCTAGGTCGCTTTATATTAGATGGTATTCCTCCTGCGCCACGTGGTGTGCCTCAAATTGAAGTTATTTTCGATATTGATGCTAATGGTATACTACATGTAACAGCTAGAGATAAAGGAACCGGCAAACAACAAAACATTCGTATAGAAGCTGGTAGTGGCTTGAGCAAAGAAGAGATAGAGCGCATGAAGAATGAGGCGAAAGCTAATGAAGATTCTGACAAGCAAGTGCGCGAAAGAGTTGAAAAACTAAATAAGGCAGATGGTCTTATCTTCCAAACTGAAAAACAGTTGAAAGAATATGGTGATAAAATACCTGCAGATCAGCGTTCAACTATAGAAACTGCTGCTGAAAAACTAAAAGCTGCTCATAAAGCTGAAGATTTAGCCGGTATAGATGCTGCTGAAGAAGAGCTTAATGCTGCTTGGATGGCTGCTAGCCAAAATATGTATAACAGTACACAAGGTGCTGAGGGTGCAGCTCAACAAGGTCAGCCTCAAGGCCAGTCAAATGATGGTAACAACTTTGCTGATGCTGAGTACGAAGAAGTGAAATAATAACTATCGCTTCAATTATATATCAAAGG
>CAYWUY010000023.1:0-23343 GCA_964461535.1 uncultured Flavipsychrobacter sp.
CGTAGCCTCTCCTAAGCTAGATTCTATTTCGCAATAAATTACCCCTTTAGTATACAAATGTGTTAAACCGAATTGGGCAATAGCACGATAAAATACCAAAGGGTCGTTATCAGAAACGAATAAGGCTAAATGAGGCTCATACGCTAAAACATTCTTGTGCATACTGGCAGCACCTGTGGCCGGTATGTATGGCGGATTAGATACAATAACATTGTATTTACGTAATGCGTTAGTTGCAACTTCATCTAAAAAATCTAACTGTAGAAATGACACATCCGCATCTATTTCTTTAGCATTAAGTCTAGCTACAGCAATTGCATTTTCACTGATGTCGCAACTTGTTATCTGCCATGTAGCCAACTTCTTTTTTATAGCTATTGGTATACAGCCACTACCTGTACCCACATCTAATAATTGCCCGCTTGATGTATTTATACAGTCTTTTACAATCCAGTCTACTAGCTCTTCAGTTTCAGGGCGAGGAATTAAAACACTACTATTTACTGTAAATTTATATCCATAAAACCAAGTATACCCTAGCACATATTGTAGCGGCTCTCCGTCAGTTAATCTTTGCAGCCACTCTTGAAGACGCAAATACATATCCTGCGTAAGCACATTCTCTTTCTGTACTAGCCTTTCCAGCTTACCTAATCCGGTAATTTCTGTTAATACCTCATGAGCAATAGCAGTTGCCTCTCGCTCCCCATACTCTGCAACTAACATTTGCTGCATTTGATAAAATGCCTGCTGATAATTTAATACTGACATTATGCTACAGGGGCAGGTTCAAAAATAAGTGCAACCATTTCTTTCAGCAATTCGGTATCAGTAGTAGTCTTTTTAATACCTACAGATATAGTACTATACTTAGCCATCAATAATAAAATATACTCTACCTGATGCAAAGGCCACTGCTGTGTTGCAGCCATTAACTCTTTAACCCTAGACGGATAGGTACCTAATGCTGCTGCAGCCTCTTTTTCAGATTTCCCCCTTTGAAAGTGAGCAACATATAACTTACTAAACTGACCATACATGCTACCTATAACCAATGGCAGTGGTGCCGATTTAGGATTAGCCATGAAGTAAGTCAACATCCTGTATACTTTATCCTTATCTCCTCTTATTATAGCATCAGGAAAATCAAAAACATTGTACTCCCTGCTTATGCCTATATATTTTTGTATAAGTGCCGCACTTAACTCTTTTTCCTCTGGTACGTTTATTCTTATCTTTTCTATCTCATTAGCTATCTTCTGTAAGTCATTACCTAAATAAGTAGCTAAAATTTGAGATTCTTTTTCTCCTATTTGAAAGCCTACTTCTCTGCCAAAATCTTGTATCCACCTGGGCATAGCATCATCTTTCAGCTTTTCAGAGGTAAAGTAATACCCTTTTTCTTTTGCATACTTTACAAGCTTTGTTTTACCGTCTGCTTTCTTAAATCTGTATTCAATTAAAAACACAGTAGTTGGGGAAGGTTTCTCTAGATAACCTAATAACTCACCAAAATCTTTAAGTTGAGCTGCATCCTTCAGTATAACTACCTGATAATCAGAAAACATTGGGAAACGCCTACAAGCGTTCACCACATCCGACCACGAAACATCTTTACCATATAGCGTTATCAGATTAAAATCTCGCTCATGAGGCTGTAATATTTCATTTTCAAATACGTGTGTAAGACGGTCTATATAAAAGGGTTCTTCTCCATCTACCAGATAAAATGGAGCAAACTGACGCATCTTTACAGAATTAATTATCTTACTAAATTCAGCACTCATAAACTACTATATATACTCAGGCTCAATTTCTATATTATTACCCGACAAACGCAAATATACTTTAGCTGTAGTTAATACATCTTGTAAGCAATATTTTGATATTCGTTTCAAGTCGCCATCATTGTAAAACACCGGAGCCACCATACTACCATCTAAATCATCTTTAGGGCTAGGTATACCCAACACTTCTGCTAAAAGCGATAATGCAGTAAAATTTTTATAGTCACCAAATCTCCACAAGTCCATAGTATCTATGTGCGACACTTCCCACGGCTTTTTACCGTTCAATTGTAAGCTAGGCGGCAATGGAATATTATTAATAACCATTCGTCTACATATAAATGGCATATCAAACTCTTTGATATTATGCCCACAAAAACGAACTTCTTTATTGCGCTCGGCAAACTTGGCTACTTGTACAGAAAACTCTTTTAACAAATTTTTCTCATCAAAATCTGAAATAGTTTTCAAAGCTATTTTCCATTTATTTTCTTGAAAAAATAGCCCTCCTATACCTATACAAACTACCTTTGCGAACTCTGAATATACCCCTGCTCTGGCCTCGAAAAGCCTTGCAGCATCAGGGTTTTCCATATCTATAGGTGGTTTTATAGTTCTGCTTTTACGTTCCCACTCTTTTTGCAATCCTTGACTTATTTCATCATAGGTCTTAGCAACAGGCACAGTTTCTATATCTATGAAAATGATGTTTTTTAAAGATTCCATTACATTTTGAAACTTATATTTGTATTACAATTCATTCATCCCACTAAAAAAAATCCGGTAAATTATGAGCCAATTTAATCAATCTCAGCTAGAGTCTCAGGAAAAAGACGACAGAAAGAAAAGCCCCATTATTTATTGGGTTGTCATTCTGGTATTGCTGATAGGCTGTATTTTCTTGTTCATGAGCAAGAACAAAATGGCAGAAGAAACTGCCGCTTACAAGCAACAGATGGAAGCTCAGCTAGACTCAGTAAAGAGTGACAGAGCTTCTCTGCAATCTGATTTCGATGCTGCGTCTGCAAAAATAGACCAACTTGTGTCTGAAAATGCACAGCTTGACAGTAATCTTAAAAAAGATCAAGCGGAACTATTAGACCTGAAAAACAAAATTGCTTCTTTATTAAAAAACAAGAAAGCAACAGCTAAAGAACTGGCACAAGCTCGTGAAATGATTAACTCATTAACCGACAAAACCAAAGCTTACGAGGCTAGAATAGCTGAGCTTGAAAAAGAAAATGCAGTATTAACAAACAAAAATACTGTACTTACAAAAGAACGCGATTCTACAGTAACACAAAACATAGCTATTAAAAAGCTAGGTTCTGTACTGCACGTTTCTAATCTACGCCTAGAGCCTATGCATGTAAAGCGTAACGGTAAAGAAAAAGAAACATCTAAAGCTAGAAAAGTAAACGTTTTCAGATTCAAGTTTGACATTGATGAAAACAGAATTGCAGAAAGTGGCACTAAACAGTTATTCTTACGTATAGTAGGCCCTGACGGCAATGTTTTAAGCAATGCACTTAACGGCTCTGCTCGTATCAATACTGTTAAAGGCGACAATATCAACTACTCTATTATGAAAGAAGTAGCATTGGTAAAAGAGCAACCAATTAAAGATGTTACCGTAGATTGGAAACAAGACGGAGACTATCAAAAAGGAACCTACAGCATAGAAGTATACAACGACGGCTATAAAATAGGTGCCGGCAATGTTACTCTAAAATAACCTGTGTTATTTCTATTTTGTTAAATACTGCATTATAAATTCACTTAACAATTTTATAATGCAGTATTTTTTTTTGTTCTGTATCAGAGTTATAATATTGCCTTATAATACTAAGTAAAAGTATGGATGTATTTCCCGGTAAGATACTGATAGTAGATGATGAACCAGATATAGTAGAATTCATCAGTTATAACCTGAAAAACAAAGGCTACCTGATAGCTACCGCTAACGATGGCGTAGAAGCTATAAGAAAAGCAAAAGATTTCAAACCAGACCTCATTCTTCTGGACATTATGATGCCTAATAAGGATGGCATGCAAACCATAAAAGAATTAAGGCAAATGCCTGAATTCGATGATACTGTGGTTATTTTCCTTACAGCACTTAACGATGAGAAGTATGAAATAGAAGGCCTAAAACTTGGTGCAGACGATTATATATCTAAGCCCATAAAGCCTGAACTTCTAGCCACCAGAATTGCGTCTGCATTACGTCGCTTCAAAAAAGACGACCAATTAGAGCAAAAAATGACCTTTGGTGAGCTTGAGATTAATAAAACTAAGTTTACTGTTTACTACAAGGGACAAGAAATTCTTTTAGCTAAAAAAGAGTTTGAACTATTATCTCTTCTTGCATCCAAGCCTGGCCGTGTATTTTTAAGAAACGAAATACTACAGCGTGTTTGGGGTATGGATGTAATTGTTGGTGATAGAACCATAGATGTTCACATACGTAAGATTAGGCAAAAAGCAGGCATAGACCTTATTACTACTGTAAAAGGTGTAGGTTATAAGTTCGAAATGGCTTAGTTTAGTATCATGTCTGTACTAGATACTAAAAATATTACCCCCCGTTTATTAGCATCATATACCGCATTAATATTAGCAGGAATAAATTCAGTATTGAGTTTATTCCTGCTTCCTATTTGGTATAGTGCAGTCATAGTTTTTGTCATCACATTTATTATAGTATACAGCTTATACTACTACACACTTCAACGCTTTATCTACAGAAAAATAAAGCTTATTTACAAGTTTATCTATCAAACCAAAGCCACTAAAAAAGAAGAGATATTCTACAAGCATATATTACCTCAGCGCTCGCTAGAGCAAGTAAGCGAAGATGTAGAAAAATGGGCATCTCAGCGAAACAAAGAAATAGAAACACTACAAGCCAATGAGCAGTTTAGAAAAGAGTTTCTAATGAATGTTGCACATGAATTACGTACTCCTATATTTGCTATTCAGGGCTATGTAGATACCCTACTAGGGGGAGCACTAGAAGACCCAAACGTTAACAAGAAATTTTTAGGAAATGCCGCAAAAAGCATAGACCGACTTGTAACACTAGTAGACGACCTAGATGAAATATCCAAACTAGAATCCGGTAAAATTCCTATTATAGAAGAGCCTTTTATTATTCAAGATCTTATACGCGATGTATTTGAAGAGCTCACCCTTAAGGCAAAAGAACGCAACATTCTAATGCTATTTAAAAAAGGCACCGAAAGACCTCTATGGGTGAATGCTGATATGCCTAAAATAAAACAAGTACTAGTAAACCTTATTGTAAATGCGCTAAAATATGGCAATGAAGGTGGCACTATTACTGTTGGCTGCTACGATGTAGACGAAAAAAGCATTTATATAGAAGTCTCTGACGACGGACCCGGTATAGCTGAAGAGCATTTGCCAAGAATATTTGAACGTTTCTACAGAGCCGACAGAAGCCGTAGCAGAGCTATAGGTGGTACAGGCCTTGGACTAGCTATTGTAAAACACATTATAGAGGCTCACGGACAAACCGTTAATGTTAGAAGCAAACTTGGGGTAGGCTCTTCTTTCGGCTTCACCTTGTCAAAAAGCGCAAGCTAGTTTACAGCTTAAGCTAGCAGAATAGATAATATAGTAAACACCGCAAATACCACGCTAGCTATACCATTTGTATTAGCAAAAGCCATGTTTACTTTGCTTAAATCTCCGGGCTTCACCAACGAGTGCTGATAATACAATAATCCTATATAAAATGCAGCTCCTAGCCAATAGATAATATGAAAATGTGCATATACTCCCGCAGCTATTATAAAAATGGCAGAAAGTACATGAAGCAAGCTTGACACATTTAATGCTCGTTTTACTCCTAATGCTGCAGGAATAGAGTGTAGCTTTTGCGAACGATCAAAAACCTCATCTTGCAATGCATAGATGATATCAAATCCTGAAACCCACATTAAAACAGCAAATGAAAACAATAGCGGAACTATATGAAACGCTCCGGTTACGGCTAAGCATGCTCCTATAGGAGATAATGAAAGACCTATGCCTAACACAATGTGACACAATGCAGTAAAGCGCTTAGTATAGCTATAAAACAATACTACAAACAAGGCAACAAAAGACAGATAGAAACATAGTGTGTTAATAAACCAAGTGGTAGCTACAAATAATATACTGTTAGCTATAGTAAAAGCCAATGCTGCTCCTGGTTTTATAACACCAGCCGGTATTTCTCTTACCGCCGTCCTCGGATTCATGGCATCAAAGCGTCTATCCAAATATCTATTAAACGCCATCGCTGCACTCCTTGCAAATACCATACACAACAGCATTTTTGCAAACAAGTGCCATTCAAAACTTTTCTGGGGGTAATAAACTACACCTAATGTAAAGCCTATTAAAGCAAAAGGCAATGCAAATATGGTATGAGAAAATTTGATTAAAGACAGATAGTGTTTAATCTTATCAAGTACTGTCATTGTTGATGCTGCATTCATGTTACTATCTTACATCTGCTTCTATACCTATAGATACTGCCTCTGGTATAGAATTAGAGTGGATAATGATATTTTTTTGTTGGAAACCAGAGTGCCCGGAGCTGTTATATATAATAGTTATCTCGCCATCTGCACCGGCAGGTATTGGGTCTATGGGTATATTAGGCACCGTGCAACCACATGTTACATCTGCCTTAGCTATCATCAACGGATACTCACCTGTATTCTTAAATTTAAAGGTATGCTGCAACACTTTACCCTCGCCTATAGTACCAAAGTTATACTTGGTCTCATATATCAGCATGGTAGTTTTTCTCATCTCTGCTACCATCTGTGTTCTCGACTTTGTCTGTTCAGGATATATTTCACCTCTATATATCTCGCCATCTTTAGCATAAAAGTAACCTTCGCCACCGCCATGATATCTGCGGAATAGCGCATTTTTACTAATGCCGGTAAGCTCCACTATAACCAAAACAAATACAGATAAGGTGAGTATAGTTAGCAGAACGTACTTATAGTTTTTATTCATCCTAAAAATTATTGTTGCAAATATAGCCCAATTAATGTTTGATGTAGATACAATTAATTTCCTCGAAACCTATTATATATACTAATAAAAAATTATTTATTAATCAAGTCCTCTACCTCTTTTTTTAGTAAATGCTTCTTATAATTTTCTAATCTATGCATATCCTCATCTAGCTTAGCTAGTTCACCATTAGATTCTATTATATAATAGCTTTCTCCCTCTTCTTTAGTATAATCTAGTACTATTATATCATATAATACTTGGTCTACATTTAGTTTCACTATTATCCACTCTCCTGTTTGCACAGAAGTTATATTGGCCACCTTATACTTACTTCTCAATATGTAAGTGCCGGAAGAATCAGTTGTAGCAGTTAACTCTAGCTTAGTTTCTATGCCGGGACACTCACTACATGGCAATAGTCCTGAGTAAGAACCGGAGTACTTTAAAGCCTCATGCTGGTGCTGCCAATACTTCTCCTGAGCCTTAGTAGACAATACACTACTTAGTAAAATGCCCATTATTATAATTACCCTAAGCATACAATGACGAAAATCCTCTTTTTACCAATAGCTCTAACAAAGCTATTTTTTCTAAAAGTAGTAATTTTGCTTTTTTCTCATATTAAAATCTCAGGAGGAGCACCATGCCAGTGTTACACAACAGGGTAAATAATGAGGAACTGAAACAACGTATGCTCGCAGAAACCGAGCCTAGAAAAACTGTTTCGTTCTACAAGTATTTTCATATTAGCGACCCAACAACGTTCAGAAACGAGCTATACTTAAAGCTTAATGAACTAAAAGTTTTCGGCCGTATTTATATTGCCTACGAAGGTATTAACGGACAAATAAGCGTTCCGGAAAGCAACTTTGAAGCTTTTAGAGATACGCTATACCAAAGTGCACCTGAACTAAACGGCATACGTATGAATATTGCTGTTGACGATGATGGCAAGTCTTTTTGGGTATTACGCATGAAAGTAAGACCAAAAGTAGTTGCAGACGGAATAACCGACCCTACCTTCGACCCTAGCAAAACAGGTAAGTACTTAAAAGTAAAAGACTATAACGAACTGTCTGAGCAACCAGGCACTATTATAGTTGATATGCGCAACCACTACGAATATGAAGTAGGTCATTTTGAAAATGCTATAGAAGTTCCTTCCGATACCTTTAGAGAGCAGCTACCTATGGCTGCTGAAATGCTGAAAGATCATAAGGATAGCAACATCATTATGTATTGTACAGGTGGCATACGTTGCGAAAAAGCAACTGCCTATATGCTGCATAATGGGTTTAAAAACGTGTTTCACGTAGAGGGTGGCATTATTGAGTATGCCCGTAAAGCTAAAGAAGACGGATTACCAATAAAATTCAAGGGTAAAAACTTTGTTTTTGATGAGCGTTTAGGCGAGCGTATTACTGAAGATGTACTTGCAACTTGCCATATATGCGGAAAGCCTTGCGACACCCATACCAACTGCAAAAACGACGGCTGTCATCTACTTTTTATTCAATGCCCTGAATGTGCCGAAAAATACGAAGGCTGCTGTAGTAGCAGTTGTATGGAGGAGAAGAACATGTCTCCGGAGGAGCAACGCGCTAAACGTGCCGGAAGAGAAAACGGCATGATGATTTTCAACAAATCAAAAGACCACCCATTACGGAAACACCGTGACGAGTGGAAAATTTTAAGAGAACAAAATTCAGCTAATACAACAGCTAGTAGTTAGTTCATTTTACTCATTCGTAAAATGGCTGCTATAGCTTCTTCCCTAGGACTAAGCATATCTTTTGCTATCTCATTCATTAGCCTTATTTCGCTGTGCATAGCAGCAGAAGTAAGGCTTTTTTCTTGCTTAGGCTCACCCCATAGGTGCTGATGAGCTTGTTTTAAAGTTTGTTTCGTGCGTAAAGTTCTACTCATGTATATTATTTAGTTTACACATATTAAACGCCAATCAAATCTTTTTATTGTACCATAGGCACAAAAAATAGTTAAAGCATGCACCTTTTGGCCATAACATGCATTTACCATACTAATTTACACTTTAGAAATCAGCTATTTATGGCAACTATAGGAATAATAGGCGGTACAGGGTTTGTTGGTAAGTATCTAACACAACTCCTTGTTAGCAAAGGACACTGGGTTATTATCTTCTCTCGAAATCCTACCAATCAAAAACCTACCCTGGGGGTATCCTATGCTCTGTTCAACTATAAAAGCAAAAAATATGACCTTGATGCTCTACAAGAAATAGACACCGTAATCAACCTTGCAGGTGCTGGCGTTGCTGATAAACCTTGGACTGCTGAACGCAAAAAAGAAATTAGAGATAGTAGAGTCTTACTTACCCATTTCCTTGTGGAAACCCTCAAAAGTAATTGCCCCAACTGCCATACTTATATTGGTGCATCAGCCATAGGATATTATGGAGAAGACTCCTTAGGTAAGCCTCCTTTTACTGAAACAGATAATCCAAGCAATGATTTCCTGGGCAATACCTGTAAAGAATGGGAAGAAGCCACTCTTACGGCAAGCGCTACTATGCGCACCGTAATTGTAAGAATAGGCATTGTATTAGGCCTAGAAGGAGGAGCATTCCCACAATTTTACCAACCACTCCGCATGGGTATAAGGCCTATTATAGGCTCAGGCAAACAAATAGTTAGTTGGATTCACCTGCATGACTTAGCTGCAATATTTGAGTTTGCCTCTACTAATGCTATTAGTGGTATATTTAATGCTGTGGCACCACATCCACTTAGTCAAAACGAATTCATGAAGACAATTCATGCAGTAAAAGGTGGTATTGCCATCCCGGCTCCTGCTCCTGCATTTTTGCTCAAAGCAATTCTTGGCGAGTTTAGTATAGAAATATTAAAAAGCGCTACGGTTAGTAGCGAAAAAATTATCAATCAGGGATTTAGATTCAAATATCCGGAACTTAACGCAGCTATAAAACAGTTATTGAATAAGTAAGCAACTTACTACCACTCATACTCTTTCTCTATTTTATTTTTAAGCCTATCTACCAGCATCAATGTAGCCGGGCAATAAACCAGATTATTTTTATAGGTATCATTATATAAGTCAAAAGGAGTCTTATTATGATGCGGGAACTCCGCACAATCATCAGGGCGAACTTCGTAGATAGAGCATTTATTATCTACTAAAAAAGTACAGGGTAGTGTTGCATTCATATACAGCTCGCTACCTTCTTCTTTAGTCAGGTATTTAGCTATAAAATCTTTAGGCTTTAATTTTAAGTGAGCTGCTATACGCTTTATATCACTTTTCTTATACATGGGCGTCATGGTTTTGCAGCAGTTAGCACAACTCATACAGTCCACCTTTTCCCAAACTTTGGCATCTTCTCTAGCTACTAATGCATCCATATCTTCAGGAACCAAAGTATCTAGCTTATTCAAAAAATCGGTTAAGGCTTCCTTTTTTTGTGCAGCTTTTGCGCTAAACTTTTTCAAATCCATATACTGTAAATATAAAGGGTTTAAATGAGTAAAACACATTTAAACCCTTACCAAAATCTTATTTCCTTAATCTACTATTTGCCTTTGAAAATACGCAAAATATCTAAGCCGTTTACATACACCATTAGCGCCAGCAATATCACTAGGCCTACTGTCGTGGCTATTTCCATTACCTTCTCACTTACTTTCTTACCGGTTATCATTTCAAACAATAAGAAAATCACATATCCTCCATCTAAACCTGGTATAGGCAGTAAATTCATAAAAGCTAATGCCACCGATATAAAAGCTGTTAACATCAAAAAGTCGTGCCAACTAAATGTAGGTGAATACATTTTACCCATAGAGTAAAATCCACCCATACTTTCGCTAACCTTCACTTCTTTCGAGCCTATTAGCTTAAACTGAGCTACATATATATTTAGCCTGCTAATAGTATAAGTAACTCCCTTGCTAATAGCTTCTACCGGAGAGTATTTTTTCTTAACCACCTCAAAGAAACGATCAGCAGGACCAAACATTACCCCTAATGAAGAATCTTTAGCTATTAGTGTATGTACTGTATCTATCTTACCATCACGATAGTAGGCTATATCCATCGGCTTACCATAGTTGGCTATTTTAGCAGCCTCTACTTCATCTCTAAAGCTAACTGCTACATTATTAATTGCCACCAAGCTATCACCATGTTTTAGCCCGATTGATGCAGCCTTACCACTAGGAAATACTGAATCAATAACTGCAGGCAATCTAAGCGATATCAAGTTATTTCTATCTGCTTTAATTATCTTATTAATTATTCCAAACGGAATTTTTACAGTCGTATCCTTACCATTTCTATTTACAGATATAGTCCCATTCTCTTTATGTAAAATTATTGCAAGTGGTATTTCATTAAAACGCTCAATGGGCTTATCATCTATCGCAGTTATCATGTCTCCGTTTTGCAATCCTATACTTCTACCTACACTATCTACAGCTATACCATACTTAGCATTTTTCATTGGCAAATACTCTTCTCCCCATACTCCAAATACTACTACATACAGGGCTATAGCTACTATAATATTCATTATAATTCCGCCCAGCATTATAAACAGGCGCTGCCACGCCTTCTTAGAACGAAACTCCCAAGGTTCTGGAGGTAGAGCCATAGCGTCTTTGTCCATGCTTTCGTCTATCATACCCGCTATCTTCACATAGCCACCTAGAGGAAACCAGCCTATTCCATACTCTGTATCTCCCTTTTTCTTTTTAAATAAAGAAAAATTCAACAAACCTGAAAAAGGAAAAAGAAAGTCGAAAAACAGATAAAATTTTTCAACTCGGGTTTTAAATAGTCTGGCAAAAAAGAAATGCCCAAACTCATGCAGCACAATTAAGAAAGATAATCCTGCCAATAATTGCACAGCTTGTATCCAGCCACTTCCCATTAATAATACGGAACCTGATAACATTTGTATTTAAGTATATCTTAGTATATAGATAATTGACTTTTCTTTAAAAATTCAATCGTTTGCTTTCTAGCTGCGGCGTCAGACTGCACATAATCCTCTAAACTAGGCTTTTCAATAAATGGAACAGCACCTAGTGTTTTCTCTATCATATCACTCATTTCTAGGAAGCCCACTTTATTTTGTAAAAACGCATGAACTACTACCTCATTTGCTGCATTTAGTACACATGGGGCATTACCACCTTTCTCCATTGCTTCCCTAGCCAACGCCAGATTACGGAATGTTTTTGAATCAGGTGTTTCAAACGTCAGTTTAGAGAATTCTTTAAAATCCAGTCGTTTGTAAGAGTTATGAATTCTTTTCGGGAAAGCCATTGCATATTGTATAGGCAACTTCATGTCTGGCAATCCCATTTGAGCCTTAACAGAGCCATCCTCAAACTGTACCATAGAATGGATAATAGACTGCGGATGTATAATTACCTCTATTTGCTCATTAGTTAAGCCAAATAACCACTTAGCCTCTATCACCTCAAGACCCTTATTCATTAAGGTAGCGCTATCTATGGTTATTTTTGCGCCCATATCCCAATTAGGATGCTGTAGAGCATGCGATGCCTTTACATTAACCAGATAATTTGGCTTACGTCCTAGGAAAGGCCCACCAGAGGCCGTTAATATTACTTTTTCAACCTTATCTGGATTCTCCCCCACTAAGCACTGGAATATAGCAGAATGTTCGCTATCTACAGGTACTATATGCACCCCTTTAGCCTTGGCTTTCTCCATCACTAACTCTCCGGCTACCACCAAAGTTTCTTTGTTAGCCAATGCTATTCGCTTACCTGCATCTATGGCAGCTAGAGTAGACTGCAATCCTGCAAAGCCCACTATAGCACCCAATACCGTATCTACAGTATCCCACTGCACCACATCTTCTAACGCCTTATGACCTGAAAAAACCTTTATTGGCAATTTCGATAATGCAGTTTTCACCTGCTCATATTTGCTCTCGTCTGTTACAACTACAGCATTAGGCTTAAATTTATTGGCTTGTTCTATAAGTAATGCCGCATTGCTATGCGCACTTAATATCTCTACCTCAAAAAGTTCAGGGTTGGCTGCTACAACATCGAGAGCTTGTGTTCCTATCGACCCGGTAGACCCCAGAATAGCTAAACGATTCATAATTCTATGCAATATTAACCGATTTTACCCGAATCTATTGTTTCGTTTCACTTAATAATTACTCAAAGTACAATATAATACAAATTACCCATACATGTTCGCAGTACTAATACCCCTAATACATTATACAATTCAACAACATAATACACTTTCAGAAATGCCGACAGGTTTACAAAATCAGGTAAGCGGTAAAATATTACTATATTTACAGCTTCTATGAGAGCAGCAATAGTATCCCTCATACTTTTTACCGGTGTACTTCATACGGCTGTAGCACAACCTTTTACAGGCTTGCATGCTACACCTAATTCTATATTAGAAATAAGAGACAACCCTGCCTTTACCGTGCATCAAGATAGAGCACAGTATAATCTTATGATGGTAGGTGGCCAAGTGGGAGGCAATAGCCTTATTTTCAAGAACGGCGCCTATAATTTCCTTACCGGGAAAGATATAGCTATGGATAAAGATTATTTCCGAAGCTACAACCCTAACACAAAAAAGTTTTGGGGCGATGTTGAAATAATGGGACCAGGGGCTTCCCTTGTTTTTCAGGGTAAGCATAGCTTTGCAGTTACTACTGCATTAAGATATATGGTTAATTCCGATGGTTTGAATGATGGAGTTTACCGTCTCCTTGGCGTAAATCCACTTAAAGACAGCACAACCAACGGAGCCCATAATGTGAGTAATTACAGCATTACTTCTCACGTTTTTAGCGAAATTAACCTTTCCTATGCCGCCTTTCTTCGCCAGCGCGACTATACCACATTAGTGGGTGGGGCAACATTAAAAATACTTAATGGCATGGGTGCTGCAGGAATGGGCATCAAAAACTTAAACTTTAATACCGCCAATAATAACGACGGTATAGCACGTAGTGTAGAAGGCAGTATGAATGTAGCCTTTACACCATATGCAAATAGATGGGCCATTACCAATAGCCCCTTCGCTGCTAATAACGACGCTACTAATAACATAGGTCTAGGCATGGATATTGGTGCGGTATATTACTCGCGCCAAAACGAAATAGCGTTTAAAGAACATGGCTATACAACTCGCATAGCACTATCTATTACAGATATTGGCAGCATCAATTACGAAGCCTCAGCCACTTCTGGTAGCTACAAAGCCACAGGTAAAGATATTAACTATGCCAAACTGACATCTGCCAACAATGAGTCTTATAGTACTCAACTATTCAGTGCATATACTAAAGACAGCACACTGATATCTACCCAAAGCACTAAAAAATTTAGAGTAGGCCTACCCACGGCTCTTAGAGGCAACATAGATTTGAAATTAGAAGATCGCTTTTTTGTAAATGCCAACTTCTTAATTAATCTAAGAAAACCCTCTCCTGATAAGTATGCCACTCATTACATTACCACAATTACCATTTCACCACGATATGTTTATCGTAGTATAGGTATATCACTACCATTCTCTTACAATGCTGAAAAGCAAGGCTTTTTAGGAGCCATGTTGTATGCTGGTCCTATCTATATAGGTTGTCCTAACCTATTGCAGATGGCAGCATCAGAAAACACCACCAATATGAGTGCTTATATGGGTGCATGTTTTCGCATAAAACCTAGAAAACAGAAAGAAAGTGACATGATGATGTACTAATAGTTTTTAAAATGAGAAAGATTGCCATTATTGCTATAAGTAGCATTGCGCTATTTACAGCATGTAAAAAGAAAGAAAATACCTCATCCCTGAATATTGTTACTGCTACCGTAGCAGGCAACAGCTGGAAAGCTAAATCATCTTCGGTTTCTATTAGTCGCGGAGGTGCAGAAACCCGTTTGGTAATATTAGCCGACAGCAACAATACTAATCTGAAGCTAGAAATAGAGAATTTTACAGGCGTTGGTAAATATATCATTACTGATACGGGTAAATCTTGGGGCTACTTTACTACTTATGCACCTGCTGTAGGCAGTAAATTACACAAAGCCACCTCAGGTTTGCTGTCTGTAACAGATAACAATATCATATCAGAGTACGAAACTGAAATAAAAGGTACTTACACCTTCTTAGCCGATACTTTACCGGTGGTTGATGGCGTATTTACAGTACATTTGATTCTTAACTAGTACTTACTACAGATGTAGTAAGCACCATTATTAAAGCAGTATTTCCTTATAATATGTCTATCAAAGTATCATCATTAACTAAGATATATAATACTCAACACGCGGTAGATGATATTTCATTCGAACTGAAAAAAGGTGAAATTGTAGGCTTCTTAGGCCCTAACGGTGCCGGAAAATCTACTACTATGAAAATAATAACTACCTACCTGCCGCCTACTATGGGTAAGGTGGAAGTTTGTGGCTTCGATGTACAGGATAAACCTATGGAAGTTCGTAGCCGTGTAGGCTACCTACCTGAGTCTAATCCACTCTACTACGATATGTATGTTAGAGAATATCTGGAATTTACCGCCGGTATTCACCAACTGGGTAAAAATGCAAAAAGCCGAATTGAGGAAATGATAACGCTTACAGGACTTACCAAAGAAGCCCACAAAAAAATAGGTATGCTTTCTAAGGGGTACAAACAAAGGGTAGGCCTGGCTCAGGCTATGCTTCACGATCCAGAAGTGCTTATTCTTGATGAACCAACTACAGGCCTTGACCCTAACCAAATTATAGAAATACGTCAACTCATTCGCGAAATTGGTGCCAATAAAACGGTACTACTTTCCACACATATTATGCAAGAAGTGCAGGCTATGTGCAATAGAGTAATAATAATAAATAACGGTAAGATAGTTGCCGACGATTCTATAGAGCAGCTACAAAATGCCAATAGCAACCAAAATATACTCATAGTCAGTTTCGAGCTTGAAGTAAACCTCTCTCAATTAAAAGGTTTAAAACATGCCAAATCAGCCGAACACCAAGGCAGTAATGTATGGCATATTGTAAGCAGCAATATAGACGAACTGCGTAGAGAACTGATGCAATGGGCACTTGATAATAAAAATACTATTAGCTCAATGCAAACACAGCTATACAGCCTTGAAGAAGTGTTCAGAAATCTTACAGGAAAGAAATAATCACAATCATCTTATAAAATACAAAACGGGCTGCAATTGAAGTTGCAGCCCGTTTCAGTATCAGTAGTTTATCTACACACGCTCCAGCACCACTGCATAGCCTTGCCCCAAGCCTATACACATAGTAGCTACAGCGTAGCGTTTATTTTGTTTATGCAATTCTATTGCAGCCGAGTTTACTATACGCGTACCCGACATACCTAAAGGATGCCCAAGAGCTATAGCCCCACCATTAGGATTCACTCTAGGGTCGTCATCTGCTATTCCTAATGCTCGCATACATGCAAGACTTTGTGCTGCAAATGCCTCATTCAATTCTATAACATCTACATCATTTAGTGTTAGTCCGGCTTTTTTCAAAGCGTTTTGTGTTGCCGTTACAGGGCCAATTCCCATTATTCTAGGCTCAACTCCGGTTACTGCACTACTTACTATTCTTGCTTTAGGTTGAATACCATATTGTTTCACAGCCTCGCCCGACACCACAAATAATGCAGCAGCACCGTCATTTAAGCCCGATGCATTACCCGCCGTCACCGTCCCATCTTTCTTAAATGATGGCTTTAGCTTAGCTAATATTTCAGTAGTAGTAGTTGGTTTTATAAATTCATCTTGGTCTACTACAGTCACTGCTCCTTTTTTACCTGCTATTTCCACCCCTACTATTTCCTCTACAAATCTGCCAGCTTGTTGTGCCTTAGCCGCTTTCATTTGAGAGCGGTAGGCAAATAAATCTTGGTCTTCACGGCTTATGTTATACATCTCAGCCAGATTTTCAGCAGTCATACCCATAGCATCAGTGCCATACATTTCATGCATTTTAGGGTTTATAAATCTCCAACCAAAGCTAGAATCATACATCTGTGCATCTTGCCCAAATGGCTGAGATGTTTTAGATATCACCCACGGCCCACGTGTCATATGTTCTACCCCACCAGCTATAAATACATCTCCATCTCCCGACCATATGCCTCTTGCAGCATTTACCACAGCCGACATACCGGAAGCACATAGCCTGTTCACAGTTTCTCCCGGAACCGAATAAGGTATTCCAGCCAATAGCAACGCCATTCTAGCTACATTTCTATTATCCTCACCTGCTTGGTTGGCACAGCCCATTATTACATCAGCTATCACCTCCGCCGGTATATTAGGATTACGCTCTACCAGCTTTTTCAATACTAATGCAGCTAAATCGTCAGTACGCATTCCCGATAATGCACCTCTGAAATTTCCTACCGGAGTCCTAACCCCATCTGCAATAAATACTTCTTTCATATTAATATTATTGAACAATCTATATAAAAAATCAGGTCGTAAAGGTATATAATTATATCAGCCCACATACTATACATAGCGTTAATGTACTAACAAGTCTTCTTCATCTTTCCTACGCATTTTTTTTATCCACGGCTGGTATATGGCCGATATATAAAAAGTATTTTGCTTATTCTGTTCCTCACTACTACCCAAGTCTTTTACACCACTATAGTACCTGGCGCTTAGCATCCAGCCCGACGGCAGTTCTACACCACCTATCCAGTTCACACCAAAATCAAGTCGCCTCAGTGGCACATCACCTTTATTGGTTATAGTTGTAGAGCCGCTGTAAGGCGTATCCAAATATTCACCACTAGCCTCATGCTTTATCGTTCCCTTTAACATGTAAGAAAAGGACACCCCCCACCCTAATACTACTCTTGTATTACCTTCTTTACCGGTTTTAAACAGCATATTCAAAGGCACTTCTGCATAAACAAATCGCATTTTGTCCTTAGCCTTCTCCGATACAGTATCTCCAAAATTGAATGAATATGCTCTATCCTGGCCTCTATTGGTTATGGCCAATCCCGACTGAAAATGCAGGTGCTTGAAGGCGGGCAATACTACCACTCCGGCTATCCTACCACTAAAAACACCATTGCTAGCATCTTTTTTATACGGAAAAGCTGGCAAATAATGCATATTTGCCCACCCAACACCTACTTCTGCACCCAGCTTCACAGGCACTTGAGCAATCCCTATACTAGATATACAGCTAATAACAAATAATAATAAACCTACCTTCTTCATGGTACTATTGTTCAAATATTCTGGTTAAGCCATACGCTTGGCTAAAAGAAGTAAATATTTTATCTCCTATACAACGTACCCACTTTATTCTTCGTATAGCATTGGTCAAAAATACCTCATCGGCCTGCATAAGTTCATCCATACTTATAGGCTGCTCTACTATGCCTGGCACTTTATCTAATAAAAACGAACGCATCACCCCGGCTACACATCCTTCCGATATTGGGGGAGTACTTATTATGCCATTCTTAACCATAAAAACATTAGCTATAGCACTCTCAGTAATATGGCCATATATGTTTTGTACCAATGTATCATTGCATTTCTGTTGTCTGGCATATTGGGCTGCCATTACGTATTGCAATCCGTTACTCGATTTTATATAAGCATATCTATCAGGCACTTTTTTTATGTCCTCATATATGGTCAGTACTAAGCCATTTTCATTCCACTCTGGTAATGTTGAGGCTATTTCAAAACACTCTATTACAAACCCTGCTTGTTGTATTCCGGCACTCATTAATCCCCCTTCACCACCATAAACAGCCAATCTCACCCTACATAAATTCAGTAATCCATTTTTTGTTACCGACCTTATTATTTCTTGTTCAAGGTAGCCATTACTATTATATAGCTTATTTAACTGTAACCCTAAGTCTGCTATACTACTACTAAGCCTATCCCAGTGGTATTTCCACAATTGAACTTGTCCATCTACAACCAATATGGTTTCAAACACACCATAACCATGCCTAAACGCACCATTATCCATGGACACACCTGCCTGTTCCCGCTCTACCAGCTTACCATTTACATTTACGTACTTCATACTTAGTTCACCAAAAGTAAATTACGATGGCCAACCTATTTCAATATTTGTATTTTTGCACAAATTATTTTGATAATGCAGTTTGACAAGCCCATTTCAGTGCAATGGTTGGCCGAGTTTACAGGTTCTACTCTTAAGGGAGATACACAACAAGAAGCTACTGGCATCAATGAAATTCATAAAGTAACACCCGGAGACATTTCATTTGTTGACTTTGAAAAATATTATAATGCTTGTCTTAACTCTGCTGCTACTGTCATTATAATTAATAAAGATGTAGACTGTCCGGAGGGCAAAACCTTACTTATTAATACCGATCCTTTTGCAGCTTACATTAAAATAGTTAACAGATTTCGCCCTTTCGAGCCTGCTCACAAAATGATTAGCGATTCTGCCGTTATTGGTGAGGGCACACATCTACAACCGGGTGTATTTGTTGGCAACCACGTAACCATAGGTAAAAATTGCATTATTCATCCCAATGTTACTATATATGACCATTCTATCATAGGCGATAATGTAGTAATACATGCCGGAACAGTTATTGGTGCCGATGCGTTCTATTTCAAACGCAGAAAAGATAGAGAAGTACAATACGACAAAATGCTTAGCTGTGGGCGCACCATTATAGAAGATGATGTAGAAATAGGTGCTTGCTGCACTATTGACCGTGGCGTAAGTGGAGATACCATTATTGGCAAAGGCACTAAACTAGATAATCACATTCAAGTTGGGCACGATACAGTAGTAGGTAAAAACTGTCTGTTTGCTTCTCACGTAGGCGTAGCTGGTGTAGCATATATTGAAGATGAAGTTATATTGTGGGGACAAGTTGGGGTTAATAAAGACCTTACCCTTGGTAAGGGGGCTATTGTTTTAGCTCAATCTGGGGTACCTTCTAGCCTTGAAGGTGGCAAAACCTACTTCGGAACTCCGGCTTTAGAAGCTAAAACCAAAATGAAAGAACTTGCCTGGATAAAAAGAATACCTGAAATTTGGGACTCTCTTACTAAAAAATAATAATGAGTGAAGCTCGGTTAGTCATACCGGTTAATGATAGTATCATCCTCCGTTCTTATCGTCCGGAGGATGCTTCCGTTTTATTTAATCTTATAAACACTAACCGCAAACACCTCAACCCTTGGTTACCATGGGTAGGCTATACTACTAAAGTCGAACATTCTTTAGAATTTATAGAAAAATCGCTGCAAGAACTTCATGCACAAGAGGCATTGGCATTAGGCATTTACCATAATGGCAACCTTGTAGGCGGTATAGGTATGCATGGCTGGGACAGAGCCACCAATAAAGCCATGATTGGCTATTGGCTGGCCGAAGATGCCACAGGAAAAGGAATACTATTCGCCAGCGCTAAAGCTTTTGTTCATTTTTTGTTCAATAAGCTCAGCATCATTAAAATTGAGATTCACTTTTCACCTGCAAACACTAAAAGTGCCAAGGTAGCAGAGCGTTTAGGCTGTAAAATTGAGGGTGTTATTAGACAATCTGCCATAAGAAATGGTATGATAGACGATGTAGTCATTGCCGGGCTGCTAAGGTCAGAATTCAAGTAGTATTTTGCCCACACCAGCTATATAAATTTTTCCTTTACATATTACCTATACGCATATCTAAAAATAATAATAAAATAACACTCCATTTTTTCATTGATTACATTATCTTTACTCCTAAGATAGCTTAGCATCTATCATAATAAATATTTTTCTTATGAGAAAAAATCTACTCATACTTTTTTGTATGCTCTTCTCTGTGTGTTTTAAAGCTACAGCAGTAGACATATATACTTACACAGCCACCTCTCCAGGCTCTGGAACCCCATCTTTTATAGATCCTCTTTTGGCATCAGCTACCGATATGACTCCTTATGGCACCGGTACTACCACAGCCTGTACTTGGGGACTTAGTGGTATGTCTGGCTTCAACTATGCAACATACAGTACTACCAATCCTAGCATTCAAATAAAATTAGTAGCTACTGCGGGCAACGTTATTAATGTTACCAATATCACTTCTGTTATTAGAAGGTCAGGTACTGGTCCTAGCCTTTGCCGCTATGCATACAGCTTCGATAGTTTAACTTGGATAGACCAAGGTTCAGACTACACAGTTACATCAACAGGTTGTCTTACATCGGGAACTGCAGGTACAATAACACCATATTCATGGAATTTATGCGTCACCGGCAGTACAGTATATATTCGCTTATACCCATATGCTGCAAGTGGCCCGGGAGGCGCATTCCAAATTTATAGTCTTAGTATAGCAGGTTCTATTGTGCCGTCTTCTATGGCTACAGCCGCTACTGCTACAGCAGGAGGTCCTACAACATTTTGTAGTGGAGGCAGTGTAGTACTAAGTGCTACTACTGGCGCAGGCTACACTTATCAGTGGTACAATGGCACTACTGCTATTGCAGGAGCAGTAAGCTCTACTTACACCGCTACTACCAGTGGCGACTATTATGCTATAGTTAACGGTCCTATTATTTGTACAGATACTACAAACACTATTACGGTTACTGTACCTCCAACTCCTGTAGTTACTACCCTTCCTGCGGGCTCACTCAACTTATGTTTAGGTACTCCTATAGATGTTATTGGCTCATCTACGGTTGCTGCTGCTTCTTATCAATGGTATAATGGCGCAACTCCTATTCCGGGAGCTACAGACAATACTTACTCTATTACTGCTGGTGGCACCTATTCACTCAGTGTCACATCTGCTGCAGGTTGCGAGGGCATCTCGGCTGGCATTATAGTTTCTGCATTTATACCTCCTATAGCTAATATTACTCCGGCAGGTGCTACCAATCTTTGCCCTGGCTATACGCAAACTTTCTCTAACACAGTTACGCTAGGCACTTACACCTATCAATGGTTCGATGCTTCAGGCCCTATTGCAGGCGCCGTAGCTAGCACTTATAATACTGGCACTGCCGGCTCTTACTCTCTGGTTGTTACAGGTAGCGGAGGCTGTACCGATACTTCAAATACTGTTACGGTATCCATACTTCCGGCTCCTGATGCTGCTATAGTGGCCGGTGGCGTTACCACATTCTGTAGTGGAGGCAGTGTTACCCTAAGTAATACTGGTATGGTTGTTACTGGCGATACTTATCAATGGGATAGAGGAACAACACCTATAGCAGGTGCTACCAGTAGCACTTATGTAGCTACTACCTCTGGCAACTATCGCTTAAGAATATTAAATACTTCTGGCTGTACAGATACTTCTAACGTTATTACTGTCACAGCACTACCGTTACCTACTACTACTATTACACCTTCGGGCAGTATACAAATATGTGCAGGCAATAGCGCTACACTTACCACTGCAGCTGGTGCTGGAATATTCACCTATCAGTGGTATAGAGATGGAAGCGCCATTACAGGTGCTACTAACTCTAGCTATGCGGCTAGCACTGCAGGCACTTACACTGTTAATATTGTAAATACATTTACTGGCTGTACTGCCGCTACTCCTTCTACAGGAGCAGCAGTAATATCTGTTAATCCTAAACCCGTAGTTAACATTAGTGCGGGCGGACCAACTACCTTCTGTGGTGGATTAAACGTGGTATTAACTAGCACTGTTACTGGCGCTCCGGCTCCATACACCTATGCTTGGAGAAACGGCACTACACCTACAGGCACTACCACAGCTAGCTATACAGCAAATACATCTGGTACATATAATGTAATAGCATTTACTGCTTTTGGTTGCTCCGACACATCTAATAATATAGTAGTAAATGTGGTACCGGCACCGGTAGTAACGGTTAGCGCATCTGGCTCATTAACTTTCTGCGATGGCAACTCCGTTACCCTAACCTCTTCTACGGGCACAGGCTACACCTACCAATGGTACGATGGTACAACACCAATATCTGGCGCTACCAACAATACCTATACTGCTACCACCACTGGTAACTATAACATACATGTTACAAATCCAACTGGCTGCTTAACAGTATCTTCTAACTTTCCAGCTACTGCTGTTCCTACACCGGTTATCACACCTGTGGGACCTACAGAATTCTGTAACGGTGGTCTAGTTGTACTAACCGTTGCAATTCCATCGTCAGCATCAGGTGTTACCTTCCAATGGAAAAAAGACGGCGTTAATTTACCGGGAGCTATTACCAATACATATACAGCCAATACTACCGGTAGCTATACTTGCTTTGTCAATGTTTCAGGCAGTTGTTTAGTTACTACAGCAGCAGTTAATGTAGTGGTAAATCCTGCACCATTACCTGTTGTATTCTTTAGCGGCACTCAGGTATATACGCACAACTACTATACAGGCTATCAGTGGTACATCAACACCGTTTTAATACCGGGCGCTACCAACTACAGCTACAATGTTACCCTAAATGGTAACTA
>CAYWUY010000023.1:23443-36293 GCA_964461535.1 uncultured Flavipsychrobacter sp.
CATACAACATATCCACAAACAAGGTGAATACAGTGCAATAAGCTATATTTACCGCCATAAAGCTCTTTGTAACACCTAAAAAATAGAGTAAGGTATATTTTAGTACTAGTTTTTTATTAAAATGCTAATTATCAATCACTTAGCGCAAAAAAAGCAGGTATAATATACCTTTTCAGGCCAAAATATACCCATTATACCCACTTTTAGTAACGTAATACCCTACTTTAGTAATGAAAATACCCTAGTTAAGTAATACAAAATATTTAAAATATATTACTAATGGCATAGGTAAGTGCATAAAAAAAGTTTGCCCGAAGGAGCAAACTGTAGTACTAGGAAATCTAAACGGTAGGGGTTTATATGATTAAGTGAATAGCAAATTTTACAGGGGCCGAAACGCAAGTTTTCTCGGTTATTGGGTCTATTCAGACCAAACTATTAACAGCCCGGTAATAGATAGACAGCTAAATCTGCCTAAACGTTTGTATTTACTAAATAGTTTTTTATCACTAATATATTCACCACCAACCCATTAGCTAATTATTTATATGCCAACTTAAATTGTTTCCAGGTCTTTGTAGCTGTATACCATACTGCCAATGGGCCATTATTAATACCACCTCCTGGTCTGCTACCGCCTTGCATCATGCCTGCGGTACCATTCATGCTAGAGCCTACATTATTGTTTACATTATCATTACTACCCTTAGGCTGCTTCATAGACTTTATAGAAAAACCTACACTTATAGGCTTATTGGCATAGCTAGCAGGTAGCGTTTCAAAGCCGTATATGGCTTTAAATGGTATAGCTAACTCCCACACTAATTCCTTATACTCATCTATTTTAGCTTTTACTTTTATACCACATGGCATATTTTGTCCAACCATATAGCCTCCGTTACACCCCTTCAATCCCTCTACGCCATACTGGTTAGCCACATCTATATTCTTTTTTACAGTTTGGGCTATTATGCGGTTAGCATTACCCGCACCCGTGTTTACAGCCTCTGTTATTTGGCTAATATCCAATGGATCTATATCACTAGCTTGCGGATAATTAATATCTAGCCCGCCATTCTTTTTACCACTGGTATCTATAGATACGGTCATGCCGGCCCTTAATATTTTCAATTGGGTTAGGTCATCCCCGGTCTGCATAGTTATATATAGGTACTGGGCATCATTAGAGGTAGCATAGGCTATCTTAGCCTTACTATCATAGTTAGGGTATGGCGAAGGCCAGTCTTTACAATCTCCATCTACTATCACGGGCTTCTCTTGCCACATACCCTCAGCCAATGCAGAATTCACATTGCCACCACCCTTTGTAGCGCCACAAGCCTGCAATAGCATTGCAGCCGATATTACAATTACCGATTTATTTATACACTTCATGCTTATAATATTAGCCGCAAAATACTACTTATAATCCTTAGTTATCTATTATAAACGGCTATACCATTCGTTAAAAGATAACCAACCCACTATACTAGATACAATAATAACCGTATTTTTAACTATCAATTGCGCTGCACTTAGCCCCTTATGCTACACAACAAACTCATACCGTTTTACAAGATACTCAAGGAAGCCACAGAGGAATTTGTGAACGACAATGCTACTAAGCTTAGTGCATCGTTAGCCTATTTCACTATATTTTCTATAGGGCCGTTACTATTGGTAGTTATTACTACAATGGGTATGTTTTATAAAAAAGAAGATGTTACTGCTGAAATCTTCGACCAAGCCAGTGCACTAATAGGCCGTGCAGGTGCTCAAGAGCTTAAAAGCATACTAGACAATATAAGTACACAGCATAATACTACCCTATTCAGTATTATAGGTGGTGTAGTGCTTATGTTTGGTGCCACCAGTATTTTTTCTGAAATACAGAGTTCCATCAATTACATATGGTCTATAAGAGCCAAACCTAAAAAAGGTTGGCTTAAGTATTTAAAAGACAGACTACTATCGTTTTCTTTAGTTATAGGTAGTGGCTTTTTACTATTAGTCACCCTATTTATCAACCTTATTATGGATGTAATAGCCACCCGGCTTGAGCGTTTTATTGGCGATAATAATGTTATCCTATTACAGTTTCTAAATCTAGGATTACTTTTTGCCGTTGTCACTTTTTTATTTGCTGTAATCTATAAAATTCTCCCCGATGCCTCTATTAAGTGGAAAGATGCTTTAGTAGGTGCTGCTTTTACCGGTGTGCTTTTTCTTATAGGTAAGTTTTTAATAGGCTATTATCTAGGTAGGTCTAAGAGCATAAGCACCTATGGTGCGGCAGCATCATTGATAGTGTTGCTATCCTGGGTTTATTATTCATCGTTAATATTGTACTACGGTGCCGAATTCACAAAAGTTTATGCGCTACGTTATGGCAACGGCATAACCATTTACGATACTGCCGTATTTATTGTAAAGCGCGAAGCCAAAGAAATACCCCTTGTAAAACATGTAGAAGAAAAGACTACAGAACACCACCCAAACACATAACACCTAACACAATGTGTATATTCTAAGGGCTATTATTTACAAAAAGCTCTAAAGTATCCGTTGGTTTCAGTATTTTGCGCTACTTTTCTACAAAATCCCAATAGTTATATGCTTACTCATTTGAGTGCGACCAACTCCATACTTTCAGAATGGATTCGCGAAATCAGAAATGTGGATATACAAACCGATAGAATGCGTTTCAGAAGAAACTTGGAGCGTATAGGTGAAATTGCTGCATATGAGATTAGTAAAACACTTCCTTATGAAACTGTTACCGTTCAAACCCCTATGGGAGAAGCTAACTGTAACGTACTAAAACAACAACCCGTTGTAGCTACTATTATGCGTGCAGGTATGCCACTATATCAAGGTATATTAAATTATTTTGATAAGGCTGATAGTGCTTTTATAGGTGCCTACAGAAAACACAATAGGGACGATTCTTTTGAAATTGATCAACAATATGTTACCAGTCCTGAGCTGGCAGATAGACCGCTAATAGTTGCCGACCCAATGTTGGCTACGGGCTCTTCGCTTTGTTTAGCTTTAGAAGCATTAATGGACTATGATATGCCATCAGAAGTACATGTAGTTACTACCATAGCTTGTACTGTTGGCATTGAAACACTTAGCCGTAGATTCCCTAATGTGCACATATGGGCAGCTGCCATAGATGATGAACTTACAGCCAAGGGTTATATAGTTCCGGGCTTAGGCGATGCCGGAGATTTAGCTTTTGGTAAAAAAAGACAATCCTAACCCAACCAAAAAGAAATTTAAACATGTCTTGTATACAACAATAAATTAGCTTAACTTGCTAGCTTATTGGATTATACTTTACAATAAAATTGTATAAAAGATGAAAAGAGCCTTACTAGGTATAAGTGTTTCGTTGTTGCTATCTAGCGCTGCTATGGCGCAAGATGTGCACTTTACACAATACTTTACATCACCCCTAACACTGAATCCTGCACAAACAGGTTTAGTTCCTGATGATATACGTGCCGCTGCTAACTATCGCCAACAGTGGTCTTCAGTATCTTCAAATCCTTATACTACTGCTACTGCGTCTTTCGATATGGCTATGCTTAAAGGCAAGCTTCCTGAAGGTGATGCACTAGGTATAGGTGGTATGTTTTTATATGACAAATCTGGTAGTGGTGGCTTAAAAAACACTACTGTAGGTCTATCATTGGCTTATCATAAAGGTTTTGGTCGCGATAAACTACAACACATTTCTGTTGGTGCTCAGGCTTATTTGGTACAAAAAAACTTAGACTTCCAAAAGCTTAAGTTCGAAAATCAGATAGACCCTGCAACAGGTCAGGTATTATACCAATCTGGCGAAAACTTTACAAACGCCGATTTATCTTATCCTGATTTCAACTTAGGTTTGATGTATACGGGTAAACTATCTGAGCATGCTACTGCATACGCAGGTTTATCTTACTACCATTTAACACAACCTGTTGAGTCATTCTTAAACGGTAATCACCAAATACATGCACGTACTTCTGCATATTTAGGTGGTTCATTCGATATGAATGAGAATACAGTGTTATATGCTTCAGCACTATATCAATCTCAAGCATCTGCTACCGAGGTTTTATTAGGTGCTGCTGTAGGTTTCATCATGAATCCGGGTCACGATTTAGAATATACTCGTAATACTATATTCTACTTAGGTGGCTGGTATCGTAACGCTGATGCGGTTGCACCATATGTAGCTATCGAGTGGTCTAAAATGCGTATAGGTCTTACTTACGACCTTAACGTTTCTTCTTTCTCTCAGGCTACAAGAGGTAATGGTGGTTTCGAGTTATCATTACTATTCTTCGGTCGCATCAATCGCTACGAAAGAGCACCTGAATACAACTGGTCTTGTCCTAAATTATATTAATACATATAATTCTTTCTTAAGAAAGGCGTTACTAATCGGTAACGCCTTTCTTTTTGACCTAATCGTCACATTATTATATTTCACATGCCAACATAACTAAATATACTACGTTTAGTATCTTTAGCATCACTTTAATTTTACAATACAATTCGTGAATAGAGCTACTATATATATGATTCCTGTTCCCATAGCAGATGGGAAAGTAAATACCTTATCGCCAGATGTAAAATACTATACGGGTTCTCTTCTACACTACTTTGCAGAGGATGCCCGCACAGCTCGCAGATTTTTGAGGTTGCTACATCCAGAACTGCCTCTAGAACCAATTCAAATATCCGTTATAGATAAGCATAACGGCATTGATAAATCGCTACTTTATGAATGGATAAAAAAAGGATATAGTATTGGCGTACTCAGCGAAAGTGGTTGTCCAGGTATAGCCGACCCTGGAGCAGAAATAGCCGCTATAGCCCAGTATAAAGGAGCAAAAGTAATTCCTCTTGTTGGGCCAAGCTCTATCATCTTATCATTAATGGCATCCGGATTAAACGGACAAAGCTTTGCATTTAATGGCTATCTACCAGTTAAAGACCCACAGCGTAGCAAACGTCTAAAAGAACTGGAAGCGCGCTCGGAAAAAGAGCAACAAACCCAGATATTTATAGAAACACCCTATAGAAATACAACGTTTGCACAGGAGCTATTAAAGCACTGCAATAATAGCACACGCTTATGTATAGCCAGTAATATTACTGCAGACAACAGTACCATAATAACCAAGGCTATAGCCGACTGGAAAAAACAGCCCCCAATATTAGATAAAGTGCCTACCGTATTTCTCTTATTAGCATAAAAAAAGTAGAGTGCCATTTGACACTCTACTCTTCTATATCAATTAGATATGTTAGGTCTATTTGCGCTTAATAGATATGTTCATAGACGATTTAGCTAAGTCGTTCATAATATTCACTGTCTCAGCTAAAAATGCATCCTTGCTTATGTCTTTAAGCCAGTCTTTATTTTTATTTATTGATACACTATCAATATTTATTTTCTCTAAATCTGCCTTAATATTCACCATTTCTAGTGGTGTTATTTTCTTCTGTACCTCTTCAAGTTTTTTATTCATAGATACAGCCTGCTCTAATTCGCTACGGTATTGCTTCTCACCTAATGGATAAGACTTGTTTTTCATCTTCTCTAAGCGGAAATCGTTAACCTCTTTCAATGCATTGAACGAAGGATTGTTCTCAATTCTTCTTCTACTCATTTTAGCTAAATCGCTTAAATCAGTGTAGCTATTCATAGGTCTATAGTTTGCAGGATTTATCTGGTCGTAAGGCAATGCAGATTTGCTTCTACGCTCACCTATATCGTCATCGTCTGCATAGGCATAGGCATCTGGTAATCTTATATCAGGAGTAACACCTTTTAGCTGTGTAGACTGACCATTTACTCTATAAAACTTCTCCATTGTAAGCTTCAAAGAGCCAATAGAAGGGTCTGCCAAACTAGTATCATTTTGCAACTGCATACGTAGCATTGGATTCAACAATTGGTCTAGACCAATCATTTTTTGAACTGTGCCCTTACCATAAGTAGGAGAACCAACTATAACGGCACGTTTATAGTCTTGTAAAGCTGCCGCTAATATTTCTGAAGCAGAGGCACTCATTTCATTTACCATGATAATAAGTGGACCTGTATAAATGGCTGTATCATAGCTTTGAGAGCGATATACATTTACATTTTGAGTAGAACTTTTAACTTGTACTACCGGTCCACGACCTACAAATATGCCGGTCATATCAACAACATCGCCCAAAGAACCGCCACCATTATACCTTAAATCTAAAATAATACCGTTAACACCTTCAGCCTTTAGTTTAATTACCTCATCGCGTATATCTATTGCGCAGCGACGTTGACTGGTGTGATTAAAATCGCTATAAAATTCTGGCAATCTGATATACCCAATTTTACCATCCTTAGTATTTACAACAGCAGACTTAGCAAAAACATCGTCAAGAGTAACAACGCCACGTATTATTGGGATTTCTTTAATTACACCATCTGGTTTCTTAACTGTTAAACGCACTTCTGTTCCTTTGTCACCTCTTATCAACTTCACTACATCATCAAGTTCAAAACCTTGAATATCTACAGGGGTCTTACTGCCTTGTGCTACTTTCAATATCTCATCATCAGCTTTCAACTCACCTTGTTTCCAAGAAGGGCTACCAGGAATAACACTAGCAACTGAAATTTTACCATTATCGGCATTTTCGCGCAGCTGAGCACCTATACCAAAAAAGCTACCGCTCATTTGCTCATCAAAGCTTTTCTTTTCGCGTGGAGGCAAATACGAAGAGTGAGGATCTTCTGTTTCGGTGATGGCATTTACATAGAAAGTAAAGCGCTTATCAGAATTGATTTTGCGCATGCTTTTAAACTGACGTGCAAACATTTTTTTAACCGACTCTCTTGCCTGTAGCTCTAGCTCTGCATCAGTTTTTACAGCATAATTAGCCGAATCTTTCTTCTTTTTATCCTGCGCATCTTTTAAGTCAACATACTTTTCCAAAACGCGTCTTTTTGCTTCAACAAGCCATCTTGATTTTAACTCGTTTAAGTCTTTAGCATGTTGTTCACTAGCTGCGTCGTCTACCTTACGCTCATCTTTACTAAAGTCAAATGGCTTCTCAAGAAGCTCAGGATAAAACTTCTCTACATTATCAATTCTCCTTTGAATTATAGCATCAAAAGAATCAAAGAAATCAATAGAGTTATTTTTAATTTGGTCATCTATACTAAACTGATAAGACTTTAGTGTCTTAATATCAGGTTCAATGAAATACATTTTATCCTGATCATATAGATTCATAACGTTTTTATATACCCTAGCTGAAAAAGTATCATCCAAGTCTTTTGGTGAATAATGCTCGTGTTGTAGGGCTACCATCATAGTTTCTATCACCAGCTTTCTTCTTTCCTCAGGGTTGGTGATGTCGGTACCAGTATACTTAAACGAAAAGAATGCTGCTAGAGCACCTAATATAAGTAACGGTATGAGAATCTTATTCCTCATGAATTTCAACATATGTCCTTATTAAATTATCCTAACAAATGTAGAATAATTGGTGTTAATAAAAATCTAATCAGAAGCTTTAACATAATAGTGCTAGCTTATGACCATATTACTTTTTATAATGATTATAAGCTGTAGTAACTAAAAGTAATAAACCTAACGAACCTATAATTATTGAAGATAGTCTTTGTACCCATATAAGCCGTCTTGGTGTTAGCATTTGACGTATACGATCGGCTAAAAATACCTTCATAAAATCTATAGTAAGTATAAGTGTAAGACAGGTACCAAACATGACAAACCTATACATACCCGTTTTAGTGGCTGTAATTGTAACCGCCCCCAACCAAGTAACAATAACACCAGGATTAATGGTATTTATTAAAAAGCCACCAGCCCATATCTTAAGATATCTACCACCGGAGATAGGAATAATATCTCCTTTATTGGTGCGTCTCGGCTTGATTTTAGAAATAGCACCTGCAACACCTACCAACATTAACAATATGCCCCCACCATAACTAATATAATCGGCATACTGGTGTAGCTGCTTGAGCAAACCAGCCGCTACATTAGCAATAGTTACATATAAAATATCGCTAAGGGAAACACCTAAGACAAATGCAAGACCAGCCTTGTAGGAATAGTCCATGCTGTATTTAATAACGGCAAAAAGTGTGGGACCAACAGAAATAGCCATGTAAAGCCCCATTAAAATACCTTTTATGACAGCATCTAACATATTGCCAGGCAAGTTACAATAAAAGTGTACTAAACAACTAAGCAGAGATAACTTATGTTAAAATGAAATGTTTAACCTATATTTAACCAGCAAGCATTGATTAATAGTTAGGTATCTTTGTGTTTTTTATACCATTAATGTATTTTAGCAGAATACTTCATTTTTACTAGATGGATTACGAAATTAAACAATCAGGAAAATTCAAATATGTTGAAGAGGGTACGGGTGAGCCATTGGTGTTGTTACACGGCTTGTTTGGTGCGCTTAGCAACTTCAAAGACCTTATTGAACATTTCAGACAAACACACCGTGTTATTATACCTCTAATGCCACTGTACGACCTTACTATACTTGAAACTTCGGTTTCAGGCCTGGCTAAGTTTGTTACTAAATTTATAGATGCAAAACAATTAGATAAAATTCACCTATTAGGAAACTCATTAGGCGGTCATGTATCTTTGGTATATACACTTAAACATCCTGAAAAGGTTAAAACCTTAATACTAACAGGAAGTTCAGGTTTGTTTGAGAACGGCATGGGAGAAACTTATCCTAAACGCGGTGATTACGAATATATACGCAAAAAAACAGAGCTTACTTTTTACGACCCAAAAGTAGCTACAAAAGAGCTGGTAGATGAGGTGTACGAAATAGTTAATAATCGTATAAAAGCCCTGAAAATAATTACGTTAGCCCGTTCGGCCATAAAACACAATCTGGGTAACGAGCTTAAAGATATTACTATACCTGCATGCCTAATATGGGGTAGAAATGATACCATTACTCCCCCTATGGTTGCAGAAGAGTTTCATTCGTTATTGCCATCGTCAGAACTTCATTGGATAGATAAATGTGGTCATGCACCTATGATGGAGGTACCATCTGAATTTAATGTTATTCTATCTGACTTCTTAAGTAAGCATGTTGGCTAAACTGTAAGATACTATTTCAAAAGACAGTATCGTTATATGTAAGATTCTTAACCTTGATAAAGCCCGCGGACAATGAGTTTAGTGCAGTTAATATCTACTTTGGTACCAACTATCAACCCGACAGATAGTGGTAATAGAGTATTGGATATAATGGAAGAGAATCATATAACACAACTACCTATAATAGTTGATGATAAATATGTAGCGCTACTTCAAGAGAATGATTTACTAGAATGGGAGCATCCTGAAAGCAATATATCAGAAAGTAATTTACTGCAATTTAAACCTGCAATTCAAGCTGAGGCGCATCCATTTGAGGCTTTTAGGCTTGCACACCAAATGCAGTTAAATGTATTGCCAGTAATTAATAGTGAAAATAAATATTTAGGAGCTATTACTCCAGCATCGCTAGTAAAATACTTTACTGAAAATAGTGGTATAGACTCTCCTGGAGGCATCATCATACTTGAGATATTGCCGAGAAACTACAGTATGTATCAAATAGCAAGAATTTGCGAAAATGAAGATGTGCAAATTCTTACTTCGCAAGTACAGACATATGAAAATGGAGTTTTGGAAGTAACTCTAAAATTAAACAAGACCAACCTGAGCGCTGTTATATCGTCTTTTGAAAGACATGAATATGCAGTAAAGGCTGTGTATGGCGACAATACCCGTTATGATGATTTAATGGACAATTATCGCTTATTGATGAATTATTTAAACATGTGACCTCCTTTGTAATGATTGCAATTGAAAATGTTTTATTAAGTGACCAAATAGTAGAAGAGCACTTTGTATGCGACCTTGAAAAATGTAAGGGCGGATGCTGTGTGGATGGAGATTGTGGTGCGCCGCTAACGGAGGAAGAAACTAAGATAATTGCAACATTATATCCTAAATTCAAATCTTACTTAGTACCAGAATATATTGCAGAAATAGAAAAACAAGGTACTCATACAATAGATAATGAGTATGGCTATGTAACCCCTACAGTAGACGGAGGCATATGTGCATATGGATATACAGATGAGCTAGGCATAGTGAAATGTGGCATTGAAAAAGCTTGGAAGGACGGAGTTATTGACTTTAAGAAACCTATCAGTTGCCATTTATACCCTATAAGAGTAATATCGAACGACGGCTATGAAGCCGTAAACTACGAGCCTAGAAAAACATTATGCAAACCTGCCTGTAAACTTGGAAACAAACTAAAAGTACCGGTTTACAAGTTTTTAAAAGAAGCTATAGAGCGCAAATACGGCAGTGAGTTTTATGAAACGCTAGATGCTGTAGCAGAAAAAATAAAATCAGAACTGAACAAACGATAAAATACCCTAACCCACATCATAGTGTAAATATATACCCTGCTTTACAAAAACAGCAACATTGCATAACTGTTTTAAACACTCACGTACCAATATATGAAAGTGTACAAATTTGGTGGTGCATCTATTGCTACACCTGAAAGAGCTAAAGCGCTACTGCCTATTATAAAAATTGGCGAGCCTTTGCTATTAGTTATATCTGCACTAGGCAAAACAACTAATGCACTGGAGAAAATAGTTAACTCGGCATACGAGCAACAAAAAAACACAGCTAACGAACTATGCTCATCATTAGAAGCTGAACACATAGCTTATGCTGAAAAGTTATTGAATGCAACCTATGCATCAGCAGCAAGATCGTTACTGGGTAAGTATTTTCAAGAATTATATAGCTGTATAACAGCTACCACCAACGATAACTACGACCTATGGTATGACCAAATAGTGAGCATGGGTGAGCTGTTTTCCACTTTAATAATGTCGTGCTATCTGCAACAAGAAGGTGTAAGCTGCGAGTGGCTAGACGCACGTAGTGTGATAAGAACAGATAATAACTTTAGGGATGCAGGAATAGACTGGAGCTGGACTAAGATGGAGGCTTTAAGCCAAATAGAAACAAAATTAAAAGCCGGAAAAACTGTACTTACACAAGGATTTATAGGCTCTACAAGAGAGGGTTTATCGGTTACACTAGGCAGAGAAGGATCAGACTATACGGCCGCTGTTCTTGCAGCTATGCTTAATGCCGACTCTGTAACCATATGGAAAGATGTAGAGGGTTTTCTGAATGCTGACCCTAAACTGTTTGATAACACGGTAAAGATTGAAACACTTACTTACAATGAAGTAATTGAAATGGCTTTTTATGGGGCACAGATTATTCACCCCAAAACCATAAAACCACTACAAAACAACAATATTCCGCTGTATGTAAAATGCTTCTTAGATCCAAGTTTGAGTGGTACAACCATATGCGGTGAAACTAAAGAAATACACTACCCCCCACTTATAGTACTGAAAAAAGATCAGCTACTACTACAAGTAACAACAAGAGACTTCAGCTTTATTACAGAAGATAACTTGAGTAAACTCTATGCAATATTTCATAAGCTAAGAATAAAAATAAATCTAATACAAAATGCAGCCATTAGCTTTGTAGCTTGTATAGATAACCGCACAGACAAAGTAAAACTTCTTACAGAAGCTTTAGCAGTTGATTATAAAGTACTGGTAAATGAAGATGTAAACCTACTAACCATAAGGCACTATACACCCGAAAAAGCTAAAGAACTTGTGGGCACACAACAGATATTGCTAAAACAAGAAACCCGCAAGACTATACAAATGGTATTAAAAAATCAATAAAAACGCTGGTGAGCGATTTTAGTACTTTTGTATCTACTATAAGAGTGGAGAAGAAATTATGCAGTTTAAAAATGTTATAGCACAAGATGCCGCTAAGCAAGGCTTACTTAATATGTGGAAACATAATACCTTTCCTCATGCCTTGCTAATAGTAGGTGCTGAAGGTACAGGAGGCTTGCCTTTAAGTCTGGCACTAGCTCAGTACATTATGTGCGAAAACAAACAGGATGAAGATAGCTGTGGACAATGTGCTAATTGCAATAAAATAAGCAAAATGGAGCATGCTGACTTACATTTTAGCTTTCCTACTATACCGCCTAATAGCAGTACTAAGGCTATGAGCAGGCACTATATAAAAGAGTTTAGGGCCTACGTAAAACAAAACTCTTATGGTACTACCTACGACTGGCTACAATATATAGAAGCAGAGAATAAACAGGGAAATATAACCGCTGAGGAGTGTAGAGAAATTATAGATAACCTAAACCTAAAATCTTACGAAGGGGGTAAAAAAATACATATCATGTGGCGCCCTGAATATCTGGGCAAAGAAGGGAATATTCTACTAAAACTTATAGAAGAACCTCCCAAAGACACCATAATGATATTTGTGGCAGAGAATACCGAAGATATACTGCTTACTATAAGATCGCGCACACAAACGGTTAGGTTAGCACCACTAAACTCTCAACAAATAGCCACAGCTTTAGAAGCTGCACAACTAGCAAGTGCCGCAAAAGCTCAACAAATAGCCCAAATAGCGCACGGTAACTATAGTGAGGCTTTAAAACTAGTACAGCATGCTGAAAATGATTTGTTTCCCGAGGTAAGAAACTTATTTAATAGTGTATTTGTTTATGATGGTGCGGGATTATCAAAGTTTGCTGACAACTGGTCGAAGGCAGGCCGTGAGCAACAAAAGAACTTCTTAAATTATATAATTCAACTATTAGAACAAACCATACGTTGCAGATATACACCTGAAGTACC
>CAYWUY010000023.1:36393-40514 GCA_964461535.1 uncultured Flavipsychrobacter sp.
ATAAACAATACTTCATATTTTAACAAATATATACCCACAAGGTTTATATATTTACAATCGCTTTTAAGGCAATTGTAACATTATTGATAGTACTTTTGCGCTCATTTTAGACATATGAAAATCTCTAAAGAGGTTAAGATAGGTATACTTACCACCACCTCGATCATCATATTATTCACAGGATTCTACTTTCTGAAAGGAGCGAACCTCTTCTCTGACGATAGAATATACTATTGTTATTATGACAATGTAGAGGGATTGATGAGCTCAGCTAACATAGAGCTCAAAGGCTTATCTGTGGGTCGTGTAGCCTCTATGGACTTTGAAGAAGGTAAAGGGGTAAAAGTAGGGCTAGCTATAAGAAAGAATATAAGCATACCTGAGGGCTCAGTTGCTACAATAGCATCTAACAATCTATTAGGTAATAAAATTATTAAGCTAGCGCTAGGTAATAGTAAAACCATCCTAAAAAAGGGAGAGCTTATAAAATCGGGGAAAGATGCGGGCCTGATAGGCAATATGGCGGAAGAAGTGAGTCCACTGGTAAAAAGCTTAAAAGGAACTGTTAGCTCATTAGACACCACCCTAACCGAGATAAACGACCTATTAAATGCTGAAAATAGGAAGAATATAGGTGAAGCTATAAAACACATTAATACTACCACCCAACACATAGCTAAACTATCAGAGGCTTTGGATAAACAAAGTGGAGATATGCAAAGCATCATTAAAAACACCAATGCCTTTACAGGATCTCTAGCTAAAAGTAAAGATACCGTGCAGCAGATGCTTAATAATCTAAACAGAGTATCGAAACAGCTAGCCAATGCACCACTTGAACAAACTATTTCAGAAATGGAAATAGCAGTAAAAGAACTAAAAGGAGTATTGCACAAAATAAATAATAACGAGGGTTCGCTGGGTATGCTGGTAAATGATAAGCGTTTACACTCAGACTTAAGTACATCACTTACTTCTATGGATGCTCTTCTAAAAGATTTAAAAGAGCACCCATCACGTTATATTAATGTATCGGTATTTGGTCGTAAAAATAAAGATGGTAAGAAAAAAACTAAGTAAATCTTACTTAACAATATACAACAGTAGCACTCTATTGTGGAGTGCTATTTGTGCTTTATTAAGCATATCATACACGGCTAGTGCCCAAAATGCTGATACAAGTAATAAAACTACTGTATATCTAACTGCTGACATTAATATATTTACCAAAACAGATTCCGGAGAAATTAGCAAGTTTATAGGTAATGCTATGTTTAGGCAGGGTACTGACACTTTGTATTGCGACAGTGTTTACCAAAACCGTACTACTAAAATAATGGAGGCATTTGGTAATGTACGCATAGCACAGCAAGGAGGCACCGAGGCTACTAGTAACTATTTAAAGTATAATAGTGCTACCAAAACTGCTATAATGCAGGGCGATGTAACACTGACAGATGGGAAAAACAGACTGTGGTGCGAAGACTTATCGTATAATCTTACAGATAAAATAGGCATATATAATAATAACGGTACGCTTGTAGCTGACTCTACCACAGTATGGAGCGATAGAGGAGAGTATAACCTAAAAAGCCATAATGCAAGATTTACGGGTAATGTAGTGGTAACCGACCCACACTATCACACTCGTTCGGAGGACATGGGATATAATACCGAAACCAAGCTTACAGCCTTTTATGCTAGATCATTTGTTGTAGGTGATAGCGGTAAAACTGTATTAAATACCTCTAGCGGTTATATGGATAACACCTCGGGGCTAGCCTACTTTGATAGTCATACTTCTATATGGTATGACGGACAATACATAGAAGCAGATACACTAAGCTATACCAGAAGCACCGGGCTGGGCTACGCAATAGGTAATGTAATAGCTATAGATACTCCTCATCATAGTGCATTATACTGCGGTAAAGCAAAATATAATAGACGTAAGCGAACATTATTGGCTATTGAAAAGCCGGTGATGCAACAAGTAAACAATAACGATACCCTATATATAGCTGCGGATACTTTTTACTCAGCACCTATGTTAAAAGACTCTCTTACCGGCAAATATTACGCACCATTGGCGTTCAAGCAAGTGACCAAAAAAGCTAGCAACGACAGTGCTGCTAGCACAAAAAGAAAACGAGAGAAAAAGAAAGAAACTGCAATAACAACACTAGCAGCCACAGCAGATACTACAGATGCAGACTCAACACTGCCATTATATTTTACAGGATATCATCATGTAAAAATCTTTTCAGACTCTATGCAAGGACTATGCGATAGCATAGTTTACACACAATATGATTCTACAATACGTATGATATATAGTCCGGTACTATGGTCTAGAAATAGCCAAATAACCGGAGATACCATATGCATGGTTCTAGATAGTAGTAAAATAAAGAAAATATACGTACCTAATAATGCTTTTGTGGCCTCGATAGCAGGACCAGAGAAAGCTGAAATATATGATCAGGTGCAAGGACGAACTCTACATGGCTACTTTAATAATAATGAGATAGAACAACTTAGAGTGTACCCAGACGCCGAAGCTATATACTATACAAAAGATGATAGTGGTGCCTACATAGGAGTTAGCCAAGCTAAAAGTGACACTATGCAGATAGCATTTAAAAACCAAAAGATTCAGCGCATTATGCTATTACAAGATATTACAGAAACGCTTACACCTATGGATAAAGCAGATTTGCCTAATACTAGGTTAAGCAGGTTTATATGGAGAGTAGCAGAACGTCCTAGAAAAAAAGAAGAGTTGTTTGACTAATATTATTAAAGGCAATTTTATACTAAGTTTGTTAAAATAATCAATATGAAATACTTATTACCTCTTGCAATTGTAGCTGCTGTTTGTACTGCATCGTGCAATTCTGCCAATAGTTCTAGACCATCGGCTAAGTATGAAGAGAAAAAAGCATCGATGGAAGAAATGGAACGAGATAGCCCTCTAAAATTTTTAAAAATATCCGGTTCTCACAGAAGAAATTTGGTTAGCAAAGAAGTAGTAGAAGGCGAAGTTCAAAACAAGGCTACCCTAACCACTTACAAAAATATAGCAGTGCAAATAACCTTTATGGATAAAGAAGGTGGTACTATAGAGAAGCAAAAACATACACTCGATGAAGCTGTAGGCCCCAACAGCACTGAAGAATTTAAAATAAAAGTAAGCCATGTAAAAGATGCCAGCTCTGTATCTTTAGATATAGTAAGTGCAGACGCTGACAAATAATTAGCTATGACCTGTAAAAAGTAAATCTAGGTCGGTATACTTCATGCCAAAACGCTTGGCTAATGGTGCCGATGTAACACAACCTTTATACAGATATACTCCATTACGAATACCATTTCTGTTGTAGATAAGTTCATCTACCCCTCCGGTATCCGCGCATTGTTGCATTATAGGCATTAATACATTATTAATGGCACGCGAAGCAGTGCGCGATACGGCTGATGGAATATTAGGAACACAATAGTGTATTACATCATACTTTTTATAGATAGGCTTGTCATGTGAGGTTAGATGAGATGTTTCAAAACAGCCCCCCCTATCTATACTCACATCAATAATTACTGAGCCCGCCTTCATATTACTCACCATTTGGTCTGTAACCACTACGGGTGTAATTCCGTTAATAGGTTTTAGTGCACCTATAGCCACATCAGCTTCTTTCAATTCTTCGGCAAGAGTTACAGGGTCTAGTACAGAAGTAAAGCATCTGCGACCAATGTTATTCTGCAAACGCATAAGTCTGTAAATAGAATTATCAAAAACTTTTACAGTAGCCCCTAAGCCAAATGCAGCCCTAGCGGCAGATTCTGCCACAACTCCAGCACCTATAATTAATACACTAGCTGGTGGAACACCGGATATACCACCCAGTAATACGCCCTTGCCTTTATCGGTGTTACCCAAATAACGTGCTGCAGTAAGCATGGCGTAGTTACCGGCAATTTCGCTCATAGATCTTACAATAGGGTAAGAGCCATCATCATCTTGTATATTTTCGAAAGAAATAGCAATTATTTTTTTTGCAATCAGCTGCTCAAGCAGATTCATCTTCAATACAGGCATGTGTATTGGAGAAATAATAATC
>CAYWUY010000024.1:0-39966 GCA_964461535.1 uncultured Flavipsychrobacter sp.
CGCGGATGATGCCCAACCTGTTACCTATAGGATTACATTTTTGACCCATTGTACTGTTATTGAGTTATAATTATGTTATGATTTATTATGCTTCTATTTGTGTTGTTACAGGTTGAGCGTGACGGCTGTCAACGATAATAGTAACGTGGTTGCTGCGCTTACGCACACGGTAAGCACGGCCTTGAGGTGCAGGGCGCATACGCTTAAGACTACGGCCACCATCAACAAAGATAGTTTTAACATAAAGGCCGGCATCTACCACATCTACCCCTTCATTTTTTACTCTCCAGTTAGCAATAGCACTCAACAATAGTTTTTCTAGTGCTACTGATGGATGTTTTGTACTGAATTTCAAAGTATTTAATGCGATCTCCACGTCTACACCGCGTACAAGATCTGCCAATAGGCGCATTTTGCGGGGAGAGGTTGGATAATTTCGTAAGCGAGCTACAGCTTCCATTATTATTTATTTTTTATTGGATTTTACTCTGCGTATATCCAATTACTTAATTACAATGATTATCTACTATAATTATTAGCGGTTGTTAACGCAATTATTTGCTACCACTATGACCTTTAAAGTTGCGAGTTGGTGCAAACTCACCTAATTTATGACCTACCATATACTCGGTAACATAAACCGGAATGAATTTGTTGCCATTGTGCACTGCGAAAGTATGACCTACGAAATCAGGAATAATTGTGCTACGGCGACTCCAGGTTTTAATTACACCTCTTTTCGCTTTGCCATCATTTACTGCTGATACCTTACGATCTAACTTAGCATCTACATAAGGTCCTTTTTTTATCGAACGAGCCATTTTTTACTGACTAATTTTTGTTGTTATTTAAGATATTCCGTCAACGTGTAACCCTCAGTTACCAATTAACTATTATTTTAACTGATTAGAGTTTTTTGCCGTTTTTGCGTTGGATGATCAGTTTATCTGAACCTTTCTGCTTACGTGTTTTTTCACCTTTAGCATACTTACCGCTGCGGCTACGTGGGTGACCACCAGATGATCTACCTTCACCACCACCCATTGGGTGATCTACAGGGTTCATGGCAACACCACGGTTACGAGGACGGATACCTTTCCAACGGTTACGACCTGCTTTACCCATTGATTGTAGAGCGTGATCGCTGTTAGAAACTGTACCTACAGTAGCCATACAAGTGCTTAGCACTTTACGAAGCTCACCACTAGGCATTTTCAATACGCAATACTTTTCTTCTTTAGCGCTTAGTTGAGCATAAGTACCCGCAGAGCGAGCCAAAGCACCACCACGACCTGGTTGCAATTCGATATTGTGAATAACAGTACCAAGAGGCATGTTTTTCAATAATAGAGCGTTACCAACTTCAGGTGCTACACTCTCGCCACTGATAACTTCAGAACCTACTTCTAAGCCTTGAGGGGCAAGGATGTAGCGTTTTTCACCATCAGCATAGCTTAAAAGAGCGATGAATGCAGTACGGTTTGGATCGTACTCAATAGTTTTTACTGTTGCTTTGATACCGTGTTTGTTGCGTTTGAAATCTACAATACGGTACATTGTTTTATTTCCACCGCCTATGTAGCGCATTGCTCTACGACCTTGAGCGTTACGGCCACCAGTACCACTTTTTGCCTCTAGTAGGCTTTTTTCAGGTACGTTAGTTGTTACTTCTGCGTAAGCGTTACCTATTCTCCAGCGTGTACCGGCTGTTACCGGTTTGTATTTACGTAATGCCATTGAAATTAAATATTCAAAATGTAAATGTTATTAATGAGCCTATACTTGTTCGTTTTTGCAGGCCTCATGATTAGTTACCTCCAAATAGGTCTATTGACTCCCCTTCTGCAAGGGTAACGATAGCCTTTTTGAAAGATGATTTTCTGCCTGATAAAAATCCGGCTTTGGTGTAGCGTGTTTTGTTTTTAGCAGGCATTACCACTGTATTAACCTCGCTAACTTTAACACCGTAAAACTCTTCAACTGCTTTTTTGATTTCCAGTTTATTAGCAGCTTTACCTACTACAAAGGTGTAGCGGCCATTGCTTTCCATCTGGCGATTCACCTTTTCGGTAATTACTGGCCTTACCAACACTTCTGAAAGTTTCATTGTTTCTTTATTTTATTGTTGTTTATTAGACAACAGTATTAATTATTATTTTGTGAACTCGGCTAATTAAGCTTCAACAGTGATTGCTTCTTCGCTAAACATTTTAGCTACAGACTCAGTGAAAACCACTACTTGAGTGTTGCTGATGTCGTAAGTGTTCATGTCGCTAAGAACAACTGTTTTAGTATTTTGCAGGTTGCGGCTGCTCAAATACACATTCATGTCGTAATCAGGTAATACTACCATTGTTTTACGGCTGTCTCCGCGTAATGCATCTAACATTGCTGCGTAATCTTTAGTTTTAGGAGCATCTAGTTTTAGATCTTCTATAACTACGATTTTGTTTTCGCGAGCTTTGTGAGCTAATGCACTCATTTTAGCTAAGTCTTTCACTTTGCGGTTCAATTTGAAACCATACAAGTGTGGAACAGGACCGTTAACGGCACCACCACCTTTGTATAAAGGGTTACGGATGTTACCTTTACGGCTACCACCAGTACCTTTTTGCTTATGAAGTTTCTTAGAAGAACCTTTTACTTCTGCACGGGTTTTGCTTTTGTGTGTACCCTGGCGCTGTGCAGCCAAATATTGTTTTACCGCTAGGTAAATACAATGGTCATTTGGTTCGATGTTGAAGATATCATCTGGTAGTTCAACTGAACGACCTGTTTTTGCGCCTTTACTATTTAAAACGTCAACTTGCATGACTAAATTAATTCTGAATTAAAACAATAGATCCGTTTGCACCTGGAACTGAACCGCTGATCAAGATATAGTTCTGCTCTGGGAAAATTTTCATTACGCGCAATGCTTTTACCTTAACACGATCTTGACCCATACGGCCGGCCATGCGCATGCCTTTAAAAACGCGACTTGGGTATGATGATCCACCTACTGAACCCGGAGCACGAGAACGATCGTGCTGACCGTGGGTAGCCTCACCAACACCACTAAAGCCATGACGTTTTACTACACCTTGGAAGCCTTTACCTTTTGAAGTGCCAACAACACTTACTTTTTCACCTTCGGTAAAGATTTCGCAAGTAAGTGCTTCACCAACTTGTTTATCTATAGAACAATTACGGATTTCTTTTACTACACGCTTTGGGGTCGTGTTCGCTTTCGCGAAATGATTTGCTAAAGCAGCAGGCGTATTCTTAGCCTTTGCTTCTCCGAATGCAATTTGAAGAGAGTTATAACCGTCTGTTTCAACGGTTTTCTTTTGAGTAACCACACAAGGACCAGCTTCGATAATGGTACAAGCAGTTTGCTTACCATTCGGCTCAAAAATGCTGGTCATGCCGATTTTTTTACCTATAATACCTTTCATTATTATAATATTTTAGCCAAGCGCCCGGAGCCTAAATGTGTGGGCCGGGATTAGCTGTGTTTCAATTTTTTAAAGAACTAGTACTGACAAATCTTCTTACTGACTATGAAGGAGAACTTTTACCTAATTAGGCTTTAATCTCAACTTCAACACCACTTGGAAGATCTAATTTCGAAAGCGCATCTACTGTGCGGCTTGAAGAAGTGTAAATATCCAATAGGCGCTTGTGAGTGCACAATTGGAATTGTTCACGAGACTTCTTGTTAACGTGCGGTGAACGCAGTACTGTAAAGATCTTCTTCTCTGTAGGCAATGGAATAGGTCCTGTTACAACCGCTCCTGTGTTGCGCACAGTCTTCACGATTTTGTCAGCTGATTTATCAACCAGATTGTGATCGTAAGATTTTAGCTTGATTCTGATACGCTGTGACATACTTTATAAATATCTTCTATCCCGTAAAATTTGGGACTGCAAAGGTAATGATTATTTTGAATTCAAAAACTTTTTTTAAACTTTTTTTATATTTTTTTTCTTGAAAGCCTATTTTTTGCTTAAATGCAGGAAAATCAAGCCTTTTAGTACTCCCCTACTTAGCTTTTTTTACATCAATCGTAGCCAATCCTTTCATAAATCTGCGTCCATTTTCATCGCCTAGGCTTACAATTAAAATGCTTTGAGACATATTAGTTATATCTTTTCCTTGCATACTGGTAACTACAAAAAGTTGCTTACCAATGTCGGTATTATATATTTCATTCCAGGAAAAAACTACCTTGTAGCCGTCGGCAGCAGTAAATACATAGTAATAACTACTTAAGTCTCTAGGCAAAAGTTCTTTTACGCCGGCACTATCTAGTATTTTCTTCAACAACACTCCTTTCATTTCAGTAGCTGTAAACTTTAGCTCTCCGGTGTGGCTTCTTACCTCATAATCGCCAATTTCTACTGCGTGCATTTTTTTCAGGTCTTCAATCCTCAACAGTATTTTTCGGTTCACCTCGCCCTGTACCGCAAATCCGTTGCTTGAAGGGGTAGCATATTGCGCTTGTGCTATAGTAGCTACTAACAGTAGTATTATAGATAATATATTCTTAATCAAAACTAAATAAATGTAACAATTTACAATCTAACGAAATTAAATACGCCTATTTTCTTACCACTTTTGGTAGCCACACGTAGCATATATCGTGCCGCAGCTAATGGGGCAATATTAAACTGCAATTCATTTTTACCTTTTTTGCAGTATTGGGTAGGTAATTTATCTATGAGCCTACCGGCAACGTCATAAATAACAAATTCTACTTCTTCATCTGCAGTAAGGGAGAATTCAAAATTAACGAACTGCCAAGCCGGATTAGGGTAAATGGTTGGCGTTATGGTAGTATCTACATTAGTGGTGTCTGGCACACCATAATACGGCGAGAATAACTGTACCATATAGCTACCATATCTAGCCCTAGAGCGGCCATAAATACCTTCTACCCATACCTCCCCTAAGTTATTCCACTTAACCTGAGAGCCTGTATAGTCTCCCCAACGTTGATCTTCACCCGCTAACTGTATTATAGAAGAATCTCCACGCTTAAGAGATATAATATTTGAATAAGCATTACCGTCAAAAAAAGTAGCTGCCATACCCGGAAATGTTTTGGGCCCAGTATAGTTAAATGATATAATAGACTGCACTTTGCCACCCCAAGTACCTGTGTATGATATATTTGGGTAGCCAAAATCTAAAGTATCTATTCCCAAAATATTTCCACTAAGTGCTGGGTTGTTATCTACACTATTTATAATTCCATGATAAACTGCAGAACTACCAGAACTAGTATCTATTGAGGTAGATACGAACTGAATTTGATTATTTTTCAAAAAAGCCCCCAATACTCTGCCGTCATTTGTAGCTAGTTTATACATAGTATCGGGCTGACGACCATTAGGAGGAACACCATACTTTACATTACTAACTAAGGGCGTTACTTGTATGCTATTAGCGCCACCTAGGTTAGCATCTAGCTTTACTAAGAAAAAAGTGTCGTTGCGAATATCAAAATTTCTATCAGATAAGAAATACTGCGTGCCGCTACTTAATGTATCAGCTGCCTTTACAGGGTGTAGACATCTTAAATTGCGACTATTGTATGAAATGCCATCGATTATTTGATAGTCAAGGGAGGTATCGCCTGCATATCCTTGCATTTTATCTAGCTGATAAACTACAGTTTCTTTGAAGCCAGCCTGCCAAGAGTTACCATTGATTATCTTATTACCGGTTAAGAAAAAGTGATTTTTAGTAATTGAAATAGATGGATAGTCGAACCAGGTGGTGTCGTTTTTATGGTCTCCGTAGAATTTATAAAAATTCCAAGCACCGGTAGGGTCGTTTGTTTTAGAAAAACCAATAACAATGTAATTGTACACCTCTGTGCCATTTAGCATAACGCACACAAACTTATCAGCCTCGGGATCGTAAATTACTTTAGGGTCATATCTATAATCGTTAAACGCATTATTGAGACCAACTACCAACGAAAATGATTTTAACTGCTTTCTGTTTAAGTATAGTTTATTTGCAGCATAATGAATAGATATGGTTTGGTTGATAACCGAAATAGCCATGTTGTTATTACTAATAGCCATATAATTATCTGGCGGTATACCAGATGAAGAATCTGCTATAAAGTTTATACCTATTCTTGGGGTATCTACTGCTGTAGTTTTACTAGCTGTTTGTGCTACCCTTTTGTAAGGATAGCGTTTATGAACTTTTCTTTTAGCAGCTTCAAGGCGTTCATTTTCGGGTCCCTCATCAGGATCGGGCATAGATTTATTATACACTATTGCGCTATACTTATCATCTATATCGCTAAGTACTACTGTGCCGCACTTAGCCGCTTTTAATTTACGCGCTTTAGTCTCTTTTGCAGAAAGTGAAAAAGAAACAAAGAGAAAAAGTACAATACAACTAATAATCTTCTGCATAGTTGGTAAAAATATAAAACCTCTGCCAAAAGCAGAGGTTTTATATTATATAAATATTATTAACTATATTAACCTTGTAATGCAGCAGCACCACTAACAATCTCGGTAAGCTCAGTAGTAATGGTAGCCTGACGTGCTCTGTTGTAGCTAATTTTCAACGATTTCAATAGTTCATTTGCGTTTTCACTAGCCTTGTCCATCGCAGTCATACGTGCACCATGCTCAGAGGCATTGGCATCAAGCACAGCTTTATAAACTTGAGTGTTTAAAATTTTAGGCATTAACTCTTGCAAAAGAACTTCCATAGAAGGCTCGAAAATAAAGTCCACTTTTTTAGCACCTTCAGCATTTTCAACTTTAGGGATTGGTAGGTAAGACTCTACTGTAAACTGCTGAGTTGCAGCATTTTTGAACTGGCTGTATACAATTTCTACTCTATCGTACTCTTTATTTAAAAAAGCTTGTTGCGCGTAAACAGCTGCTTTTTTTACATTTTCGAAAGATAAGTCGGAGAAAATAGTCCAGAAATCAGGAACTACTTTAAAACCTTGTCTTTCAAAAAATTCATAACCTTTTTTGCCTATAGGCAACAAGGTAACATTGCCTTTAGCATGCTGGCTAGCATACTTTGTAAGCATTGTTTGACGAGTTAATTTAATAACATTGGCATTATATGCACCACACAAGCCTCTATCACTGGTAACCGGAATCAATAAAATACGTTCTGCCGGTCTTTCGTCGGCCAACGGCATGCTAACATCACTAGAAACGCTGCTAACGATGTTGCTAAGCATTTCTTGAAGCTTTTGAGCATACGGACGCATCTGTAAAATAGCATCTTGTGCACGACGCAATTTAGCAGCACTTACCATCTTCATGGCTTTAGTAATCTGCTGAGTAGATGTTACTGATTTAATTCGGCTACGTACCTCTTTAAGTTGTCCCGACATATTAATTTAAATATCTATGAATAAATTTGCATGCAAAGGTATCACAACCCTACGAATATTACAAAAGTAACTGACTTATATTTTAGATAATTAGCAAAGAAATAGCATAATACAGTAATAATGCAGGCTACAACGTATACACATAGCGCAAACAGCTATTTTAAAGTGTCTCTTTTGTTAAAAAAATAAAATAGCAATAGCACTGTAGCAGCATTATAATTAATTTACAGGCACAACTACTGTTTCATGCGAGTTTGCAAGCTAATTATATTATTTATTTTAATAACACATTCCGGATTTGCCTCCAAAATATTTATACCAATGGATGCAGAAGGGCAAAACAACCATCTGAAAGCCTATGGAATAGCCTACAAAGCACTACAAGATGGTATGACTGTAGATTGGCTTCTTAATTATAAAGGCGGAAGCTTTGGAATAGATAATGCATCTGACATTGAGCGACTTTGCAGACTTAGAGGAGTAGTATATGAAGTAATGAGCGATGCGCAATACCTAGGCGTACTTACCGAAATAGCTAACCCAGACTATAACGGAGATGTAATAAAACTAGAAAAAGCACCTAAAATAGCAGTTTATACACCTGCCAATAAAGAACCCTGGGACGATGCCGTAACTATGGCATTAACTTTTGCAGAAATACCCTTTGATAAGGTGTATGACGATGAGTTATTAAATGATGACCTGCATAAGTATGATTGGCTGCACCTGCACCATGAAGATTTTACAGGACAGTATGGAAAATTCTGGGCATCTTTTAGAGGAACTCAATGGTACCAGAACGACCAAAAAGCGGCAGAAGCAAGTGCCGCTAAACATGGATTTAAAAAAGTATCTCAACTAAAACTAGCCATAGCTAAGAAAATAAGAGACTTCGTAGCTGGTGGAGGTTTTTTGTTTGCCATGTGTTCTGCAACTGATTCTTATGATATAGCCCTATCGGCAGAAGGAACTGATATATGCGCTGAGCCCTTTGACTATGATGCTATGGACCCCAACGCACAACAAAAGCTGAATTACACCAAATGCTTTGCATTCAAAGATTTTAAAATATCATATAACCCGTATGAATATGAGTATTCAGATATAGATAATACCAATTTCCGAAGAATACCTATGAATACAGATTACTTTACCCTATTCACATTCTCTGCAAAATTTGACCCTGTGCCAGCTATGCTATGCCAAAACCATACAACTACTATAAAGGGTTTTATGGGGCAAACTACAGCCTACCGTAAGGAAGTATTAAAATCGAGCGTACTGGTAATGGGAGATTGCAAACCGGCTAATGAAGCCAGATATATACATGGAGAATTTGGTAAAGGAACATGGACATTTTACGGTGGTCATGACCCTGAGGATTATCAACATAATATAGGCGACCCTCCTACCGAGCTCAGCTTACACCCTACTTCACCCGGGTATAGGCTTATATTAAACAACGTATTGTTTCCGGCTGCCAAAAAGAAACCAAGAAAAACCTAAAACGACTTAAAGCTGCTCTAAAAAGGGCAGCTTTTTTACTAAATAAACGCTCTATTATTGCTTAAGTGATAGTTTTTCTTCCTTAGCTACGGTTCCTTTTATACTCAATTGGGTGGTAGCGGTTGTAGTGTTTACTGTTATTTGCTTGGTAAATACGCCAACATGATTTTGAGTAGTGTATACTACATGAATACTTCCTGACTGTCCAGGGGCAATGGGCTCTTTAGTCCAATTAGTAGTAGTGCAACCACAGCTAGTAGCAACATTAGTAATGGAAACTGGCTGACTAGATGTGTTTACGTAATTGAAGTCGTACTCTGCGGTTGGGCCCTCAACCAAATTACCAAAGTCTTTTTCCGTGGTTTTAAACTGCAAAGTAGCTGCGGAAAAAATATTGTTTTTGTCTTGCGCATGGGCAAGTATAGGCATGGCTATACCCAGCACCATAATCATGATGTTACGCTTCATAAATATATGTTTTAGATTAAAAAAAGCTATTGAATGATAACTGCATCTTGGCGGTTGACTACATTAATGGCGTGGGGTTGTAACACATTATCGCAATCTTTCTCAAAAATTCCAGCTAATATGCTGCAATGCGACTCCCCTGTAAAACACCTCAACAACTCCTCTGCATCGGCTGGGCCAGAATCTGAAGTAACTGTTATGGTTTCTCCGGTATTCACTTTTGTTATTTTTATTTGGTCTACCGATACGTTACAGCCATCATCTATTTTCTTAGGCTGATACACCAAGTGTCCAGACTCCTCAGGTTGGAAAGTACTGCAATCTGCTACTTCTGCCTCATAATGATTACCACACTTTATGGTTTGGTAAATGCAAATTTCCAAAGTACAATCAGTAGCATTATGTATAGACTCAGTTTGCTTTATATCAGATGCCAATACTGTAGAAGAAAAGCCTAAATAATTTACGGTGCAGCTACCATTACCATTAGATGGATTACACTGACCAACAGAGGCTATATTATTTATTTCAGTTTTTTTAACAGAGATAGTTCTGCGTGCACCCAACTCTGGCAAAAACATAGTAACCCAATTATTAAGCAAAGCATATTTATTACTTGAATGCTTAGCATAAAAGCCTCCAGATAATAATAAAAAGCCTGAAATAGCCAAAACTACCACTAAAGAGGCAGCTATCTGCCAACTTAGATAGCCATGAAAAGGCGTACTATTCTTTTTTGCTACTACTTCGCGAGCAATTTTATCCCAATATTCCTGCTTATCGAATGCGACTCCTAAATCGGCAGGAGAAACATTCTGCATAATATTATTCCAGCTTTTTTCTTGTTCTGTAATCATAACATTATACACTTTGCAATATTTTTTCTTTTAATATTTTTCTTGCCATAGCCAATTGAGATTTAGAAGTACCGTCGCTTATTCCCAATAGTTCTCCTATTTCTTTATGCGTTTTATTATCAAACACATATAAATTGAACACAGCCCTACAACCTTGAGGCAAATCGTTGATGAGTAATAATATTTCTTTGGCAGAAATACCCCCTACTATGTCTTCTGCAGAGTACTCATATTCCCATTTAGTAGCCTCAATATCTACAAACTGTAACTTCTGCTTTCTCAGCTGCATTAAACAAAAAGAAATTACAATACGTTTTAACCAAGCTCTTAAACTACCCTCACCTCTATATTCAAAATCTTTAATAGCATCATAGCATTTTACAAATGCGTCCATCATTACCTCTTTGGCAAGCTCAGGATTACCCACATAGCGTATACATACTACCAACATTTCATCGGCATACTGCATAAACAGTTGCTTCTGAGCCTGAGGGTCTCTTTTTTTACAGGCCATTACCAAGTCTGCCTCTAAATCAGTATGTCTTTTAAATAAATTCAATACAACTAAATGTGAGTAAATATAAACTTATAACATCTAATGCTAGATAACCTTAAAATAAAACGTCTTTAAAATATAAATGCTAAACAGTACGAATGGGTTGTAACCATAAAGAAAAAAATGTCCCACCTAGACAGGCGGGACATCTATTATTCATCATTCACCCTTATTGTTATGCATCGTTTCGCACAACCACTATTCCGTCAAAAACATCAACCGTAACCGGTTTAGCTTTATCAATATCTCCTGCTATTATCTTTTTACTTAGTAAATTGATAATATCTTTTTGTATTACTCTTTTTAGCGGACGCGCACCATACTGTGGGTCAAATCCTCGATCGACCAAATAATCTAAGGCATAGTCTGAAAATCTTAAATCTATATTCTGAACTGCCAATTGATTTTTAAGTTGCTCCAACTGTATTTTGATAATCCCTTTTATTTCTCTTCTCAACAATGGATGGAACATTACTATGTCGTCAATCCTGTTCAAGAATTCGGGGCGAAGTGTCTCTTTCAAAAGCGTCATTACCTGCTCTTTAGTAGCATCAACCACTTCGTCTATATCTGAATCATCTTTTAAATCGGCGAAGTTTTCTTGTATGATGTGGCTGCCCAAATTGCTGGTCATTATTATGATGGTGTTTTTGAAATTCACAACACGACCTTTATTATCTGTCAACCTACCGTCATCTAATACCTGTAGTAGGATATTGTATACATCGGGGTGCGCTTTTTCTATTTCATCTAATAGAATTACTGAATATGGTTTACGCCTAACTGCTTCAGTAAGTTGTCCACCCTCATCGTAACCCACATATCCCGGAGGCGCACCAACCAAACGGCTCACGCTATGTTTCTCCTGATACTCACTCATATCAATACGAGTCATCATAGTATCATCATCAAACAATATTTCAGCTAAAGCCTTGGCCAACTCTGTTTTACCCACGCCTGTAGTACCTAAGAATATAAAAGAACCTATTGGTTTTCTTGGGTCTTGCAACCCTGCCCTACCCCTTCTTATAGCATCTGATACCGCAGATATGGCTTCGTCTTGACCAATAACACGCTTATGCAATTCGTCTTCCAGATTCAGTAATTTTTCGCGCTCACTGGTCATCATGCGCTGTACAGGTATACCCGTAGCTTTAGCCACATTTTCAGCTATATCCTCTGCATCTACCTCTTCTTTTAACAAGCGTTTATGCTGAGAATCCATTTCATCTAGCTGTTTGGATAGTGCTTCTATATTAGCTTCCTCGCTTTTCACCTTTCCATATCTTATCTCAGCCACTTTACCATAGTTACCCTCTCTTTCAGCTTGTTCGGCTTCCAGTTTTAAATTTTCGATACTGTTTTTAGACTTATTAATCTTATCTACTATTTCTTTTTCTTCCAGCCATTTTGCTTTGAGGGTATCGCGCTGAACTGTGAATAAAGAGATTTCTTGCGCCAGCTCTTTCAACTTCACTTCGTCATCTTCACGTTTTATAGCTTCTCGCTCTATTTCTAGTTGTCTTATTTTCCTTTCCAGCTCATCTAAAGCTTCGGGCATAGAGTTAAGCTCTAGCTTCAATTTAGCAGCACTTTCATCTATTAGGTCTATAGCTTTATCGGGTAAAAATCTATCGGTAATATACCTATGAGAAAGTTCTACAGCAGCTATAATAGCCTCATCTTTTATGCGTACCTGATGGTGACTTTCATATCTATCCTTAAGCCCTCTTAATATGGAAATAGCATCCTCAGGAGTAGGCTCATCTACCAGTACTTTTTGAAAGCGACGCTCTAAGGCTTTATCTTTTTCAAAATACTTTTGATATTCGTTAAGAGTGGTTGCTCCTATGGCTCTCAATTCACCTCTTGCCAAAGCAGGTTTTAAGATATTAGCAGCATCCATGGCACCTTCCATGGCACCTGCACCTATCAGCGTATGAATTTCATCTATAAACAATATTATAGCGCCATCGCTTTCGGTAACTTCTTTAACTACGGCTTTTAAACGCTCTTCAAACTCGCCACGATACTTAGCACCAGCCATAAGGGCACCCATGTCTAGAGCAAATATTATTTTTGACTTTAGATTATCAGGCACGTCTCCGTTGATGATACGGTGTGCCAAGCCCTCAACTATAGCAGTTTTACCTACTCCGGGCTCACCTACTAATATGGGGTTGTTTTTAGATCTACGACTAAGTATGTGTAACGTTCTTCTTATTTCCTCATCTCTGCCTATAACAGGGTCTAGCTTGCCAGACCTAGCCATATCGTTTAAATTCTTAGCGTATCTCTGTAGCGAATTATATTGCTGATCGGAAGTTTGAGAATTTACAGTACTACCCTTTCTCAACTCTTTTATAGCTGCAATCAAGCCTTTTTCAGTAAGGCCAGCATCCTTTAAAATTTTGGCTATATCATCATTGGTTTGCAATAAAGCTATCAAAAGGTGTTCAGGGGCTACAAACTCATCATTAAATGTTTTTAAGATGGCCGCTGTTTTTAAAACAGTAGTATTAGCATCTCTACTAATGGTTTGTGCAGGCTCGCCACTTTGAGTTTTGGGAAGTTTAGCGGTATATTCTTTTAACTTATTATCTACGTGAGAAATATTGACATTATTCTTTTTGAGCAGATAAGGTATAGTACCCTCAGCATCGGCTATTAACGCCTGTAATATATGGGCGGTTTCAATGCTAGGGCTTTGCTGGTTATACGCAAGTTGTTGTGCTTCTTGTATTACTTCTTGCGCCTTGATAGTGAAATTACTTAGATTCATTGTAAGTAGTATTTACACTACTTCCCTAAAAATCGTTCCACAGTAAAAATTCAGAAAAATTGTCATCCAACACTAATATTAACAGACAAGTTGACAAAATTAAAGTGCTGCATCTGCTAATATTTCAGCTTACAGCAGGCTAAACCAACCATTTATCTTCACCCTCACCGGCAGGCTCATTTCTTTTCATATCTAGCTTCACTGCATCGCCCACCATTATATCATCTCTATCAGTACGCACATATATCTTTTGTCCTTCTATCTGCACAGTTACTTCATAAAAAGCGCCATAAAACTGTACTCTTGTCACCCTACCTGGTATGCCGTTAGGCTGATTGGTAATAATGATGTCCTCAGGGCGGATGTAAGCACTAAACAACCTATCGGGTAAGGACATGGTTAAAGACAATGTTAATACATTATACTTACCTAATAAACCAGCTGCATATTCATTTTGCGGATGCCTATACACCATCATTGGAGAGCCGCTTTGTACTATTCGCCCATGACGCATAATCAATAATTCATCGGCCCAAGGGAGTATATCTTCGGGGTCGTGAGAGATTAGCATACAAGTAATTCCCAACTCCTCTGCTACATTATCAACTACATTTTTAAGTATATGCGTATGTATTTGATCCATGTTGCTATATGGCTCATCTAGTAACAATAATCTAGGTTTGTTGGTTAACAATCTAGCCAATGCTACTCTTTGCTTTTCTCCACCTGATAAAGTTTGAGTAACACGCTTAGTAAGATGGGTAATATCACATACCTCCATTAGTCTGCGTGTTTCTGATGGAGATAGCTTATTGTTATAATCAATTACTTCTTCTACTCTGTAGTTATTATTTAACTCGAAATGTTGAGATAGATAGGCTATACCAGGGTGACCAGGCATTAATTTCTCATTAACCCCCTTTACTTTTTTATCTTCAAAAAGCACTTCTCCAGTATCGGCCTGACCTAAACCTGCTATAATGCGCATTAGCGTAGTCTTGCCACTACCAGTTTCCCCGGCAATAGCCCAACGCTCCCCTTTCTCTACGGTAAGGCTGATATTATTAACCACCACCTCGGTACCGTGCGACTTGGTAACATTTTTCACAGACAACAAACTCATGCCCAATATAGATTTTTAGAAGTTGCAAATATAGATACACAAAAGTTGGCAGATTGAACTAACAATCAACATATCCACACAGACCTATACACTGCGGACTAGAACAATCATTTACATATAATTAATATCATAAAATAATGAAACTAATACAATTGTAAGTAAATTTAAGTTCGAATAATACAACCATGCCTGATACTACTTCTACTCCTGCACATCAAAAACCGATATCTATTGCGCAAGCAGTGTTAGCTCCGCTTGACGCCATCTTTAAGGCGCAGATACACTCTGCTCGTTCTTATATAAACATGCTTTGGCAACTGGCCTATCCTCACCTACCGGTAGATAAAAATGGGCAGCAGCAAAAGGCAGAAAAGATGCATACACTAAGCGATGGCAGCAAAGTATATGAAAGAGCCGACGGAAGCACATTTAGTTTTAATAGTGACGGAACGGTAAATAATAGTGCACAGCTAACCGATGCGAGCATTAGTAATACCACCAATCTAAATGAGCCCTATACTTTCCCGCTATCATTTAAGTCTGCTGAAAATGGAAATACAAGCAACTTTACGGTAGAAATACCCACAATAGCTATGGTACCTGTGACACCATTAGGTGTAGAATCGGCAGAAGTAAAATTTTCTATGTCTGTACAGGAAACTAGCAGTAATGTGCAAATGCATGGCTTACAACAGACAGGAAATGAACAGTATGGACAACATAAACGACCTTGGTTTTTGGTAGATGAACCTCAATCGTTAACCGGACACATAGAAGCCTCAGGCTCTACACAGTCGTGCATAGATATAGAAATAAAACTAAGCAAAGCGCCTATACCATCGGCCTTAGAAAAAGCACTAACTATATTATCTCAAAACATTAATGTAAAACCTAATAATAACAACCAATAAAACATCTAATACATCAATATTTATGGCAACAACACAAACCACATTAATAGGACCAGAATTGCAAAGTTTGCCGCTACAGCAAATTATAGGAGCTGCCATGAATGGCATCACCTCGGCACAAGCAATATCTGCAAAAACAACCTTAGAATTTTTAAAGCAAACTACCGGCAGTGTTAATTTTTCAGCTGATGTAGCCGGTGATACGCCTGGCTCTACAAAGAAGATTAACGTTAGTGTACCGGAATTAGCTGTGTCTCCAATTCCTAACCTAATGGTAGACTCGGCAGAAATACACTTCAACTTTGAAATAAAACAATTTTCTACCCAAAGCAGTAGTACAGATGCCAGCGGCACACTATCATTATCGCCTACAGGTGTGCTAAGCAACTTTATAAGTGCAAGCCTTAATGGAAGTGTTACGCACAAGAGCACTAGCGAAAACACAACCAATAGAAGCGGTATGTTAGATATAGACATCAAACTATCTCAGCAACCAATACCGTCGGGTCTTGCTACTGTTCTAAGTATCATGAACAGTGCTATTACTACCCAAAATAGTGTAGTAAACACTACTTATAATGCTGCTTCTACTGCTAATACAAGCACTAATACGGACAGTACTACTAACTAATGCTATCTAAGAAAGAAACATATTACCCCTTACGGGAAATCATCTACAGCGTTTTTACCGACTTATACAAGTCGGTAAAAACTGCTGAATGGTACCAATACAGCTATCTGAAACAAATGGCAGCGCATAGCCATAGCGTACCTGCTACCTACTATAATGAACAACTAGAAGTAGCTACTATTACTACCACCCTGCATTTGCAAGCATATACTCCTAGCCACTCTCTTTGGCATAAATTCTTACTATGGATAGGAATAGAAAAGGCCTTACCAAACGGCACATACTGGCAATTTTGTTCTAAAAAAGACGCAACAATAAGCCTTACATTACCACTTAAAATTGAAGATTTAGAATTAACTGCTGCTCCATATGATGTAATGTCGGCACTCTACTCTTACGGCAGTGAACACTTCTTAATATTCCCTTAGTATACTTTTTCTGACCTTGATGGCTACTTAATGGCATAGTATTTGATAACCATTGGGCACATTTGTTGCTGAAACTTCAGCCGTACTATACTACATATTATTAAACAGCCAATGAAAAAATTACTAATTACAGGCTTAGCAATAAGCCTAATAGGTGTGACTTGTGCCTACAAAACAGCAGAAAACAAAGCCAATCAAGCATTTGAAATTTTAGGTGTATCGGAATTGGAAGCTAATCAGCTCATGAAAAACAATCTATTAGCCACCACACTTTACGCACCCTATAATGCTAAAAAAGCCAGCAAAGGAAATACCAAAGAAATGATTGTAACTGTAGGAAACTACATGAAAGATTATTTTAAAAGTAAAGAAGTAGCTGATGCCTATGCAGAATATAGAAATAATAAAATGCCCCACCTACCCCAAGGACTGGACGTGAATAAAACTATAGCAGACTACCAAAAAAGTATTAGCCAAATGGAAGCCTTAAAAAGCACTTCGGATGCTGATACCAAACAGTCATTAGAAGATGGGATTACTGAAATAAAACGTCAATTAAGCATACTGCAAAACCCTAACCATCCGGAATACAAAATGTATGCGGGCATATTTGAACCTAGCGCAGAACAAAAAGCATTAATGGATAAAGACATGGAAGCTTTTAATAAAAAATATCCTGCGGATGTGCAACAATATGTAAAATTGAAACTACAAGACTTTTTGACACTTACCGCCAACATAGACTTTGATGCAAAACTGGTAGAAAAATATGGCAAAATGAGATTTGAGAACCCTGCCTACGAAGCACAAAGTGCCAATTGGAAAAAGTGTTTTAGGGCAGGAAAAGATAATATTGCCACTGCCAGAGCTTTTGCTCAGCAATGGATAAATGAAATAAAGTAGCCGGAGATTACTTTATATATTAACTGTAATAATTAAGGCAGCCTTTGGCTGCCTTAATTATTATGCAAAGAACGATTACTTATACTAAGCAAACGCTTGATCTATCAATTCATTTTGCTCTATAACATGTTTCTTAGCAAAACCTGTTGCAGGAGAAGCACTAGGTGTGCGGCTGATATATTTCATTGGGAAGTTATCTAAATTGATTTTAAGATAAGTTTGAGCTCCCATATTAGCCGGTTCTTCTTGCACCCATATCCACTCAGCTTTTCCGTATTTTTTACGCAATGCTTCTAGCTGCTGCTGAGGTAAAGGATAGATTTGTTCAAGTCTAACAACAGCCACGTCCTCACGCTTATCAGTCAGTTGTTTTTCACTTAAATCGAAGTATACTTTACCACTGCATAATAAAACGCGTTTTACTTTTGCAGCTTTAGTAACATTAGGATCGTCAAGAACTTCTTGGAAACCACCTTTGGTAAACTCTTCTACATTAGAGTAAGCTCTTACATGGCGTAAATTAGCTTTAGGAGAGAAGTTAACCATAGGCTTACGGAAGTTCCAAGCTAGCTGACGGCGCAATGCATGGAAAAAGTTGGCTGCAGTAGTGATGTTGGTTATAATCATATTGTGCTCTGCACACATTTGCAAGAAACGCTCTAAGCGTGCGCTTGAGTGCTCAGGGCCACCACCTTCATATCCGTGAGGTAATAGCATAACTAAACCATTCATTTTAGCCCACTTCTGCTCGCCGCTACTTATATATTGGTCAATAATAGTTTGTGCACCATTAGAGAAATCGCCATACTGTGCTTCCCATATAACCAATGAATTAGGATTAGCCATAGCGTAACCATACTCGTAACCTAACACTGCAAACTCACTCAACAAAGAGTTGTAGATGTACATATTAGCTTGATTATCAGCTAAACGGCTTAGACGGTTATATGGTTGATTGGTATTTTGATCGTAGATAACAGCGTGACGATGCGAGAAAGTACCTCTTTTCACGTCCTCTCCACTTAGTCTAACATCAGAACCTGAAGCGAGTAAACTAGCATATGCCAGAAGCTCACCCGTAGCCCAGTCTATTTTACCATCAGCTTCAAATAATTTCACTTTGTCTTGCAATAGCTTTTCTACCTTACGCAATGGGCTAAGGTCTGTAGGCCACTGCATTAACTTACTGAACAAATCTTTTACTTGAGCCTCAGAAATAGCAGTATCAGGCGACTTTACAAAGTCTTCAGGTTTAGCTTTTACCATTTGTTGCCATCTTAATTCCGGCTTTTGGTAAGAGTACGGTAAAGGTTTTTGTTTTACTTCATCTAGACGAATCTGCAAGTCTGACCAGAAACGAGTTTCCATTTCTTTAGCCATATCCTGAGCAGCTAAATCTCCATTACTCAATAAATACTGTGTATATATTTCACGAGGATTAGCATGTTTTTCAATTAATGCATACAAAGATGGTTGAGTAAACTTAGGCTCATCACCCTCGTTATGACCATGCTTTCTGTAGCATACCATATCTATAAATACGTCTTCTTTAAACTGTTGACGATAAGCTATAGCAATCATAGCACATTTTACTACAGCCTCAGCATCATCACCGTTTACGTGTAGTACCGGCGCATGTAGCATAGATGCTACACTTGTACAATAGTCGGCTGAACGAGCATCATCAAAATCAGTAGTAAATCCTATTTGGTTATTGATTACAAAGTGCACAGTACCATTAGTACCATAGCCCTCTAAGCGAGACATTTGTAATAATTCATAAGTTATGCCTTGACCAGCAACGGCTGCATCACCATGAATTAATATAGGTAATACTTTACTATAATCTCTGTTGTATAAAGTATCGGCCTTTGCTCTAGAGAAACCTGAAACCACAGGATTAACAGCCTCTAGGTGAGAAGGATTTGGTGTTAATTGAACATTGATAGTTTTGCCTGAAGGTGTTACAATATCAGACTGGAAGCCTAAATGATATTTCACATCACCACTACCCATAGTCATATCAGCAGGCATAGTACCTTCAAACTCAGAGAAAATTTGCTCATAAGTTTTCTTTAAGGTATTAGCCAGGATATTTAAACGACCACGGTGAGCCATACCTATTACTACTTCTTTAACATCGGCATCTGCTGCACCATTTATTATAGTGTCTAAAGCAGCAATAGTGCTTTCGCCACCTTCAAGACCAAAGCGCTTTTGGCCAATGAACTTAGTGTTTAAGAACTTTTCGAAGATTACACCTTCGTTTAGTTTCTCTAATATTCTTCTACGTTGCTCAATAGAAAGAGGAGTTGACATAATTTCTTCAAACTTCTCTCTAACCCATTGCACACGTTGCATATCGTTAATGTAAGTATACTCTATACCCACATTACCGGCATATAATCTTTTAGCCTTAGCAATTATATCTTTAAGGGTACCATTAGGTAAACCGATAAACTTACCTGCAAAAAACTGAGTATTCATATCAGATTCAGCAAGGCCGTATCTCTCAATTTCTAACTCTGGTTTTCTGTTTTTACGTGGTTTTATTGGATTGGTAGTAGCTGCTAAGTGCCCTCTCTTGCGATAAGCTCTTATTAACTCGAACACTCCAATCTCTTTTTCTAGCTGAGCACCGCCAACCGCAGGAGCTGCACCGTTTGCGGTAGCTGGCGCCGGAGATTTGGCTGTAGCGAAGTCGAAGCCTTCGAAAAACTTTTTCCATTCAGGATCTACAGTAGTAGAATCCTTCAAAAATTCATTATATAATGTTTCGATGTAGGCAGAAGAAGGGCCTGTTACATAAGAGTAATCTTTCATCTGAAAAATTTATCGGAAAAAAATGAGCAAATAGCAATTTCGCTATTGCCTAGCGGGTGCTAAATTAATTTATTAGAGTGAATAAAGTGCACCCATTTTTCAATATTTGTGGATACATGTATATAAACTTAGCAAAAAATTATGCTTTGTTGGCGCTATTTCTACTGAGTGCATAGCTGTAATTTTTATGAAAAATAAATTAATATCATAAAATAAAATTACTGAACCTATATTTGCACCATCAATGGTTTTTGCCGAAGGGCAAAATGAAAAGGGAAAACGGTGAGAATCCGTTGCATTACCCGATGCTGTATGTTTCATTTCAGCTTTTATACCACTAAGCCACTGTTGCCACTGACAACGGGAAGGCGTATAAAAGGAAACAAGCCAGAAGACCTGCCTTTGATAAACTTATCGCTGCTTTCGGGAAAAAAAGCACAGGTAAGAAAAAGGCTGTATTATTTTATTGCTTTATTCTAGTCCTGTTACCATTTTACCACCTGATTTCAGCATAGATGTTGTTTTTATATAACAAAACATATATGCGTAAATTTACACTTTTACTGACTGCTTTTTTAGCAGTAGCCTCTTTTGCAAAAGCACAAACTGTTGCAACTTTCGAAGACTTAAGCCTAACAGGCTCTGACACTTTCTATATCAACTATAGTATGCCGGGTATGGATGTAGGCTTTAGTAACGGGCAAGCTTATTTTCCTTGTTATTATGATACTGCCTGGGGTGGACTTTGGAATGGTGGATTTGCTTATTCTAACATGACAGATAGTGTTACTAGTGGTGCAGGTAATAAGTACTCAGCAAAAGCAGGTGCCGGATATGGCGGTTCTTCAAAATATGCAGTATGTTGGTGTTCAGACCCTGCGACATATGCACCTATAAGCAAGATTATACTTTCCGACTCAGCACAGGGTAAAAATGTAACCGGATTTTATGTAACCAATAGTACTTATGCTTATAACAGTATGAGAGATGGGGACGCCTTTGCAAAGAAATTTGGTGGTGCTACCGGTACTGATGCTGATTGGTATATGCTAACTATAAAAGGATATAGAAGCGGTAGCATAACTACAGATAGTATCAACTTCTACTTAGCAGATTACCGTTTCTCGTCTAGTGATAGCGATTATATAGTAAAAGACTGGACATGGGTAAACTTAAATAGTCTAGGACACGTAGACAGCCTTCAACTATCTTTATCCTCTTCGGACGTGGGTAGCTTTGGTATGAATACCCCTGCTTATTTCTGTATAGATAACTTCACCACCAATGAAACATCTGCGGGTATTGCTACTGCTAATACCGTAGCAGCTAAAATATATCCTATACCTGCAACTAATACTATTAATGTTGACCTAAATAATACCACCTTAGAGCATTATAATATTATAGACATGAGTGGTAAAGTAGTACTTACCGGTGCGCTAACTAATGGCAATACAGCAATAGCTATAGAAACCTTACAAGCAGGTAACTACCAACTACAAATGTTTGGTAATGGTAAATTTGCACAAGCGAAATTCAGTAAACAATAAGATGAAATACCTATCGACCATATTTTTAGTACTTATGCTAATCTCTGCCAGGGCACAATATGCTCCTCAGCAGGGATTAGCAGGTAGTACTGCCATATCAGCATCTAGCAGCCAGTTTGTAGCTTGGGCTACTAATTGTACGCTCATTAGAGGTTATATAGATATTAACGACACATCTCTAGGTAGGGCTAGCTATGGCGAAGAAGCCTTTGCATATGGCATTGCAGATAATAGTGTGGTGAGTTTAGGAGATAGTGGCATAGCCATTATAAATATGGGCGGCTACTTATATGATGCTCCAGGACCTGACTTTGCAGTTTTTGAAAATGCCTTTGTAAACCCTGATAATGATTCACAGTCTTATAATGAATTAGCATTTGTAGAAGTAAGTTCAGATGGTTTAAACTACTTTAGGTTTCCCGCTCAATCTGCTACACAAACAACGGTACAAATAGCAGGTACCGGAGAATATATGTATGCGAATGAGATACATAACCTAGCCGGGAAATATAGAGTAAGGTATGGTACTCCGTTTGATTTAAATGAATTAAGTGGCATAGCAGGTTTAGATATCTCACATATAACTAGGATAAGACTAGTAGATGTAATCGGTGATATTGGCAGGCATCGTTCTTATGATAGTGGTGGACGTGTAATAAACGACCCATATCCTACCCCATTTATAACTGGCGGGTTTGATTTAGATGCCATAGGCTATATAAATTATGTAGGCGGTACCGGTATAGAATCTAATAAAACCGGTACTTTATCTATATCTCCTAATCCGGCTAACCACAACCTACAAATCAATTCGGCACTTTTACTGGAAAAAATAGCTATTATGAGTGCAAGCGGGGTGACAGAAGCATCGTATAACACCAATCAAACAAGTGTAAATATTGATATTTCTGCGTTACCTAGCGGTATACATTTTGTATATTGTACCGATGCTAGCGGGCAAACATGCATAGAAAAACTTATAAAATATTAATTGCAGTATGCCTATGGGCTATTTTCAATAGCTGTATTAAAGATAGCCCTAGCATAACAAATAGTAATAGCAACACTAATACTAGTGGAGTATTTGTTATATGCGAAGGCAATTTTGGCAATGGAGATGGCAGTTTATATTGGTATGATATTAACAATAAAACAGCGAGTGGAGACCTATACCTGAATAATAATGGCAAACAATTAGGAGACGTATTTCAAAGCATGTCTTTAGTAGGTAGTAAATATTGGTTGTGCGTAAATAACTCTAATAAAATAGTAATACTAGATACTTCCACCCTTAAAGAGATAGCTACAATTCCTGTAAAACAACCTAGGTATCTGTCAGTAGGTGCCAATAATGCCGTATATATATCTACACTCTACAACAATAAAGTGTACATAGCCAATAGCTCTAGCTATACAATAACTGATAGTGTACTGCTACCAACCAAAAACACAGAAGGTATGCTAGTGGCTCTTGATAAGGTTTTTCTAAGCTCGTGGGACACTTCAAATAACTACATATATCAACTGAGTTCCGGAAATCATACTATAGAAAAATCTATACTCGTAGCAGGTTATGCACCACAAGCCATATTATTAGACAAGTATAATACGCTTTGGGTATTAAGTGGCAATAAAGTAAAAGGGAAGAATGCCAGTCTTACACATATAGACCCATCTACCGGTGCTATTATAAAATCATTTCAATTTCCAAGTAATGCCGACCCTATAAAACCGGTAATGAACCCTAGCAAAGACACTATATACTATATTGAGGTTAACTACAATGGGCAGGCAGAAAATAACGGTATTTATAAAATGGGTATTAGTGCAACTACTTTACCCGAAGACGCGTTTATAAGCACCCACAATAACCAATATTTTTGGGCACTTGGTATAGCTCCGGGTAGCGGCAATATTTATGTTGGCGACTCTAAAGGATTTACTCAGAAAGGGAATGTATTTATATATACAAACTATGGCATAAAACTAGATAGTTTTAAATGTGGTATAGGCCCCAGCCAATTCTTGTTTAAGTAGCACGTAGCTATCTAGATTTCTTATTCTTATCTCTATAGGCTTTGTAACTCCCTTTAGATACAGGTGTTTTTGTTTTTTGAGTTTTAGTATCAGGCTTTGCACTTTTAACCTTTGGCGCAGTTGTTTTAGATGATTTCACTGCTTTGGTATCCTTTTCTTTTTCAGAACGTTTAGCACGAGGTGGTATATATTCTCGACGTTGTGGCTTAACAGCTGGCTGCTCGTCATTTTTCACTGATTTACTTACCAACTCATTCATTTTATCTACTTCAGCTGGAGTAAGATAGCGCCATTTGCCAACCGGAAGATTACCAAGTTCCACGTTCATTATTCTTACACGAGTAAGCTGCACCACATGATAACCCAAATAAGAACACATCCTTCTTATTTGCCTATTAAGTCCTTGGGTAAGCACAATTCTAAAACGTCTCCCCCCCTCCTGTCTTACAAAACACTTTTTAGTAACCGTACCTAGCATAGGTATACCATTACCCATGGCTTTTATAAATTCATGATCTATTAGTTTATCTACAGTAACTATGTATTCTTTCTCATGATTATTACTAGCACGTAGGATTTTATTGACTATATCCCCATCGTTAGTAAGAAATATGAGTCCGTCAGAATCTTTATCTAAACGGCCTACAGGAAATATTCGCTTAGTATGACCTATGAAGTCAATAATATTGCTTTTGTCTTTGGTATCTGTTGTTGAGGTTACTCCTTCAGGCTTATTGAAGGCAATGTAGATTGTATCGTTCTTTTTCTTCGATTTTTTTAACGGTTCTCCGTCTATAGCAACTATATCACCAGGGTATACTTTTGATCCAAGTAAGGCTATTTCATCATTAATAGTCACCCTTGCTTGTTCAATTAATTTATCTGCCTCACGCCTTGAGCAAAAACCTGTAGAACTTATATATTTATTTAGACCCGTAAAATCTGTAGACATAATTACTATTAAACCACAAAAGTACGACTTAAATTAAGCATCTAAGCGCTTTGCTCCTGAGCAAGTGGCATTGTAAAGAAAAACTCTGAGCCAACACCAACAGCACTTTCTACCCATATAGTGCCACCATTTTCAGTTACAAATGTTTTGCACAACATCAAACCTATACTAGTACCCTGCTCATTGGCAGTGCCACGTTTACTACTACCAATAGTAAAAAGGTGGTTTAATGTATCTTCATCCATACCCACTCCATTGTCTTTTATAGAAAAAGTAGCCATACCTTTTGGCTTATCTACTAAAGCACTTATAGCAATAGCACCACCTGCATTAGTAAATTTAATAGCGTTTGATAAAATATTCCTAATAATAAAATCAAACTGATCGGCATCAGCTTTTATCTTTAAACTATCAGATACTGTATTCATTACTGAAATATTTTTAGCATTTGCCATAGCATGTAGCAATTGTATATTTTTCTCAATACAGCCTACAGGTAAAAAAGAAACTGGATTATATACTGAACCTTTTATGAGCATGCGTCCCCACAACAACAATTTATCAAGCACCTCATACGTCTGCTCGGCTTGAATTTTCATAAGACTGAAAACAGTTTTTCGCTCTTCAGCCGTAGTTGAATCGTCTTCTAAAATTTCTAGCAAGGGTGCTACGCTACCTACCGGGCCTTTTAAATCGTGACCTATTATAGAAAAAAGCCTGTCTTTTACTGCATTCGACTCTTCTAATTCTTTTTGATGAGCAACCAGCTTAGCATTTAGTTTTCTTGTTTGCAACTGGTAAATAAATAATACACTTATAATAAGCACTAAAGATGCAACTACTATGATGTATAGATTGCGTCTCAATTCATTTTTCTGATGTTCTAGGCTAAGTTTTGTAATCTTTTCTTTAGATGCTTTGAGCTCATGAAGCGCGTGAAGATTAGCCAACTCTATAGTTTTCTCTATATTAAATACACTATCGTCATTAGATTTTAATAGGTATAAATATTCATAAGCTTTTTTATAATCCCCTTTCTTTTTATACGCAGTAGATAGCTCATCAAGAATATCGGACAAAACTCCTTGTCCGGCTTCACCGGTTTTTAGAATCCTATAACCTTCCTCAAAATATACAATTGCAGTATCTACTTTATTTTTATCGTTATAAAGATTGCCTATACCTAAAAGTACCCTAGCCACCATTTCAGGTGTGCCAAACTGCTTGTTAAGTGCTAAAGCTTGCTTGAAGAAATACAACGATGAATCTCCGGATAAAAACTTAGAGTGAGCAATACCTAAATTGGTGAGCGATAACGCCGCTACCTCATAACGGGTTTTGGTATCTTTACTCATTTCATAAGCACGCCGAAATAATTCTAATGCTTTTTTACCATCTCCTTTTTTGGCATATACCACACCTATATTGTTATATAAGTAACATTCATTAGTTACATCCTTATTTATTTTATCAACTTCTAAGGACTTATTGTAGTATTCCATAGCCTTGTCTAAATCATTAGACAATTCGCATACCGAACCCAACCTCAAATAATTATTAGCTACGTACTTATTTACTTTATACTTTCTACACAATTCATCTACAGTATTAAAATATCTGGTAGCCTCATTTAATTTGCCCAATCTTCCGAAAGCCATACCTATATTGCCGTATGAGAATACTTGACCTTCTATATCGCCTTCTGCTATAAATAAATTCAAAGCTTCTTGAAACTGCTCAATAGCGTAGTTATAATGGCCTTTATCAGACTCAATATCTGCCAGTAGTGATATACTATATGCAATACCTATTTTATAATTCTTATTTGTAAAATAGGTATTGGCCGCATTAGCATAATAAGTGGCAGAATCTATCTTGTAAAACTGATAGTATTTTACCAAATCTCTATATGCAGATATCTTTAAGGAGTCTGGTTTTTGTGTATTATTAACAATCTCTATGAGATCTTGCAAACTAGCATTACCTGCCGTAGCCGATAGACTACCAATAACAAGTGATAGTATTAAAAAGAAATTCCGCATACTCTATATACCTTATTATAAAGAATGATTAGGATAAGTATCCAAATCTAAACAATTTACTAATAAGACATACAAATAATATTATTTACAAATAAAGAATAACTTACTACATCACAATGTAGCATGTAACTGTATATAGCCTTTTTCGAAAAATACAGGTAGCATGATACTTATATCTGCCCATACCTCTCCACTAGACACATCAAAATATCTAGAAATGCTACTTATTTGAGTATTTATATCGCTGTATTCTTCTAAATCGCGCAGAAATACATATTGCATCTCAGTCAAATATTCCATTACTAACCTATATTGGGCACGACTTATAGCGAGATAATGATGAGATTCGTCAGGAGTGTAGGGAGGCTCGTTATTGTAAAATGAAGTAAATAATGTTTTTATATCAAAAGGAACTTCTAAAAGCCTTAAGCAATCTGTTTTTGTAATTTTTATACTTGGCAAATTCATCATAACATCCAATGGCCCCCAAACAGCCATTATATTCTCTGCACCTTCGTTCCCTTTATACCGGAGTGCTTCTTGTCTTGCCCTTTCCACTTTAGCAATTACTACAGGTAATGTAATAGCAGCTATAGGCTGCTTAGGCATTGTAGCCTCCATAAATGCAATAAATACATGGCCTAAATCGTAAAGTGTGTATGATGTAGGTGGGCTCCAAACCAAACAAGCTTCGGTGAATTTGTTAAATACCTCTTCGCCCATAAAATATTGTAATACAGGAAAATCTGCGGCTAAACACTCTTGCAGTCTAATGATATAACCGGAAGTATATACATTTAAACGAGAATGAATAGGCGCACCATAATTTTCTGATACCACATCATATGGACTTAGTCCGGTATGTTGAGCTGCAAAATGCGCTTTATGCTGTAAATCGCCTCTACTGGTAATAATATCTTTCATCCACTGCTGTAGCGTAGCAGTATCCATTTTACTCATATTGGGTAGCTAACTGATATTGTAATGGTGTTGAGAGTGGTGCATTAGTAGCGGTATGTATGTGTACTTGCGGAGTGATTCCTTTTAATACATCTTTTGCTTTATTCACCTCTGCTACTAAATCCGGATAATCCGGAATATTTGCGTCCCACTCCAATAGTGTGCTTACGCCTCCTGTTAATTCGTATGCTAATTTATATAATTCCCATACCCGGGCAGGTACCGGCTGGTCATGCGTATCAACAAGAAGTGCACCATAATCCGTAGGGCCGGCTAAATGCATTTGTACAATATGATGATGTGGCAGTTGTTTTATATAATGCTCTGCATCAAAACCATGATTGTGGGCAGATACATAAACATTATTTACATCTAGTAGTAATCCACAACCGGTGCGAACTGCAACTTCTGCTAAAAACTCCGATTCAGGTATAGTAGATGCTTTAAACTCTAAATATGTAGATGGATTTTCTAAAACAATAATTCTCCCTAAAAACTCTTGTACTTGCTCTACCCTGCTGATAACATGCGCCAGACTTTCTTCTGTAAGAGGCATGGGAAGCAAATCGTGAGTATTAATACCATTTATACCCGTCCAGCATAAATGGTCTGATATCCATTCCGGTTCTATTTCGTGTGCTAGTTGCTTTAGCTTTTTTAAATAATCATAGTTTAGCCCGTCTGTGCTGCCTATTGATAAAGACACCCCATGCATGACAACAGGTACTTGCCTACGTAGATGCATGAGCACATATCTAGGGAATCCGAAATCATCCATGTAGTTTTCACTAATAATTTCGAACCATCCTACTTGGGGCGGATTATTCAATAAATAATTAAAATGTTTATTACGTAAACCCACGCCTAGACCTAAATCGGGCAGGCCTAAGCGTGGGTTATTTTTATTATTTAAATTCATATTATACTAAGTAGATGGAGGGAAAGCCAATCTTAAATCACTTGGTTTTGGTTTTGCAGGAATTGGTCTGTTTCTCTCTTGCAATACAGCAATGTACGCATTCCACGCTACATCATATACCAAATCTCCTACCTTATATCCCATAGTATTAATAGGTGTAGACTGGAATTGTGTACCTATGAAATTAAACAACTCCATTTGTCCCTCTTGCGAATTATTATCTGGAGAAGGATAGATTTGAGACGCAGATATTGGCACTGCACAGCCACCGAAAGATGCACATTTATTATCGGAAGGCGCACTATAATACGTTGGCACTGTAGGAGATGGGCTTGGCGTTGGAGTAGGTCCGCCACAAAGATTTTTTTCTTTTTTATTGGGCTTACTACCACAGCCATTATCAGTCATTTTATGACCACAGCCACCTGCTGACCTTGCCTGCATCATGCCTAGTTTAGTTCCGCATCCTGAACCGCCACCACCAGATGGTTTGGGACTAGGAGTGCCGCAACCAGAACCACCTGAGCTGCAACTACCACCACCTTGTACACTTTGCACGAAACCGCAACCGCCCTCTGCCTTACAAGAGTTTGAGCCCTTACAAGTATGGAAAACCTCAACAGCAGCACAATTGTTAGGATTTGAAGGGTTATTAGGATCTAAGTTCATACCCTGACATGCATGGTATAAAATGCCTTGTGTTCTAGCCTCTACACCTAAAGTTAAATCTGGAGCCTTACCAAATATGGCCCAACATATAGACATTCTATCCCCGGAACCACTCATTGATGGGAATGGGAATGTAGATGTTTTACCAGACCAATAATCGTTTAATACGGCAGTAACTCCTTTTATAGCACCTGCTACTACTTGGCTGAACATTTTATAATTAGCCTCTCCGTCATTTTCTTTTAGGCGATTTAGAGCACCTGCTATGTCATTAGCTGAAGGTAGTGGATATTTATTTTGCTCATGACCTGTGGTTAGTAGCATTTCTGGCTTCCAGGTATTACCTTTTTTATGCCACATATCCCATGTAACAATTTCTCCTGTCTCGAGAAGACCCTTTACTTCTGCAAAGGTTTCATAATGGTCTACTTTACCGTATTTGGTACGAGCTGCTGCATCTGCAGACCTTGGCATTTGCTCACCTTTATCGTTGTAAGTAGGATAATCTGCTTCCAAAGCTTCATGATCTGGCTGAAACTTATTTTTAACCTTATTAGGAGCTAAATTCAGCATTTTCATAAGCCCTCCTATTACACCTTTACCTTCACCCTGATCAGTAATTCCCTGAATCATATCTATAATTTGATGCAAGGCAGCAGTTTTTGCGTCCGCACTATCTAGTGTAGTTTCTACTACTGTAGACATACGAGGATATTCTGGCTTATGACCATTATCAGTACCGTTAAAAATGTCTCTTTGTATTGATTTCTGGGCATAAACATAATCCCACAGCGTAGTACCATCTTCATACTCTAAAGACAGATATTCATATAAACATAAATACATATGGCCTATAGAGCCAAACATAGGCAAGTTATTCTCATCATAAGTCGGTTGCCAATCTGCAAAAGGCACAGAAGGGAAATATTTTTTCTCTGCTCCTGGTTTTATAATTTTATGAGCATCCTCTTCCGTTTCTTCTATAGCAAGGAACAACTCAATTTGGCTGAGATTCAATGCATCTAACTTTACTTTAATAGCGTTATAAGGAGCAATAGTATCTTTAAAATCTATAATGTGCGGAATTACCGTTTCTTTAGGACCGTAACATTTCCAACCATAATTTTCTGTTTGTAACGATTTGCTGGTAAAATCGGGCACCTGACCTATGGCATTGTTAATATTACCTGCCAATTGCAAGTGCAGCATCTCTGCAATAAACACACTAAACACCGCATTAAAAGCCTTGTGGTTAGCAGTTACAGGGCGTGCAGTAGTACTCATACCCGGCCATAGTCTACCCAAATAAAAATCGTTACTTCCCGTAATCTGATGCGTCCCTTCAAGTGAATAAAGAGATGTCATGTAGAGCGGAATAGTAAACAATTCAACATTTAGTGCTGCTTGCGCTATGGCAAACAATGCCGATTTATCTGTCTCTTTTTGCGACACACTACGGCCTTTAACTTTCTGTAATAATAGTTTAGATGACATAAATGGTGTATTAAGTTTCTATCTTAAAGCTACCATTTAATTTTATTAAAACAATATGCTATTTATATATTTCTATTTATAAAACAATAAATTAAGTAGAAATACGCACACAAAAAAAGTACACTCCACAGCGTGTACTTTTCAATTTGTTTATTTCAATATGCTATTTTGCTATCTGCCTATATGTGCCCGGAGTTAAGCCCTCCACTTTTTTAAACATCTTAATAAAATTGTTCACATCTTCAAACCCTGCCTCTATACATACTTGTTGTATACTCATATTTGTAGTCTGTATGAGTTGTTTAGCTAGTTTCAATCTTTCTTTAATAATAAATTGTGCAGGAGTGATACCATATTCTCTTTTAAACAACCTAAAGAAATTGGGCCTGCTCATGTATACTCTTTTGCTTAACGTATCTACATCTAGGTGATTATGCAAATTGGCTCTGATATATTGTATCAATTGTGTGAACGGGCTATTTTCTCTGGCAGGTAATTCCGTTAGTTCAGTTAAATTTTGCAACTGCACTAGCCTTACTACTAACTCTTTCATAGTTAGGTCGGCTAATATGCTTTTAGTAATGTTAGTTTCAGAACATATACTTACCATTTTATTAATAACATCGGCTAGCGAAGAACTATTTTTAAGATGGGTAAACTTAAAGTTTATATCCCACCCTGTAGACTCAACAATACGAGGGTAATGCTCATTAAGGTAATTAGTAGCTCTGCGTACCGCATCGCTATCTATGGTAAGTGCAATACATTGTGTAGGTTGTTGTTGCTCTGCAATAGGAAAATCTATAAACATGGTAGTATTAGCAGGAGCAAGCACCGTTTCGCCGGGGAAGTATTCAAAAGACGGCATACCGGGTAAGTGCATTACCTTTTTGCCCCTTACCATACTGGTAATAACCAAATCGTTGAAGGTAAGCTTTACCAATTCAGACTGTCTATAAGTTTCAAAGACATTCAACTCGCACCTATCTAACGTATAGACCCTGCGATTCTCAACATCTGTGAGCAAGTTTTTGGTAGGCGTAAGTGCGACTTGACGAAGTAGATTCATGCTAACAATGCATTACAAAATTAAATTTACTGAAAAGCCTCGTTAAAATAAAACCAAAATGGCGAATGATACTTTTTGCATATTTATTGAGACTTTATACCACTTCATTAACCTATATCGAGGTCTAGCTTTGGAGTAACAACTAAATTTCAAAACTATGACTAAAGCAACATCAATTATTACGGAGGCATTTTCTAAAAACAATTGGCCTGCTATTAAAGCACAATATGACAACTTCATTAATGGTAAATGGGTAAAACCTACAGGTGGAGAATACTTTGATAACACATCACCGGTTACAGGTACAGTATTTACGCAAGCTGCTCGTTCTAAAAAAGAAGATATAGAACTGGCTATAGATGCAGCACTGGCAGCTTTCCAAACCTGGAGCAAAACTGCTGTTGCCACGAGAAGCAATATTTTACTGAAAATAGCACAAGTAATAGAAGACAATTTAGATTATTTGGCTACTGTAGAAACTATAGATAATGGCAAGCCTATCAGAGAAACTAAAGCTGCTGATTTACCACTGGTAGTTGACCATTTTAGATATTTCGCCGGTGTAATAAGAAGCGAAGAAGGTACTATTTCAGAGCATGACGAGCATACCGTTAGCATCAATCTGCATGAGCCTATAGGTGTAGTTGGACAAATTATTCCTTGGAATTTTCCATTATTAATGGCTGCCTGGAAAATAGCACCGGCACTAGCTGCCGGATGCACAGTAGTGGTAAAACCCGCTGAGCAAACACCTACTAGCATAATGGCTCTTATGGAGTTGATAGGTGGCTTATTGCCTGCTGGTGTACTGAACGTTGTAACAGGCTTTGGATTAGAAGCTGGAAAGCCATTAGCTACATCATCTAGAATATCTAAAGTAGCATTTACCGGAGAAACTACAACAGGAAGATTAATAATGCAATATGCATCTGAAAATTTAATACCTGTAACTATGGAGTTGGGCGGTAAATCTCCTAACATCTTCTTCCCATCAGTAGCAGATGCAGATGATGAGTTTTTTGATAAAGCAGTAGAAGGTGCCGTATTATTTGCACTTAACCAAGGAGAAGTATGTACATGCCCATCTCGCATATTAGTACACGAAAGTATCTACGACAAATTTATGTCGAGGGTAATTGAGCGCACTAAAGCTATAGTATCAGGTAGTCCGCTTGATGGTGCTACTATGATAGGTGCACAAGCTTCTAACGACCAATATGAGAAAATACTATCTTATATAGATATAGGTAAGCAAGAAGGTGCTGAAGTGCTTACAGGTGGCGCAGCTGCTAAACTAGACAATGGACTAGAAGGTGGCTATTATATACAACCAACCATCTTGAAAGGCCACAACAAAATGCGTGTTTTCCAAGAAGAGATTTTTGGACCTGTGGTATGTGTAACTACATTTAAAACTACTGAAGAAGCAATAGCTATAGCTAATGATACATTGTATGGTTTGGGTGCAGGCGTATGGACACGTGACGCACATGAACTATATCAAGTTCCACGTGCTATACAAGCCGGCCGTGTATGGGTAAATTGCTACCATGCTTACCCAGCTCACGCACCGTTTGGCGGATACAAAAAATCTGGTTTTGGTAGAGAAACACATAAAATGATGTTATCGCACTACAGACAAACCAAAAACATGTTGGTTTCTTACAACAAAAACAAACTAGGATTCTTCTAGTAGACATACAATTATAATCTTTAATGGGGAGTTGTCGTAGACAGCTCCCCTATTCCTTTTAACTTTATTATATGCTTATGATAGATAGAATAACAGCTACTGATGAGGCTAAAAAACTGATTGGAATACTAAAAAAAGAACATCCTAAATTAATGTTTCACCAAAGCGGGGGATGTTGTGACGGGTCTCAGCCCATGTGCTTTGAAGTGGGAGACTTTAAAACCGGATATAGCGATGTATGTATAGGCACTGTAGAAGATTGTGAATTTTGGATGGCAAAAGATCAGTTTGAATACTGGCAACATTGCCAATTAACCCTAGATGTGGTGGCAGGTAGAGGTTCTAGCTTTTCATTAGAAATTCCATTGGGCTATAGATTTATTATACGCTCCAGAATATTTGAGGAAACAGAGCTTGAACAATTAACCCCTCTTAAGTACAATGAGGATTGATAGTATTTTAACTGACAATTAGCATCTAAGACGGCTTATTTTCAAGAGTGAAAATATATTTAAGCTAATTTTAAAGCTAAATATAATAAGTTAACAATGCTCAAAAAGCTACTCTATATAGCGCTATTGTCATCGGCAGCACAAGTACATGCCCAAGAATTAAAACCCGGATTTGATGCCAATGAGTATAAAACACTACTAAGAATAGCAGCTAATCAGGTAGACGCACCGTTTAGAGAAGGCATTTCAAAAGAGTTTGACTATACCAGAGTATATAAAAGCAAAGATGTTGGTCTGCATAACCAATTCGACTTATGGATAAATAAAAATAAAAGTATAGTAGTTATTAGTTTAAGAGGAACCACTTTTGACAATGATAGTTGGCTAGAAAACTTTTATAGTGCTATGGTGCCGGCCAATGGACAATTAAGAATAGATAGCAACTATATTTTTAAGTATAAACTGAGCACAGACCCTAAAGCGCTAGTGCATATCGGCTGGCTGATAGGTACCGGAAGTTTGGCACCTATAGTAGAAAGTAAAATAAAAGAGTATTACCAACAGGGAATAAAAAACTTTATAATAACAGGACATAGCCAAGGTGGTGCATTATCATTTATGATAACTGCATTGCTAAAATATAAAGTAAGCGAAGGTCAACTACCTGCAGACATAACATTTAAAACATATAGTAGTGCGGCTCCTAAGCCTGGGAATCTATACTTTGCATACGACTATGATTTTATTACAAGGGGAGGATGGGCTTTCAGTGTAATAAATACAGCAGACTGGGTACCTGAAACTCCATTTGGAACACAAACAGTAACTGATTTTAATAAACTAAATCCTTTTACTAACGCCAAACAAACCCTAAATAAACAGAAACTACCCATAAGAATAGCCGGTAAATACATATATCGTAGACTAGATAAAACATCTAGAAAAGCACAAAAAAAACAGGAAAAGTACCTAGGCAGAATGACCTATAAAATGGTAAAAAAATATCTCCCCTACCTTGAAAAGCCTAAGTATGCACCTAGTAGCAATTATGCCAAAGCAGGTATACAAATAATATTACAACCTGATAGCACCTATTACCAAAAGTACCCGGATACGGGATCTAATATATTCCGTCATCATGTATTTGCACCTTACTACTATTTAACCAACAAAACATATAAATAAATAAAAATATAAAAGCAACTTTTTCCTTAGCTTAACATTTAGGTAATACTGCTTAATAAATTATTATAGCACATAATTTTAGTATATAAAATACATAATTTAATGTAAATAAACAAAATACAAAACAGAATAAACATAATTGAACAACATTAGACACATATAAATAACAAATTAAACCAAACCCACATAAGCGGTAGGATTTTAATAAACTAAAAAAATGAAGTATTTTTGATATAAGCAATAAGAATTATGGCCAAAGTATTAGTAATTGACGACGATGCAATAATGCTAAAAGCTATCAATCATATACTTACACGTAATGGATATGATGTAGATACAGCAACGAATGGCAAAGAAGGCATTGAAAAAATCGAAGTGAGTAATTTCGATTTGGTTATTACTGACATTATGATGCCTCATCATAATGGTTTGGCTGTATTGAGTTTGGTAAAAAACAATCCTCAAAAGTGCCAAACTAAAGTTGTTGCTATGTCTTCAGCCGGTAATATGGCTATAAAAAATGAAGCTATTACCCTTGGTGCAGCTGAGTTTATGACTAAACCTATTATACCTACTTATTTGCTTGATGTTGTAAGAAAACATACTAATACCGCAGAATCGCAAGTGCAATTAGTAACTAGAAAACCAACTAGCAGAGGCAACTAATTTTACTTTTACTGTATTTTCTCGATTTTAAGTAGCTGTTCTAACACCATGTGTGTAGCTGGGCACACTGTTGCATTAATAAGTGTTAACTGGGTTCTCTTCAGTAAGACATCTTCATCTGTATATGGATACCTAGCACAGTCGCTAGGCCTATCATCATATATTTGGCAAGTGTTATCTTCATTAAGAAAAGGACATGGAGACGAATTAGTTACATAATCGCCCTCATTGTCTAGCTTTAAATAATTCGATACTAAATCTCCCTCTTTGATTCTCAATACTTTAGCAATACGCTTTATATCAGGCTGCTTAAAACGAGGTGAGTGATTTTTACAACAATTGGCACAACCAAGGCAATCTACTTTTTCAAATGCCTGTTCGTGCAAATCAGGCAAGCTTTTTAGCATTCGGTTTTTATTACCTTTTTCTAAAAGCCTTTTATACAGCTTTTGGTGCTCTTTTGCCTGCTTTTGCCAATCTTCAGCCATAGTGTTATATACCCAATTACAGAGTCATCTTATCCATAATACGCTCTAGATCCTCATCATTATAAAACTCTATAACAATGCTACCCTTACCATTTTTCTTACGGTCTAACTTTACTTTAGTAGAAAAATGCGAGGCCATATTATCTTCTATACGCTTGTATGCAGGAGGTAATTTAGCAATATTGCTAGCCATTTTTTCTTTAGAAGGTCTATCAGTGGCCATATCTTTTACCAACTGTTCAACCTGCCTAACAGAAAGGCCACGCTGTATGGTTTCTCTGAACACATACAACTGCTGGTCTACATGTTCTAAACCAATTATTGCACGGGCATGCCCCATACTTAACTCTCCGTCTCTTACTGCTTTTTGTATATCTGGAGGTAATTTTAGTAAGCGAAGATAGTTAGCAACGGTACTGCGCTCTTTTTTCATGCGCTCAGATACTTGCTCTTGCGTAAGCTGACATTCATCCATCAACCTACGATAACTCATTGCAATCTCTATAGCGTTTAGATTTTCACGCTGCAGGTTTTCAAGCAATGCCATTTCAAGCATTTCTTGACCATCAGCTGTACGCACATAGGCTGGTATATCTTCCATACCTGCCATTTTAGATGCACGCCAACGGCGCTCACCCGAAATAAGCTGGTACTTATTTTGTGAGGTTTTTACAACTGTTATTGGCTGAATAATATCGTGTAACTTGATACTTTCAGACAATTCCTTTAAAGCCTGTTCGTCAAAGTCGTGGCGAGGCTGCTTAGGATTTACTTCTATTTGGTCTACCGGAATTCTAGCAATAGTGTTTACACTAGGTGCGCTAACCGGTGCAGGTGCATTATTAGTGCTATTTACTGCCGGCACTCCCGGCTTGGGGGTGTTTATTTCCTCGTCAATTGTATCTAATAGTGCCCTAATACCTTTACCTAAAGCTTGCTTCTTATTAACCTGCCCCATGCTTATTTTTCCAGTATTTTATCCTCGTTTTTAATTTTTGTCATATTATTTTTCTGCAATATCTCTTTAGCTAAATTGAGATAATTGACAGCGCCTGTACTTTCTGCATCGTACAATAATACAGGCTTACCAAAGCTTGGAGCCTCCCCTAGCCTTGTATTGCGGTGCAGAATAGTATTGAATACCAGTTCTGCAAAGTGGTTCTTAATTTCCTCAACTACTTGGTTAGATAGTCTTAAACGACCATCGTACATGGTCATTAATATACCCTCAATTTTTAGAGCAGAATTAATGCGGGTCTGCACTATTTTAATAGTATTTAATAGTTTTCCCAAACCTTCTAAAGCGAAATACTCGCACTGTACAGGTATAACAACACTATTAGCAGCAGATAAGGAGTTGACAGTAATAAGACCTAGAGATGGCGAACAATCTATAATAATAAAATCATACTTATCCATAACAGGCTCAAGTGCCTTGCGCAATACATGCTCCCTATTAGGGTGGTTAATCAACTCTATTTCGGCACCCACTAAGTCTAGATGACTAGGCAATAAGTCCAAATTAGGTGTTTCAGTTTCTAAAATAACCTGAGAAACAGGAGTTTCATTAACCATGCAATCATAAAGACTTAGCTGTATGTTCTTCAGGTCGAAACCGTTACCAGTGGTACTATTAGCCTGCGGATCGCCGTCTACTATGAGGGTTTTATATTCTAAAACCGCCAAGCTGGCTGCCAGATTGATTGCAGTAGTAGTTTTACCTACACCACCTTTTTGGTTTGCTATTGCTATTATTTTTGCCATTATTCTTTCATCCCTTATATGATGTTAATACTTCCATTACAAAACGCTACTACAATGTAATGGTCTCCCCTATTTTGGGTAATATTAGTTTTTTACCGGCAGCCTCAAACTTAGCTATTGCAGCCTGGTGGTCTATTTTTATATAGCCAAATGTATCGAAATGCACACCTATAATCGTGTCACATTGTATCATGTTGGCAGCCATTAATGCATCATCAATATCCATTGTAAAGTTGCCACCTACCGGCATAATAGCGAAGTCTAGCGTAGTGTATTTGGGCACTAAGTTAAACTCCATGGTAACACAGGTATCACCGGTATAATAAAACTTCTTATCCGTATTATGGAAAATGAATCCTCCGGGATTGCCACCCGGGGTGCCATCAGGTAATGTGCTACTATGAGCAGCCGGTACAAAATGTAACTTACCGAAATCGAAATTTGCACTACCAAAGTTTATAGGATGGTAGTTTTGTACTCCTTTTTTACTTGCCCACTCTGTAATTTCATAGGCTCCTATCACCTTAGCTCCCGTTCTAGTTGCTATGCTTATTAAGTCAGCCACATGATCACCATGCCCATGAGATACCATAATAAAATCGGCTTCAATAGCATTTACATCTATATCTTTCGCCAACTCGTTAGGGGTAATGAACGGATCAAAAAGGATTTTCTTGTCATTAGACTCTATTAAAAAACAAGAGTGACCATAGTATGTAAATTTCATTTGGACTAAGTACAATTTAAGATTACAAAGTTAATCAAAGTTGTGGTATATGGCATGTGCAAAACATGTGTTTATTGCATTAGTTTTCCACCATTACTAAGATAAATAAAGCCGGAGATGAACTCCGGCTTTAGAAAATATATTTTACTATGGCTTATGCCTGCGTAGTAGCATCTTCAATAAGCACACTGGTTTTATTGTTTAATACCTCAACAAAACCTGCTGAAATATCATAAACCTCAGTATTATGCTTATCAATTAATATTTTCATTTTCCCTTTTCCCAAAGCAGATATCATAGCAGCGTGATTCTCTAATATCTCGAAAGAACCATTAACGCCTGGCAACTGAACGCCATAAACGTTACCACTGTATACTTTATGCTCGGGAGTAAGTATTTCTAATAACATATTATGTTTTTGTAAGGATTACTGCACTAGAGTTAAAAACAATTAGTTTTTAGCCTGTTGCATCAATTTTTTACCTTTTTCTATAGCATCATCTATTGAACCTACAAGGTTGAATGCTGGTTCTGGATACTCATCTACTTCACCATCCATAATCATATTGAAACCACGGATTGTTTCTTCGATAGGAACCAACACACCTTTAAGACCAGTAAATGCCTCTGCTACGTGGAATGGTTGAGATAAGAAACGTTGAACTTTACGAGCACGAGCAACAGTTAGTTTATCTTCTTCGCTCAATTCATCCATACCTAGGATAGCAATGATATCTTGTAACTCCTTATAGCGTTGTAAAATAGATTTTACACGGTTAGCACAGTTATAGTGTTGCTCACCTACGATAGTTGGAGAAAGGATACGAGATGTAGACTCAAGTGGGTTAACCGCAGGATAAATACCCAAATCGGCAATCTTACGATCCAATACGGTAGTAGCATCCAAGTGAGCAAATGTAGTTGCAGGAGCCGGATCGGTC
>CAYWUY010000025.1:0-21060 GCA_964461535.1 uncultured Flavipsychrobacter sp.
ATTTGAAGTTTACAAATCAGAGTGGTAAATCGTTCCATAAATCAGGTAATATTACTTTGTTAAGATAATGCGCTTTGCTTTCTTTAAATTTGTGGATTAACTATAATAAATGGGGCAACATAGCATCGGCGAAGCATTAAAGATATTTCTGGAGCGGTCTAATTGGAAGCCTAAATTAACTGAGTATAGATTGCGCGAGGAGTGGCCTACAATTGTAGGGAAAACCATTGCAAAATATACCAGAGACATCACTCTAGTAAACAAACAGTTACATGTGAAATGTGATGTGGCAGTTGTAAAGCAGGAGTTGTACTATGGCAAAGAACAATTGATAGCAAACATCAATCAATATTTTCAAGAAAAAGTTGTAGAAGACGTCATTATTAAATGACGTCTTTTTTCTTGTATATATAGTTAAAATTAATTAACACTAGCTTTTACAATAATATAACGTACCTTTGCGCCGCTTGCCACAATGGTAGGCATTATATAATAAAGTTCTTTTTAATGACTTCTTTTTCTTCATTCTCTTTACGAGAAGAATTAACGCAAGCCGTAACTGAATTGGGTTTTGAAAATCCCACTCCGATACAGCAAAAAGTTATCCCCCAACTTTTATCAGATCCCAAAGACATAATAGGGCTTGCACAAACCGGTACGGGAAAAACCGCAGCTTTTGGTCTCCCGCTTTTACATCACACTGATGTAAGTAGAAAAAATGTGCAGTGCTTGGTGCTTAGCCCCACCCGCGAGCTTTGTATGCAAATACAAACTGAACTGCATAAATATGGTTCTCTAATACGTGGATTGCGTGTAACCGCAGTTTATGGAGGTGTGCCTATAGGTGGCCAAATACGTGAGGTGAAATCTAACCCTCAAGTTATTGTAGCTACACCAGGTCGTTTAATTGACCTACTAGAACGTAAAGCATTATCCTTAGAAGATGTAGAGTATGTAGTACTTGACGAGGCTGATGAAATGCTAAACATGGGTTTTAGAGAAGATATCGAATTGATATTGAAAAATACCCCTGCAAGAAAATATACTTGGTTGTTTTCTGCAACTATGAGTAACGATGTGCGTAGCATAGCTAAGCGCTTTATGAAGCAGTGGGAAGAGTTTGCAGTTGCAGCAGCTAATTCAACTAATGAGAATATTGATCACCAATATTACGTTGCTAATCATCATAATAGATTCGAAACACTTCGCCGTTTATTAGATTTTACTCCTGGTATATATGGTATTATTTTTACCCGTACCAAACAAGATGCTCAAGAAGTATCTGAAAAGCTAATGAAAATGGGCTACCATGTTAGCCCTTTGCATGGCGATATGGATCAGAAGATGCGTAGTAAAGTACTTGAGCGCTTTAAAAATCGTAGTCTGCAAGCTATTGTAGCTACTGACGTAGCAGCTCGCGGTATTGATGTTAACGATATTACCCATGTTATCAACTACGAATTACCTGATGACCCTGAAGTGTATACGCACCGTAGCGGACGTACCGCACGCGCAGGCAAGTCTGGTATTTGTATGTCTATAGTGTCTCCTAAGCAAATATCAAATATCCGTCAGATTGAGAAGTTGGTTAAACAACGTTTCAACAAATGTGATATTCCTGATGGTAGCGAAGTTATTCGTAAAAGATTGTTCTATTATGTAGAGCAAATAGCTACTGCTGAACCTAAAGATGATTTTGCTAGCTTATATTACGAGTCTATGAGCGATGTATTCGCTTCTATGGATAAAGATGAGCTTATTCATAAACTAATTTGGTTGCAGTTGCGCGAAACAGTGGAGGCTTATCAAGATGCAGAAGATTTAAATGCTGGTTTTGAAAATAAAGGCCGTTCTACTGCCAGTGGTGGTAGTCGTTGGGTACGTCTATTTATTAATATTGGTGAAAAAGATGGCTTAAATAATGCTAAGCTGGTTCAGTTTATTGCTGAATCTACTGATGTAGAGCCTAATGTTATTGAGCGTGTTACTGTGCGTGAGTTAAGTAGCTTCTTTAATGTTCCATCTGATGCAGCTGAATACATAAAAGAGCATTTAGCTTCTAAAAAATTCAAAAACCGTAAAATTCGCTTAGAAGAAGCAGAACAAACTCGCTCAGGTGGCGGTGGTGGTCGCAGCTTCTCTGGTGAGTCTAGAGGTGACTATAATAAATCTAATGGTGGTGGCTATCGTGGTGGTGATAAAGGTTCAAGAGGCGGTGGTTCTGGAAAAGGTCCTCGTCGTTTTGAATCTGGTGGCACTGAAGGCAGAGGTGGTTATAGTCGTAATAGATCTCATTCAAGAGACTAATTATACTAAAGTAATACAAATAACAGAGGCCGGATGCAATAAACATCCGGCCTCTATCTTTATAGACAAGTAAACTCTGTTCTACTTGGGTTGAGTCTCTTCAGGCTTTTTATAGTAAGTATTATAGTAGGCTAAGTATTTATCTATTTCTTTGTCGTAAAATAGTTTTTTGTAATTCTTAGTAGATACTATAAGTGTTTCATACTCTGTACTGTCATAGTCGTTAAGTGTTTCACTGCCTATTAGGCTATCTATATAATTCTCAGCCGCTTCTGCCGACTTAAAACCCTCTATCATTACAAATACATCCTTAGTACTATACATATCTATAAGTACTTGTAGGGTATCTGTTTGTAACTGCTTTTTTAAAGGCCCTGTTCTTTTATCTAGGCTTCTTAGTTTTAGTATCACATGATGACTTTCTTCAGGAACATATGTAAACATTAAAGGTACATCGGCCGGTCTTTTAGGAGGTGGCGGCGGTGCATTTACTTTGGCCAGTGCTTCCGCTTTCTTTTTAGCTTCTGCTGCTTTTCTTGCAAGTTTAACGCTATCTATTGGAGGTAAGTTTTTATACCACGTAGGCACGCCATTTTTGCGAACATCTTTTACATATGCTTGTACTTGCTGAGCCCAGTCGGTTAAAGAGTCGTTAGGGTTGGCAGCTATAAATTTGTTTAGTATAGTATCTGCTTGGTCATAATTACCTTGTCCGGCATTAGCCATAGCTTCTACTACAATGAAACGTTTCAAAAATGTTGGGTCTCCATAGGATTTTTTAGCTATACCAACATGCATTAAAGCCTCTGTATATTGATGTTTAACTACTAGATCGTATGTTTCATCATAATAGGTATTTACTGCGATGCCGTTATTATTACCACCCTTGCTTTCGTCATTTTTAGGACGTAACATCATAGCATAAGGCGAGTTGGGGAACTGAGATAAAAACTGTTTGCTTATAGCAAATGCTTTATCAATGTTGTTTTCTCGCATGGCTATTTTGTAGCGCAGATACATGGTCTCTTCTTGTTGCACGTGATTAGGCACTTTTTTATCTAAGCTATCTAAGGTATTGCCGGCTTGCTTGTAGTCGTCCAGTTGATTGAAATATGCTTTAGCAAGTTGTATATAAGCTTTCTGTAGCTTCTTTTCTACATCTGCTTTTTGTTTAGCTGTTTTAGGTATTACTGCCAATAAGCTTTCTATACTAGGTAGTCCGTCTTCTGCTAGCTCTTGTTTGCTATTGCTTGCATCTTCTTCAGCAGTTTCTTCAGTATTAGTGCTACCGCCTCCGGTGCTCACTCTACGCCAGTTGTCTACTAGTCCTCTATTGCCCCATTTGCGCTTAAATTCATTACTTCCTTGTTGCATTAATGATGGGTTAGAAAAATACCAGTTGGTTGTAGCAGCAATATCTCCTGTAGCTTCCGGTGCCTCCTCTTGTTGTGGAGCATTAGCTGTAGCTTCAGCATTTTTTATACTGTCTTGCCTTGCTTTCTCTAGTTTTTGTCTATATTTTTTAGCTATCGATTCTTGTTCTTTATCACTTAGTGCAGCTAACTTCAGTAAGCTATCAAGTTCTTTTATTGTTCCTGCTGGTCCAGATATTAAGCTTAATCCTTGAGCTCGTTTTTGTGCAGCTAATACCACAGCTTCTTTATTAGAGTTGCCAGCATATTTTGCGGCACTATCGTAGGCCATTTTAGCATCGGTATAATTTCCTATACTATAATGCACATCTCCAAGTGCTATAAAAGAAAGTGTTTTCTGTTTTTTAGTGGCCTTAGGTGTGCGGCAGCTTAAGTCCAAGTATTTAATAGCATCATTCTGCTTATTTACTTTAGCAGAAAGCATACCCAATACATAATATATTTGGTCGTAGTAACTGGTGTATTTGCCGTCGTTAAGTACATTTTTTAGTGGTTGTATGCCTGTGCTTACATCTCCACCAGCAAGTAGTGTATTGTATGCTATGTTTTTACGAGCAAAGAAATCCATTTCCAACTTAGGAAAGAAATCTAGGCAGCGCTCGTAATTGGCTACCGCATTCTTATATTTATTGGCTCTGTTTAGTAATTGTCCATTTAGGTATGCAGCGCGCATTCTTAGCCAACTAGGGAGCTCATCATCTTCAATAACAATATTTAGTTGTTCTGATGCTAGTTCTTCATTGCCTCCTTTTAAGTAAGCAAAGGCGCGTTCTACAGCTATTCTACCTTTCAGGTCTTCCGGTAGTTTTGGGTCAGATAATAATAGAGATAAAACAGCCTCTCCATTTTCTACATAGCCCGATTGGGTATAGGTGCGGGCAAGCCACAAAATAGCATCATTATGTACAGACTTGTGTTTAAGAAAATCAAGAAATCCATGCTTCTCATCTTGTACAAAAGAAGTTGGTTTTCTAGAGTAGGTAGAACTTTTGCCAGGCTGATGTGCTTTAATATCTTGCTCGGAATTCATTACATACTTAAATGTTGCAGCAGCATTTTCATAGCTACCTTTATAATAGTATGCTTGCCCCATAAGTAAATACAAATCATTACTCCATTTTACACGAGGGTCATGTATTTGTATGCCAAGTGATGCCTTTCTTATGATGCTATCCATGTCGGCAGCTAATAAAGACGAATCTCTGTTGGGGTCATAAGGGAATAGCCCAATAAGCGAGTCGTAGTTTTCTTTGAAGCCTCCTCGCAACATATTGGCATTTGCCAATTCCATTTTTCTATTAGCGTTATAGTAGTAGTTGTAGTGTGTAAACGAGTTTTGAGTAAACCGCCTAAAAGGAGACCACTTTTTCTTCAACATGGACATGTTGGTGAACTTTTCTCTTTTTTGCTTGGTTTTTATTTCTAGTGCTAATGCCTTTTTTTGTTCAGCTTTTTTCTCTTTGGCTTTAGCCATTTTTAGCTTATCAGCCTTTACTTTATTAAGGCTGTCCATTCTCTTTTTTCTAACTAGTTTTATGCTGTCTGTAAACTTAGTTCTCACTTTTTTTACACTATCAGAAAAGTGAGTTCTAACTGCTTTCATACTATCGGCAATATGCTTTCTAGCTTTGGCGGTCTCATTTCGCCGTTTCTCCATTGCATTTTTAAGGCTGTCGCTTTTAGTTCGTTTAGCTATAGCCACACTATCTGCATAGCGTTTACTTTTTTTATATTTATTATTTTGTAGTGTCTTCTCTGCACGTTCTTTTTGGGCTGCCCTTAAACTGTCCATTCTTACCTTTTGTAAAACTCTTGCCGAATCAGCAGCTGTCATTGGGGCTTTGCTAATACTATCTGTCCTAGCCTTTTTCATTTCAGCTAGTTTTAGTTTTTTAGCTTTAGCTACACTGTCTTTATATTTTTTGCTGTTTTTATATTTTCTTACTGCATTTATACTGTCGGCAGCTCTTTTTCGGGCTTCGGCACGAAGAGCTGCCTCTTCTTTACGCTCTTTTGCTGTTTGTGCCCAAGACTGTCCACTGCAAAAACTAAAGAAGATGCAAAAAAGTATAAATATGATATATTTTAATCTCAACTTTCCGTAAACGGTTTTATTTCTAATTATTAACGGCAGTACTACTATATTAGTATGCAAGAAGTTTTACATGCTAATATTTTGCGCCTAGGTAGTCAAAAATAGACAAAAAATGGTAGGCACGTTGTTGGATGTAGATATTAAATTAACAAAATCTTTTTTTGATAGGGCTAGTGTTTACAATAATTTCGTCAGCAATGCCAAAGCGAGAAGCTAATGTTGTTATGCAGTATGTAGGGCTAGCCACTCAGTGGATGGTAATGCTATTGTTGGCTGTTTGGTTAGGTCATAAAGTTGACGGTTATTTTCATTGGAAAATTCCTGTAGCTATGATTGTTTTTCCATTGGTTTCGCTTGTAATATCTTTATGGCGAATTATAAGCGTGTTTAATAAGAAAAATAAATGAAACAATCTTTCGTTACTACCCAGCTACTAATATTTACTTTGCTAACTGCTGGCTTTTATTTTCTAACTGCTACATTGCCGGAATATAGTTTCTTAGCATTAGAAGGGGCTAATCTTATTATATTCCTTCTTATGATGGGGGGCTTTATGATTGTTAAGAAGCAAATGAACCAATCAGGAGGAGCTTTTGTAAGAGGAGTTTCCGCAGCAACTATGCTTAAGATGTTTGTTTGTATGATAGCAGCGGCTGTATATATAAAATTGAATAGCAAGCACTTACATAAGCCGACATTATTTTTAATGATGGGTATATATGCTATTTACTTAGTTTCCGAAACTTTAATGTTGTCAAAAGTAGCAAAAGAACGTAAGGAGTAAAGCAGCTATGGGCAAGAAAGAGACCTCAATACCATTTTTGAAACAATTTTTACCCGAAGGCACTTTCGAGGATGTTGCAGTTTTTTTTCGTACTCATACCATTCATCTTACAATTACTCGGGAGCGTAAAAGCGTTTTAGGTGATTACCGAAATCCTACAAGGCAAGAACCATATCATAGAATTAGTATTAATGCTAATCTAAATCCGTATAGCTTTTTAATTACACTGCTTCATGAAATGGCCCATATGAATACTTTTCTTCATTTTGGACATAGGGTAGCTCCGCATGGAGAAGAATGGAAAACACAGTTTAGGCATATTCTTATCCCATTTCTTGGTAAGGGCTTCTTTCCTTCTCCCGTAGAAAAAGCACTTTTAGCATATCTGCATGACCCTGCTGCTAGCACCTGTACTGATCCTCGTCTATTTAAGGCATTATATAGATATGATGACCGTAAACCTGATCATCTATTAGTAGATGATTTACTTGTAAATGATTACTTCCAGACCGAGGATGGACAAATTTTTGTAAAGATTGAGAAGGTTCGTACACGGACAAAGTGTAGAAATATACAAAATGGTAAAATGTATTTATTCCCCGGAATTGTAGAGGTGAAACAGATACAAAAGCCTGTCTAGCAATTAGTTATCAAGGTATTTAGCTAAAGTATCCATAGATACTCCTCCTGTAAAAGTTCTTACTAGTTTTCTTTGTTTGTTATATACATTCACTTGTGGCAGCATTTGGTAAAGGAAAGTCTCTTTAATAAAGTCTAGACTATCTATGCCCACGAAGAAAGTAGAAGAATTGGCTAAGTTATAGTCTTTGATAAATGTGGGCAGGTAAGGACGCATTACTTTGTTAGCCATTAATACCACCTTTGTGTTTTTAAATATATGAATATTTTTTTGCATTTCTATGGTTTCCTCTTGGCAATGCCCGCATGTAGGGTTAAACATCATTACTACCAATGGGCCATCGTAGCTAAAGTCTTTATCAGATAGTATTTTGGGTGAATATGCACTAGGAACTGCTTTTTTACGAGATAACCATCCGCCTTTTTTGAATTCAGTTTTTATACTGTCAAGCGTCTCTAATAGTAGCTTTGGCATTGGTGCACCCATTTGGGTGTAGTCTATTTTATCACTAGGTGCTCCTACAGTAGTAGGTGGGGTATTGGGTACATTTTTATTTTGTGCATTAGCACCAACAAAAATGAGTAAGAGGCTCAATAAAATAGATAAAAATCTCATAGAAAATAATATATGTTTGTGCACTTGAGTAAAATGAAAATAACATATTGTACTCAGCAATTGTGCTAAGTAAAAATAGTTACCACAAATTTAACATTGAAATCAATACATTTGTGATTCACTTTTTATTCTGTTAAGCAAACGATGGCATTGTTAGGCAACCTTATAGCTCGTTCATTACAAGTAAGAAAAAAATTTACCCTACCGGTTGCTACTCCGGAAACATATCAAAGAAATACATTAAGACAACTTTTAGATAGAGGCCAGTTTACAAAATTTGGTAAACATTATGACTTTGGAAATATGCTGAGTCGTGAGATAGACTTAGTATCGGCATATAGAGCCACAGTGCCTGTACATACATACAATGATATGTATAACGAATGGTGGCATATGTGTCTACAAGGTCAAGAAAATGTTTCATGGCCGGGTAAAGTAAAATACTTTGCACTAAGCTCCGGTACTTCAGAATCTGCCAGTAAACATATACCTGTTACACAGGATATGATAAAGTCTATAAAGAAAGTAGGTTTTAAACAACTGTATAGCATGGCCAACTTTAATATTTCTCCTGTTTCATTTGAAAAGGGGGTATTAATGTTAGGAGGAACCACTTCATTATATGAGAAGGGTGAATATTATGAAGGGGATATGAGTGGCATTAGCGCTAAGAACATGCCTAGATGGATGTCCTCATTGTTATACAAGCCCGGTCAAAGGATATCAAAGCGTCCACGTTGGGAAGACAGAATCCGACTAATGGTGGTGAATGCTAAAAAATGGGATGTAGGAACTATATGTGGGGTACCTGCCTGGGTTCAGATAGTTTTAGAAAGAATCATAAAACACTACAATCTCAATACTATTCACGATATATGGCCGAATCTTAATGTATATATACATGGGGGAGTATCTATTGAGCCTTATAGAGAGAGTTTTAAAAAGATATTTGGTAAAGAAGTAAACTTCATAGAAACTTACATGGCATCTGAGGGCTCATTTGGTTTTCAGGCGCGTCCGGGTGCAGGCATAAAATTGGTATTAAATGCTGGTATTTTCTATGAGTTCATTCCATTCAATGAAAAGAACTTTGATGACGATGGTAACGTGCGTAAGGACGCAGATAGTGTACTAGTGCATGAAGTAAAAGAAGGGGTAGAATATGCAGTGTTACTAACTACTTGCTCTGGTGCATGGAGGTATTTAATTGGTGATGTTATAAAATTCACTAATGCTCAGGAATATGAAATAGCTATAGTAGGGCGTACTAAACAGTTTTTAAGTTTGTGTGGAGAACATATGTCTGTTGATAACATGAATAAAGCCATAGATATAGTTTCTAAAAAACTACAAATTACCGTTCGTGAATTTACAGTGTGTGGTTATATGAAAGATAACCGCTTTGCACATCAGTGGTATTTAGGCTGTGATGATAAAAATGCCAATCCTGATGAGATTATGAGATTACTAGATGAGTCTCTTTGTGAGTTGAATGATGACTATGCTGTTGAACGTACTTCCGCATTAAAAGAAGTAGGCGTTACCTTACTACCGCCCAATACCTTTATGGAATATTTAAAAGCTAAAGGTAAATACGGTGCTATGAATAAATTTCCAAGAGTACTAAAAGGAGCCCAGCTCAATGATTGGAATGAATATTTAGAATCGAAAAAGGTGTTGGCTTAGCCAACACCTTTTTGCTACTTATCTTTTTAGTAATTTATCTCGCAATAGTTTGTCCATAAACGCATCTTTATAGCTTCGTCCAATTGATATAGATGTAGTGCCTATGCTAACTTCATTACCTTCTACTCTTTGTATATGTTGTGTGTTTATGATGTATGATTTATTCACTTGCATAAAGGTAGATGAAGGCAATTGTTCTTCAACACTTTTTAAAGTAAGGTAGGTAATGTATTTCTTATAGACAGTATGAAGAATAATATAATTCTGTAAGGCTTCTACCATCAATAAATCGCTGAAGTTTATTTTTTCGTATGTCTTATCACACTTTATAAAGCAATAATCATGTTGTTGTAGTGTGCCATTTTCGGCAGACTTTTGTAGTTCAAAATGTTCTTTTGCTTTTTGTGTAGCTTTTGTAAATCTTTCAAATGGAATAGGCTTTAGTAGATAGTCTATAACAGCAAGTTCAAAACTTTCAACAGCATAGTTTGGGTAGGCAGTAGTTATAATACATATAGGTGGCTTACTAATTGTTTTTAGTAAGCTTATACCAGTCATTTTAGGCATCTGTATATCTAAAAACATAAGATCTATTTTATTTTTAGACAACACATCTAACACTTCTAGTGCATTACTGCACGAAGCTTTTAAATCTAAGTATGGTATATCTTTAATGAAATTCTCTAATCCTTTTCTAGCTAGTGGTTCATCATCAGCTAATAAGCAGTTCATCTTCATATAAGTCTAAAATTAGTTCGGTAGTATATACATTGCTGGTCTTACTTACCAGGTATTTATGCTTGTCTTTATATAGTAGTTCTAGTCTGCGTAATACATTGGGAAGTCCTATCCCTCCTTCTGTCTTATAGTTATTGCTAGGTTCGTTAGGTTCATAGCTGTTGCTCACTAAAAATGATAGAGTTTTATTTTCCAGTTTTATACTAATAGTAATAAAGCTGTTGTTGGTAAACTGAGACAAATGCTTGAATGCATTTTCAACGAATGCAATGAGAATAAATGGGGCTATCCCAATTTCCTGATCAGTATTTATAGCCTCAAAATCAATACTTACTGTATTATTAATTCTCAATCTTTGAAGCTCTACATAGTCTTTTAAAAATTGTATTTCTCTATCTAGTGGCATAAATGCTTTACTACAGTCATATAGTTGATATCTAAGCATGCCTGAGAATTGCAAAAGTGTTTTCGATGCTAGTTTGCTATCTTCATCAATTAGCACATATATGCTATTGATAGCATTAAATAAGAAGTGTGGATTTATTTGTGCTTTTAGAAAGTTGAGTTCGTTTTCTAGCTGCTCTTTTTCTTTTCTATTTTTTTCTTTTTCGCTTAAGTACAGATTCCTAATTATCGCAACTGAGAAAAATAACAGTAATACACGCCCACTGTCAGCTAAATGGCTAATACCACATACGTAAAGCGTGAACGATTTCATATGTCTACCCTTACGTATAAGTACATCTATATCTTGCAATACTAGTCTTGTAAAAGTACCGGTAAGCAGTATGAATAAACTTTTCGTTATTAAAACTAAATAGTTTTTATCCTTCTTGAATTTTTGAAACGGACCATAAATAAACCAGTAAATAATAAGTATTTCGGTAGATATAATTATACAGGCGTTAACAAAATTAATAAGGTGGTTGCTATCCATCTCGTTTTGAGAGTGGTAATTATCAAACAAGCCTAATAGCCAAAAAACGACTTGGCTTAGAATTAATAATAGTTTTGGAGTATTTGTTTTTTTTAGCAGTAGCATAGTATTTGCATAAAAGTAAATCGGCAATTATTATTAATTATAAGCTTTACACCAAAGGCAATATTTACTTGACAAGAATACTATTGTAAAATAGAATCTGCATTTGGTCAAGATATAATAGGCTTTCGTGTAAATAAATTATTCCTATAAAAATACATGAATAGGTTTGCATTAAAATTCACCCATGAAAAAATTAAACGCTATTCTTGTCATGTTTTTGGGTAGCTGTATGTTATCTCAGGCTCAATCTTCTTGGCACAAGTTTGCCGACTTACCCAATGGCAGTTCGGTTGTAGATATAACGTCAGATTCCACGGGAAGAACCTTTATTCTTACCTATTTTTCAAGTGATATTTATTATACTGACGATAATGGCACTACATGGACTCAAGTTGCCAATAATTATAGGATTAGTAATGCTACTGATATTGAAATAGATAGGGCGACAGGCACATTGTATGTAGGTACAGTGCACAGAGGATTATTTTGGACAAATAATCTTGGTGCTTCATGGTCTAATGAGCCATTTTATACCTCTTCAACTTCAGGAACCAATGCATTGATAAATGCAGTTGTAAGAAAACCAGTAACAAATATTATTGTAGCCAATGAGGCAGGATTTTCATCTTCAGTGGTATATAAATCTACCAATGCCGGGGTCTCCTGGTCTACGTTTACAGCCCCTTTTTCAGGTATAAATGCTTTTAGATATTTAGCTGATGGTACACTTTTAGCCGGAACAGAAAATGGAGTCTACAAATCTAGTAATGATGGTTCTAGCTGGACAGCATCTAATACTGGAATTGTAGGTAAAATGGTAAAAGAAATAAAAGTTAATAGGTCTAATACTAGATTGTTAGCTGCAGTAGATTATAATATTCTCACCAACGATACAACAGGTGCTGGTGTTTATATATCTACTAATAATGGTGTTTCTTGGACATTATTTAGTAATGGTATAATAGATAGGAGAATTGTATCAGTTGAATATGATAGTGTAACTGGGGCATATTTTGCAGCATCGCCTACCGCAATATATAAATCAGTAGATAGTGGTATTTCATGGTCGGCATATAATACAGGGCTAATTGCTGGTGATTATACTAAAGTGGCATTAGGTGGCGACGGGTATTTTTGTACGAGTAGACAAAATGGTGTAGCATTCAGGTCTCCTATAAGTGCTACTTGGAATTATAAAAATATTGGTATATCGCTAAACACTACAGAAGATATGCTAATTAGTGGTGGAGATATTTATGTGCCAGATTTAGCAAATACCGGTGTGCATAAATTTATACCATCTACATCTAGTTGGGCTAGATTAAATAATAACTTACCTAGTGCAGGTTGTAGGAGTTTGGCCCGAGGTAATAGTGGTATATTGTTTGCCGGAATGTTAAAAGATTCTACAGGATTATACAGATCTTTAGATAGTGGGTCTACTTGGCAAAATGTTATGAACATGACTTTGCCAACTCCTCTATATGGTGCATTTATTAACAAAATAAAAGTTGATAACAATAATAGGGTATATACTTATATAGAGTATACTTCGCCGGGTATAAATGTTGTTTCTCAAATATTTAGGTCTGACGATAGTGGTGCTACATGGACAAACATTTATACCATATACGATACTAGCAATTTGTCTATTGATGACATAGACATAGCGTCAGATAATAAGCTGTATATAACATTAAAACGTGGTGGCTTTGAGCCTCTTATTCTACAGTCTATTGATTTTGGTGCTACATATACATCTGTAGATATTGACTTTTTCTTGATACACCCTAAATATGATATAGTAGTTGCTCCTAACGATACCTTATATGCATTGGCAAATAATAAGGTATACAAGTATGATGGTACAGCACATTGGCAATTGCTTGGTTTAGGAGGATGGGATTTAGATGCATCTATTTATCCAGCAGAGTTGAGTATTGACCCTACTGGAAAATTGTATTTAAATGTAAGATATGTTGGTATATACAAATCTGTAAATGATGGTTTAACATGGGAGAACATAACTACTGGTATACCTACTTACACACCTCCGTTGAGTTTTCCTATATTATTAGAGACGTATAAATTACAGTTTGATACTTCCTATACGCCTACTGTAATTGCATATATACCCATAGCCGGTAGTTTAAGAGGAATTTATAAGTATAGTGAAGTGCCATCTGGTATAAATGTTAATATAAAAGAATCGCAAAAATTTGAGATTTATCCCAATCCTGCGCAAAATGAAATATTTATAAAATATAATGCCGTTAAAGATGATGTAGTGCACTGCAGTGTTATAAATGCAATAGGTGCAACGTGTATACAAGAAGATATCTATATTAAAAAAGGAATAAATAATATTCCGCTCTCAATAAGTCCACTAGCCAATGGAATATACTTTATAAACCTACAAAATGGGCAAGCGCATTTTTCTTTGCCCTTAATTAAGAAGTAAATAGCAAATAGTATTGATTTAGTTAGCGGGTACGATTCTTCGTATCCGCATTTGTTTTTTTATATTTATAATATATATGTATTGCTTTGCCCATCTAAAATGTTAATTTGCCATGTCTTATTAATACTAAATTATTTAGCTTAACAAAATTATACTAGAAATGAAACAATTAAGACTTGCTATTACTGCATTGGTCAGTATGTGCAGTGCTGTTGCGTTTGCTCAATCTACTGATCCTACTCCGTACTGCCAAGGTGCATACGATGATGCATTGGGTTTTCCTGTTCCGCACTATATATCCCAAGTTACGGTGGGAACATTAAATAATATGACTGGCACTGTTCAGTTTCCAGGTTTGCATTATGCTTATTATAATACCATAGCAGCTCCAGACTTATTAAAAGGTAATTCCTATACTTTGACCGTTCAACATGATGGTGGAGTTTCTATTCATTTTGTAGCTGCTTATATTGATTTTAATAATGACGGGGACTTTAACGATGCCAGCGAACAAGTATTAGCTCAAGACCCGTTTACTGTTACTAATCCAGCAACTGTTACGTTTACAGTGCCAACAACAGCTACAGTAGGTACAACCCGTATGAGAGTAATGGTTTTTGAAGATGATAATTATACATGGATTATGGGAGCAACTGTGCCTACTCCATGTACAGAAGATGCAACTCCTTTGCTTGATTGGGGCGAAACTGAGGATTATAATATTAATATCATAGATCCTGCACCATGCGATCCGGTAACTACTGTAACCCCAAGTGCTATTACAGAAAGTAGTGCTACTATAGCTTGGCCTGCGGCAACTGGGACAATTGTAGGCTATGAGTGGCTTATCAATACCACCGCTACGTCTCCTACCGGTGCTGGTACTCCTACTACATCTACATCGGCATCTAGTACTACATTATTACCATCTACAACATATTATGCGCATGTGCGTGTAAGGTGCAGCGGTACTTCATACTCTACATGGGTTAATGTTCCTTTTACTACTACGGCTCCTCCTCCGTGCGATACAATGACAGGTTTATCTGTTGGAGGTATTACACTATCATCTGCTACTATTTCGTGGGATGCTGCTGTTGGCACAATCTTAGGCTATCAGTATGTGGTTAATACCTCTGCAGCAGATCCTACAGGTGCAGGTACCCCTACAACTGCAACTTCTGCTGATGTGTCAGGGCTAGCTATGGGTACTACTTATTATGCACATGTGCGTGTAAGGTGCTCTACTTTCGGATATTCTTCATGGGTTACTGTACCTTTTACTACTGCTGCTCCTATTCCATGCGCAACACCTACGGGACTAACTGCAACTAGTATTACATCTTCGGGTGCAGTAGTGGGTTGGACTGATGTAGCCGGTGCTATAGCATACGAGTATGTGGTAAATGGTTTTGCTGCAGATCCTACAGGTTCTGGCACGTCTACCACTGCTACCTCAGTTTCGGTAGGCTCTTTAGCTGCTAGTACTACTTATTATTTACATGTAAGAGCTCAGTGCGATCCGTTTTCTTTTTCATCATGGGTAACAATACCATTTACTACTTTAGCATTTACTGTGCCTTGTGATCCTGTTAGCTGGATATCTTTTAGTACAGTTTCAAGTACAAGCGTAACTTTTAATTGGAGTGCAATTCTATCTACAAGCGTAGGTTACAAGTATGTAGTAGATAATAATTTAGCTTCACCAACAGTAGCGGGCACTTACACAACGCTTACCTCGGCTACAGTAACAGGGCTTACATCTGGCACCACATACTATGCACATGTAAGAGATACTTGTGGGCCGGGCAATTTATCAAACTGGATAACAAAACAATTTACAACTCCTGCAGGATTAAGTGTTGCAGATGCAGCAAGTCAAAATTTTGATATACAAGTATATCCTAATCCTGTATCTGAAGAAGTGAATATAAAAATAACTAACCCTACAAATGCTGATAATGCAAGCTTAATAATTACTGACATATCAGGTCGACTTATTAAGTCTGTAGATGTAAAAGAAGGTGTTGTGAGTTTGGATATGACAAGTCAAGCAGCGGGTATATATATTATAAAGTATAGTAATGGTGCCGAGAGTAAGTACATTCGTTTTGTGAAACAGTAACGATAGTATTTTTTCTCAGTTAATTTATAAAGTAGTAAAGCCTTCCATCTTGGAGGGCTTTACTACTTTATAAACATTCTATTATGTATTACGACATTGTGAGAACTTAATTTTTATTTTATTAACTACATCGTATACTCCTCGTTTTTCTATAGTCACAACAGTTGAACTGTATTTACGTATTTATGGATTTAGTGAATAATGTGAGTCATAAATATATGAAATTTTACCTATCTATTTATGTGTTTTCTACGTCTTATACTGCATTATATTCTTAAATGCATTTTAGCCAATGAAAAAGCTCTATTTAAAATTAGTAACCACCTTGTTGTGTTCTTTTATTGTTAGTACAACCCTTGCCCAAATTACAGATCCATCTCCATACTGCTCAGGAGGATATGACGATGGTAGTGGAGCTCAACCACATTATATTTCCCGAGTAAGAATAGGCTCTTTAGATAATAATACCGGTACTCTTCAGTTGCCAGGGCTACATTACGGCTATTATAATACTGTAGTTGCTCCCAACTTAAATAAAGGAGATACTTATACACTTACTGTTGATAATGATAACTCTCTAACTAGTTTAATTCATTTTATTGCAGCATACATAGATTTTAATAACGATGGTGATTTTACAGATCCTGGGGAAAATGTTTTATCATTCGATCCATTTACAGCAACAGATCCTGCAATTGCTACGGTTACTATACCTGCTACCGCCACTGCTGGGGTAACCAGAATGAGGGTAATGGTATTTGAAGATGACAACTATACTTGGATAGGTGGTGCTACCGCACCTGTTCCTTGCACTAATGATGCTAGTCCCTTATTTGATTGGGGCGAAACAGAAGATTATAATGTAAATATAGTAGATCCTACACCTTGCGATCCATTGTCAATACTTGTGCCTATTACAGTTACAGAAAGTAGTGCTACCATTAATTGGCCTGCAACTGCCGGTAGTATTGGTTATGAATGGTTAATTAACACAACTGCTAGCTTACCTACAGGTTCTGGAATTTTTACTGCCGATACATCAGCATCTCTTTCAACTTTACTTCCGTCAACTACTTACTACGCGCATGTGAGGGTTAAGTGTAGCGCAACATCTTTTTCTACATGGCTAAATGTACCATTTACAACTACTGCTCCACCACCTTGTGATACAATGACTGGTTTGTCTGTCAGCGGAATTACGTTATCCTCTGCTACTATTTCTTGGGATGCCGCTGTAGGTACTGTACTAGGTTATCAGTATGTAGTAAATACATCTGCTGCTGCTCCAACAGGCTCTGGCACACCTACTACAACTACCTCTGTTGATGTTACAGGACTTACAATGAGCACAACGTATTATGCACATGTTAGAGTTAGGTGTTCAACTTATGGTTACTCTTCTTGGTTAACGGTTCCATTTACAACAGTTACACCTATACCATGTGCAGTACCTACGTCATTATCCGCTACAGATATTACAACATCTGGTGCTACATTAAGTTGGGCGTCAGTTTCTGGTGCTATAGGATATGAATATGTTATATCTGCAAGTGCTGCTAGTCCCACTTCTTCTGGTACAGCTACTATTGCCACATCAGTTTCTGCATCTGGGCTAACAGCGGCTACTACCTATTATTTGCATGTAAGGGCTAAGTGCGATGCGTTTTCATATTCTTCTTGGGTAAGTAAATCGTTTACTACTCTGCCATTTGTCGTGCCATGTGATCCTGTTAGTTGGATTTCTTTTAGTGCCATATCAAGTACTAGTGTAACATTTAACTGGAGTGAAATTTTGTCAACTAGTGTAGGTTATAAATATGTAGTAGACAATAGTTTAGCAGCACCAACAGTATTTGGGACTTATACTACTTTAACTTCTGCTACTGTTACCGGTTTATCAGCAGGAACCACATATTATGCACATGTGAGAGATACATGTACTACTGCTGCTTCATCATCTTGGGTTACTAAAGCATTCAACACACCCGTTGGTGTAGAAGTGGTATTGGGTTCAAAGGCTGAGTTATTAGTGTATCCGAATCCAGCTAATGATATCGTGTACTTAAAGCTACAAGGACTGAAGGAAGTACAACATGCAGTTCTAACGATTTCAGATATTTCCGGTAGAGTAATTGCAATTGTAAATATGAATGAAACTAATGTATCCATAAGTGTAAAGGAATATCCTGCGGGAGTATATATAGTAAAATATTTAAACGGGGATGATGTGCAGTATATGAAATTTCTTAAAAATTAAACTGATTATACCTGTGGTTTGAGGTACATGAGTGTATACTAAACTTATTAAAATAGTATTGTGTTGATTTTAAATACATTATTGTATCTGCTTGAGTAGATGTATAAACTTTTAATTGTAATAGCAACAACAACTTCCAAGAAAAGAGGATGCTACATTTTCGGACTATTTGTTTTTATGTTTTATGTAAATCCAAAAAATGCTTTTTTGCACCCATCTATATCAGTTTTTAATCCTGTCTAAGCAAGCCAATCTAATTTATAAATAAATAAAAGCCAATGAAAAAAATTAGTTTACTTACGCTGATAGCTATATGCAGCTTTTTCTCAGCACCTATCTTGTCTTATGCGCAGATTGTAGATCCTGCGCCATACTCTTCAGCTGATTTTGATGATCATCTCGGCGTAGGCGATCCTGTTGTACATTACATTTCTAATGTAACTCTAGGTAGTTGGAATCACTCAACCGGAACCACACCATACCCTGCGGGTCATTATGTATACTACAACACCTTAACCGGACCTACTGTGGTAAGAGGGAATTCCTATACTTTATCTGTAGACCATGATGGCTCACCTAACACACATTTCTTTTCAGTTTATATCGATTACAACAACGATGGGGATTTCGATGATGCAGGCGAGTTAGTATCTACTTATGGGCCAATGATGGTTCCCAATCCAGCTACTGCAATTATTACTATTCCTACAAGTGCATCAATAGCTACTACTCGTATGCGTGTAATGGTATTTGAAGATACAGCATATACCATGTCCGGACCTGCTGTTCCTACATCAACTACTGTCTTTTTAGAGAGTGCCCCTCTACTAGATTATGGAGAAACTGAAGATTATAACATAACCATAGAAGATGCTACAACTTGTGGTCCCGTTTCCGATGTTATGCTATCAGTGGGTACTACTGCGGTTCATATGAGTTGGGATGCCGTTAGCGGTGCAAGTGGCTATGAGTGGGAAGTAAACACTAGTTCATCGGCTCCAACAGGCTCTGGCACGTTTACTACCGAAACAACTGCTTCAATATCTACTTTGACACCATCAACAGATTACTATGCACACGTAAGGGTTAGGTGTGGTGCTTCTACATACTCGTCTTGGGTATCAGTTCCATTTACTACGCGTGCACCTGAGCCATGCGATACAGCAACAAGCTTAGCAGTTACGGGTATTACTGAAACATCGGCTATTCTCTCATGGAATACTATGCCTGGTGCAGCTGAAGGCTATGAATATACTATTACTACCACACCTGATATGCCAACTACAGCCGGCACGAATGTTAGTGATACTACCGTAAGTGTAGGAACTCTTTCTCCTGGTAGTGGTTATTATGCTTTTGTCAGAGTTAAATGTTCATCTTCTACTTATTCAGATTGGGTAAGTGTACCTTTTACAACACTTACAGCAACTGTTTGTGATACAGTTACAGCATTATCGGTAAGTGATATTACTTCTACTACTGCAACAGCCAATTGGTCTGCAATTACTGGAGTAGAAGGATATGAGTATGTAGTGAATACCACAGCAGCAGACCCTACAGCTGCGGGAACGTTTACCGCTACAGCAACTGCTGTTATGTCATCCTTAATACCCGCAACTACATATTACTTTCATCTTAGAACAAAATGTAGTTCCACTTCTTTCTCTGATTGGATAGTTGTACCGTTCACTACTGCTAGTGTTACTGCTACTTGCGATACTGTAGCTTCTATTACTTTTACTACAATATTACCTACAAGTGTTACGTTTACATGGCCTGCCGTTACAGGTTCTTTAGGTTATAATTATGTTGTTAATGCATCAGCCTCCGCTCCTTCTGTTTCCGGTACTTATACCACCGCTACTACTGCTACTGTAAGCGGTCTTACTGCAGGTACAGTTTATTATGCACATGTAAAAGATTCTTGTGCTGTAGGTTTATCCTCTGACTGGATTACACGTCGCTTCCAAACTACTGTTGGTGTGCATGATGTTGGAAAATCTAATATAGTAAGTGTATATCCTAATCCGACAACAGATGTACTATTTGTAAAAGTAGATGCTACTGCATTAAACTTACAAACTACTGTAAATATAATTGATATGTCGGGCAGAGTTGTAATTGAAAAATATTTGACTGATGCTTTAACGCCAATAGATATGAAACAATTCTCTTCAGGTACATACTTTGTGAAAATTAGCAATGCTAATTTTACAGAGCACATTCGTTTTGTGAAACAGTAATTAATTTATTATTCAAGCAAGTAAAAATGAGAGCGATACTTTACTGGGTATCGCTCTCGTTTTTTAGTATATAGTTGTGCATCTAACTAAGCTGCATTTTCCAGTAGGGTAGATGTCTATATCTATATTCATTATTGTAGTGGTATTGTCTTGAGCGTTGAGTTTCATTATACACTCTTTCTATTGATTGTGAGTAAAGGTTTAAGTGTGTTTCTTTTTTGTCTTTCTCATTATGAGATTTAATAATTGTTTCAGCAGCTTTAATGCCACTGTATAGAGCAAAGAATATTCCTTGTGAGGACAAAGGATCAGATGCTATTGCAGCATCTCCTACAAATAACAGGTTGTCAACTGTAAAATGTGCGCGGACGCTCATACCTGCTTGTGTGGCTTTGCTAGACAAGATTTTATTAGCAAGTATTTCGTATGGGATAATTGCCGCTTCATTAAGCTGTTTAATAAATAGGTATTTGTCTGCCATTAGTTGTTTTATAGAGTGGGGTAGCCCCATAAAACTTACTACTCTAGTTCTGTTTGGTAGCAATGCAGTATACCACCATCCTTCGGGTGTTGCTTTTATTCTTGAAGCGTAATCGTTATCATTAATACTAGCTTCCAGCCAATATATTGCAGC